>NZ_JAMQPR010000002.1 GCF_026151345.1 Leptospira paudalimensis
AAAACCGACTCGAAGGAGGGAAGTCTTCTTTCCAAAGGAGTTTGTTACTCATCCTTGCCATCACTTTGCATAATATCCCAGAGGGACTTGCGGTAGGTGTCGCCTTTGGTGCCTTAGGTGATGGGTTTACTTACGAGGCTCTTATGGCGGCAGTGGTGGTTGCCTTTGGGATTGGGATCCAAAATATCCCAGAAGGGGCTGCGGTTTCCATTCCATTGTTACGTGAAGGGTATAGTGCTAAAAAAAGTTTTTGGTATGGACAACTTTCTGGATTCGTGGAACCCATTGGAGGGCTTCTTGGTGCGGCCCTAGTGTTTTATGTAGCTAGTATCCTTCCGTTTGCACTTTCCTTTGCGGCAGGTGCGATGATCTTTGTAGTGGTGGAGGAATTGATTCCAGAATCACATACGGGGAAAGAAACCGAAATGTCTACTCTCGGTGCGATGTTTGGATTTGTGCTGATGATGGCATTGGATGTGGGTCTAGGGTGAAAGTAATCATACATATGTTAAATGAAAATCAAATTACGAGTGTACTTATTTTCTTTTTGTTTATTTCCTGTGCGATTGACATCAAACAGGTTCCACAACCTAGAGAAGCAGAAAATACTATTTATCCTTTTATAAACCAAGAAGTTTATATCGGTAAATTTGAAGTTTACACTTCTGATAGTGTCAATTTTACAAAGGCTTGGAAATATACTTTCAAATCCATTCTAAAAAACAATCGAGTTAGTAATCAAGTCTTAGATGTCTCAAAAGATCGAAATTCTAAAGAGGAGGTGGACAAGTATCTGATCGATATTGAGGTGTATCCTAATTTCGAATCAAATTTTATCATGTGGAAAACTTGGCCAGCATTTTGGCCTTTTACTGGCTACTGGCCATTGCAAGTACGCAATCATCATTATGAGGTAAAACTCTTATGTAAAATTTCCGTTAATGGTGTTCCACGCACAAGTATTGAAATCATAGAAAATGCCAAAAAAACAATAGAAATTTATGGGTTTTATCGCACTAGCGAAATCGAATCCATGATTGAAGTTGCCAATTTGAAGGTATTAGATCGATGCGCAAAAGAAATCATAAATCATTTACAATAAATTTACTTTTGTTATTCGGAGCTTGTATTTCCATACCAGAGACTCCAAAAATTGACAAAGAAGAATGTGTTGCCCAGTATTTTCATGCGAAACGTCAAATGCGAGAAATTCAAATTCAAAATAGAAATCTTACTACAGCAATTTCTGCTTTATCCTTTGGTGTCGGGTTTTGGACAGGACCAATTGGATTCACTCCAATGTTAGTATTACCGTACACTCAATATAAAAATAAAAAAGCAGCAGACTTGATTCAAAGTGAATATGAATCCAATTATTGCAATTGATGAAAACATTGCCCCTTGGGTGAAAATCAAAACCAAGAATGGTCTAGAAGGATATGTGTTTGGAATTTTTTTGAAAAAACCAAAAGAGTTTTGGAATTAAAATGGATTTGAAACACTAAATGTCCAAATGGAATCTAACAATGATGCAAAACAGCTTGATTGCCATTACCCTGTTCGCTCTCTCCCTCTTAACAAAAGAACTTCTTTTGCAATTTTAGATAACGCTTGTCAATATGAATGGAGTTTTTTACAATTGCCCTCTAACGACAGTTCTGTACTATGAATCGTGATTGAGAGTTTTATGAAATCTAAAATTATTTTGAGCCTTCTATTCCTACTCCTGCAATGTGCCAATACTTCGTATTACCAAACTTGGGGAAAACAAAAAGTCCGATTGAATGGGTTTACCAAAGAAGAAGGGTACCAAAAAATCCAGTCCTTCAATTTCACCTACACACGAGTGTATCTATTTTGGGGTCTGTCCAATGTGAGAGACCAAACTTTGGATGAATTTTTCTCTGAACTCTATTTAAAGTATCCCAATGCCCATATTGGAGATTTAAAAATCACAGAGGAATATGAGTTTATGGATGGGATTTACGATTTGATTACTGTCGGAATTGTTAGGCCTTATTCAGTCCACATTCGTGGAAATCTTTATGCGACAAACAAAGGTGGCAACCAATGAAGTTTTCTTTTCACAAAATCGCACTTTATTTAGTGCTTTGTTTTTCTATTTTCATGACGGGTTGTGCAACTTACCGGTATGAACTAACAGATACCAAAATCCCTGTTAGTTTTTCCAATGAGCTCGAACCAAACGAAAAGTACCGTCCCTTCCACATCGAAGTAAAACTATCCTGGTATTTGTTTGATACACAAGCCATCGACACACTCCAGTTAGATGAAATATTCCGAGAAGAACTCCCAAATGCCAAAAAAATTGTAAACCTTCGGATAGAGTCAAAAGAAAATGTTGCTGACTCAGTGATCCGAACACTCACTACAGGTGCACAAGTTTTGTTTGCTTCTAACCGTGCTTTGTACTCTCGCCGAACAATCATTATAGAAGGTTTGGTTGTGGAATAGGTTGGTTAAATGGGATTATTATTGTTTAAAACTGTGATGTTACCATAAGATATGCAAACTGTGCTGTTTTCGAAAATTGATTTGTATACACGTTAGCATTCACAGTTCGGTCATTCACTTTGCTTTGGATCGCATCTCCCGCAAAAATCATACTGTACCCACCTTCGATCAGAATGTTTTTATAAGGAAGATTGTATTTTACATCCACTTCACGAAAGAGTGACCTTCCGAGTAAGGACACTGGTCGATTGTTCCCAGTACCATTCTCTGTCAATACTTGGCTTACATCGTATTGGTTATTCGAAATGGATTCAGTACTCGCACCCGATTTTGCATTTCCAACTAAGTCATACCAACTATCTTGTAATTTGTGTTTTTCGATGGCAAAATAATCGATTCGAAATGTTCCATAAGATTCAGTGGCATAACTTATATTAATCGATTTTGATTTCATATTCACCCAACTGACTTGGTCAGCCATTCCATAAAAAAAGTGGTTTGTGTGAAAAAGGTTTTGAAAAGATGCAATTGATCCATCTGTGCGATTTGGATCACCACTTCCTACATCATATGCGACTCCCATCCTTACTTTAGAAATCGTATAACCAATGTCAGCACCGAAGGCGAAGGTTTTATAACGTTCTTTTTCGCGGTATAAATTTTGTTGGTATGTTGTATTCGTGAGTGGGTCAACCAAATTCACATTGGTTTGGAAAAAGTCCCATTTTGGATTAATATTCCTACCCGTAGTTCCTGTTTGGGTAGCGTATTCAAAGGAATAATCAATTGCTTGAAGTGCTTTTTTGCCTGGTTGTGTTTTGTTGGTAACTCGGATTCCATAAGTATGGAGTACATCCCATCGTCCCGCACGTGTGTTTGGATTCCCAACTTCTCCCGTGGTTAGGACAAGGGAATTGTTTGTGCGAAGGTATTCTTTTTGTAATCCCAAATAATACAAATCAATATGCAAATAATCAGATGGTTTGAGTGTATTATAAAATCCTGTGAAGTATGAATCACCTAACTCTTGTCTTTGTGCATCAATTTTTGGTGAACATACTTTTGTGCCGTTATAGGGACAATCAAGGTAAGTATTGTACTGAGATTTGACTCCAAAATTGGTTGTATTACCTGCAATATCCGAATGGCGTTCGCTTACCGAAGTGACAAAAAGATGTGAGGAAAATAATTTGTCTTCCCATTTGAAACGAAGTCCATCAAAACTCCTTCCTACATTTGTCCAATCAAGGGAACCCACCAATCGTTCATCACCATAACGCAAAATTTGACGACCAGCTAGTACATGTAAGGGGAGGCCAAAATTATTTTTACTCTCTATATATGCTTCTCTCACATCTGTACTTTGTCTTGTCCCATCATTGGCAGTAGCGATTCCCGTTAATGATCCTTTTTCTGCCCCCCATAACCGGCTATCTTGGAACGTGACTTTGGCAACGATATCTTTCGTGAATTCTTTTTGGATAAAGAACTGTATCTTCTGTCCTGTAAAATCGACATTGTCATTTGTATTCCGATTAAAATCGAAATTATACTTCATCTCTGGTCGAAAACGAACAAAAGCACCAGCGCTAAAACCATCTGACCAAGTGGGAGGAGGGTTTGGTTTTGGTTCTTGGATGGGTTCCCGAGAGGGACTTGGAATGTTTGGACTTGTAACATTCGGCTCTGTATTGGTAGTTTGAGCAGAGACTGGATAACCAGTCGCCAAAAGCATCACAAATAAAATGAAGTATCTTCGCATGAGTTATTATCAAAAGACCACAAGGGTCTTCTCCTATGCGAATAGCGAATGCAAGAATCGTACAGACTGGAGGGGAAAAGTTTAAAAATTCTGATATTCTCATAAAGCATGGACAATATGTACATTTATTTTTAATCTTTTGTTTAGTTCATAAAAAAGTACTCAAACAATCATTCCTTTCGTTCATCAATATGTTCTAAATTAATAAATAATGTGTAAATCTTGTACGAATTGTAACCTTTGGAAATGAGTTAATCATCGGATGGTTTGGCATCACAAATGAAGGCCAAGAAGTAGGTAAAATCTAAAACAGAGGAAAACCTGCCAGTCCTAACAATTTTTAATCAGATGATCCAGGAAGTGAGTTCAGTTTTGTGCCAATACAAATGTTGTATGAATACTCATCCACGAGGGAACTCGGACTCCTATCCTTGAAAGGGGAAACTGAGAAAAAGCCTTCGAATGCAATCAATGTCTAAAACAAAACGCTCTCTTTTTTGGTCTCAAGGTTACCAATCCTAAGAAAATCTTTTACGGATATTATTGACAAACACAAGGGAATCAAATAAAAATTGCGAAACGGTAAGTTCGTCAATTCAGGAATGTACTTGGATGCACCACCTGCACCAGTCAAAAAGGATGCAAATGGTGATGTGATAGCTCCTTCACATGGCCATCGGGTGAATATTGTAGGGTACGACGATGCGAGAGGAGAATGGATTGTGAATGATTCCAACAAAGAAGAAGAGCTCACTCGTTATCCATATGAAGCCTTCGAACTGGGGAATCGATGGTCTACGGTATTAGAGAAAAAATAAAATTAAATGAAAGTATTAGTATTTTTGTTAATTATCTCTACTTCAATATTTGCAGAAGAGAAACTAGAATTAAGTGAATTAATAAAGATAGTAGAGAAAACTAATAAAAGTTTTATTAATACGATTATCGCATCCGATAGGGACGAGCTTCTAAAGTCTGTAAACTATTATACTAAAGAAGGAGATTTTAAGAAATTGCTCAAAGAACCAGATCGTTTAGAATCGATCGATAAATGGGGCGATCGTCGTCGTTGGTTTGTGAGCAAATGGCAGGGAAAAGAACCAGCCATCTATGTTTCTGCCTCGTAAAACGGAAACTATGATTTGGAACACAATCGACAGTCAAAGGATTTAAAAGACGACTATCTCTTCTATTTTAAAAACTATTGCGAATTCGATGGAACGATCGATGCACGTTATGCGAGAATCAAAAAAATGAGGCTCACGTATTACGATGCTGCTTATACAGCAGTTAATAACATGATGAATATCAAATTTGTGGGCAAATTTAAGAAAATCATCAGCTAAGACATTGAAGTAAAAGAAGATGAAAAAATCATCAATGCCATGCAGTCGTTTCAACCAGTGAAGTCTACGACGTGGTATGGCAATATCTTTGCCATACAATTGAAAGTATTGGAAGTGTATCCTGGCGAACCAAATATGCCGTTATGCACTTCAGACTACTATATGGGGTATAAAGGTTGGGGGAGTTACGAAAAAGTACTCAGTGAAATCGATGAGCTTCCAGAATTAAAAGGGAAACGAAATCCGTATTAAGATTGATGGAAGACTGGTCTTAGCTACAGGCGAGAAGAGAAAAGGCAAATACCCAAATAAAGATTCTATGAAAAATAGCAGAAGGATCCACTTACGAGGATTAGAACAGTTACATTAACAGTAACAATTCAGTCCATCGAAGTGTCACTCCCAACTCAAAACCACTTTCCCAAAATGTTTCCCAGTTTGTAGGTATTCTAAGGCTTCCGGAACTTCTTTCCAACCGAACACTTTGTCCACAACAGGTTTCATTTGATTTTGTTCGATGGCTCGGTTCATGTGAACAAAGTCACTGCGGCTTCCCACAATTACACCTTGTACTTTCACACCTTGCATGAGGATAGGATAGAGTGATAAACTCGACTCACCACCAGCAAGGACACCAATGAGGGCAATGGTCCCGTAAGGTTTCACACTCATCATCGATTTTTGCATGGTGCCAGCACCACCCACTTCAATGATCAGATCAGCCCCTGCCATTTTGGTGTGTTTTCGGACATCCCGTTCCCAATTGGATTTTGTACTGTAATTGATGGTTTCATCAGCACCTAAGGTTTTGGCACGAGCCAATTTTTCATCACTAGAGGAAGTGATGATGACACGAGCTCGCATCATCTTGGCAAATTGTAGGGCAAATAAAGAAACACCACCCGTGCCAAGACAAAGGACGTCACTTCCAGGTTCAATCCCACCAAAATTCACTACCGCATTATAAGCAGTAAGGCCTGCACATCCAAGTGTGGCTGCTTCTTTATCTGTTAAGTGGCTCGGGGTAGCGACCAGTCCTTCTTCGGAAAATTTTCCATACTGCGCCAAACACCCGTCATTTGGTCCACCTAAGGTCGTACGCAAATTGTCCATATTAGGAGCTCCATCTAACCACTTTTGGGCAAAGATGGGAAGGACTCGGTCTCCTTTTTTCCAGAGTGTGACCTCAGATCCAACAGCTTCCACAACACCAGCCCCATCCGAACAAGGGATGAGTGGGAGTTTTTGCCTTGGGTTGTAAGTCCCAATCACCATTAAATAATCACGATAATTCAGTGAAGTCGCTGTTAGGCGAACAAGTACTTCTTTAGGTGCAAGTGTTTCTGGTATTTCACGATCTGTTTCTTTTAAATTTTGGATTCCAAAATTGCCTTGGATCTCCCATACTTTGTTTCCCATTAAAACTCTAACCACCCGAATTGAAAATTCACTCGTCAGATACTCACCACAGGATTTCCTTTGTCGAGTGGGAATTGAACTGAAAGGGTAGTATGAAAAAAGAATTTTGGAACGATACTGTCGTAGTGATCACTGGTGCATCCAGTGGAATTGGAAAGGCATTACTCGAAGAACTCGCTGTTTTCCCATGCCAATTGGTGCTTTTGGCAAGGCGTGCAGGAGACATCCCCGAACCAACGGCAAAACACAAAGACACAATCCTCCATAGGGTCACATGTGACTTATCCGATCCAAGTTCTGTGTTGGATGCCATTGATTGGATCTCGAAACGAATCGAACGTGTGGATGTCCTGTTTAATAACGCAGGCATCACAGCCCATGGTCGGTTTGATTCCCTTTCGATGGAAGTGTACCATAAGACCTTCGCTACCAATTTTTTTGGACCCGTACAATTCATTAAAGGTCTCCTTCCCTTGGTGACAAGAGCCAAAGGGAATATTGTCACCACATCCACTGTTTCTGCTTTGTATGGAGTGCCTGGGCGCGCTGCATACTCTGCCTCCAAGTCTGCCTTACATGCGGCACTCGAATCCCTTCGCATCGAAAGCCTAAATTTGGGAATTGGTGTCTCACTCGTTTGTGTCCCTTATACAGACACGGCACTCCGCACTTCTGGTCTTGCTTCCGATGGGAAACTTCTCACCGAAGCTCCTGCTAAAGGCAAACGAAAGTCGGCAAAAGAAGTGGCCCATGTTCTCATGGAGGTTGCAAAGGACAAAGAAGCAAGGCTTGTTACGTTCAATTTGAGCGGTAAGTTTTTAGAATGGATGCGATTTTTCTCTCCCAAGTTTTTAGAAAAAATTCTCTATAAAAAACTCTACGACGACTTCAAAACACATTGAACTCCGTCTAAACCAAGGTAGAGGAAAAACCCACTTGGACAATATTCTAATTCCGTATCTAACGGCTGTTATTTTTACTTTTTGTTTTATGACTCTCATGTGGTTTTGGGGAAAAACCCGAGACAATTACGCTGTCATTGATGTGGGTTGGGGTCTTGTGATTGCGGGTATCGCCACAGTCCTTTCTTATTTTGGAAAAGGGACTTTGGTTGCAAAATTAGTTGTCCTCATTCCTGTTTGGGTTTGGGCCATTCGGTTATCAGGTTTTCTCTACTTCACACGGATTCGCACAAACCACCCAGAAGACAAACGTTATGCTGGGTTTCGAAAAGACTATGGTGACAAAGTCCATAGTAAAATGTTTACCAATGTTTTTTTATTACAAGGGGCTTTAGCACTCCTTCTATCTTTTCCCTTTTACTTTGCCTCTCAGTGGAATTTGTATCCGAATGTGGGGCTCTTTGGTCCCAATGGAACGCTAATGGTTTGGATCGGTTGGGCACTCTTTATCTTGGGTGTGATTGGAGAGAGCGTAGCTGACAGAGACCTACACAAATTCCTTTCGGTTCAGGCAAACAAAGGTAAGGTGTGTAATCTTGGCCTTTGGAAGTATACAAGACACCCCAATTATTTTTTTGAATGGGTGATTTGGCTTGGGATTGGAGTGATTCCCATCCTTTCCACACCAGAAGCAATGGCTTCTCTTTTCACTCCTGTATTTATGTTTGTGTTGTTACGATTTGTATCCGGTGTCCCATTTGCTGAAAAATATTCACTTCAGTCGAAAGGAGATTTATTTCGTGAGTACATGCGCACCACAAACGCATTTTTCCCTTGGTTTCCAAAACAATAAATAAAAAAGGATAAAACATGAATTTCACTGATTCTAACAAAAAGGAAGAGTCATCTTCGTTTAGTATCAACTCACTTTTAGAAAAGGATATTTTCCCGGATTGGCTCATTCGTTTCCGTATCCGGCAGTTATTGGATTTACGCATCAAACAAGAACGTAAAGAAAATGCCACAGCACAACTGACGCATAAAATGAATTATGTGAATTCACTTAAAAATTCACCCATTGCCGTTCATACGGATGCCGCAAACGAACAACACTACGAAGTCCCAAGTGAATTTTTTACCTATGTGATGGGACCAAGGATGAAATACTCTTCCGGGTATTGGCCAACACTTGATACAACTTTTGCCGAATCCGAAGAGGAAATGTTACGCATCACTGTGGAACGTGCGGAGATTAAAAATGGGATGCGTGTCCTTGATCTCGGTTGTGGTTGGGGCAGTATCTCTCTCTACATTGCTGAAAAATTTCCAAAATGTAAAGTAACAGGTGTTTCCAATTCCCGTACCCAAAAAGAATTCATCGACAAACGTGCCAAAGAAAGAGGATTAAAAAACCTCACCATCATCACAAAAGACATGAATGAGTTCACCACAAAAGACAAATTCGATCGCATTGTGTCTGTGGAAATGTTAGAACATATGAAAAACTATGAGAAACTCTTCGAAAAATTATCCAAGTTTCTTGTGGCAGATGGAAAGTTTTTTGTACATATCTTCACACATAAAGAATTTGCATATCCCTTTGAAGTGATTGATGAAACGGATTGGATGGCGAAGTATTTTTTCACCGGTGGGCAGATGCCTTCTGATGATTTGTTTTTGTATTTCCAAAAGGACTTTCTCATTGAAAACCACTGGGTAGTCAATGGAACTCATTATGCAAGGACATCTGAAGCTTGGTATGAAAACATGATTGAAAACAAGGATAAACTAATGCCTATCCTTGCGAGTACTTACGGCGAAAAAGAAACTACCAAATGGTTTGTGTATTGGAAAGTTTTCTTTCTCGCCTGTGCAGAGTTATGGGGTTATCGAAACGGAGAAGAGTGGTTTGTGAGCCACTACTTGTTTCGAAAACGCTGAGTTTTTTTCCCAGCCGCTTTTACATACACTCCACCTTCTTTTTTGGAAGAGGATGAGGTGCTGGAACGGCGGCTACTTTCTCCACCACGTTCTTTTCTTTCTCCGCGGTCACTTCTTTCGCCACGATCACTGTTGGACCTTCCACCACGGTATCCACCGCGACTTCCCGATCCACCACCATCGTCACGACGACGTCTTCCACCGCCAGAACCACCACCAGGAGGCATTTCGCTCCATTCCGCTGGGGTTTTTCCGATTTTTTCAGGGCCACTGATTTTTGCTTTGTCGAGCAGATTGGAAAGGAGTTTTAAAGCGACAGCACGTTTGTCCTCTAACTTCAAAAGTTTCTCCAATACATCTTCCGCATCGGCATGGATTTCGGTTTCGACAATTTTGTTTAGGAAATCTTCTTCTCTTCTTGCATGAACTTCCTTCTTCGTAGGGAGTGCGGCAATTGTTAAGTTCGTTCCCGAAGTTCCTTTGAGGCGGAGAAGGGCTCTTGATTCTCTTGTTGTTACCAGAGTCACAGCCTTACCTGATTTTCCAGCCCGGCCAGTACGACCAATTCGGTGCGTATAACTTTCGCTATCAAAAGGAAGGTGGTAGTTGATTACAAGAGACAAATCTTTTACGTCAAGACCACGTGCCGCAACGTCTGTTGCCACAAGGATTTTCACTCGGCCATCATGTAGACTTTTTAAAACTTGTTCTCTTTGTTTTTGGTTTAAGTCTCCGTGGAGAGCTTCTACTGGGTATCCTTTAAAACCAAGGGTAGCTTTTAGATCATCAGCTTCTTTTTTGGTTTTTGTGAAAATGATCGCCTTAAATGGGTTTTCATAATCCAAAATCCGTACAACAGCTGTTTCACGTTCCGCTTCATCAATCACGTAGTACACTTGTTCAATGTTCTTAGAAGATTTCTCTGTTGGAGCAATCTTTACGTGAGCAGGGTGTGTTTGGTATTTACTCGCCAATTTTTTAATTGGTTCGGGCATTGTTGCAGAAAATAATAATGTTTGGCGTTTGGTGGGAAGTAAGTTAAAGATGGATTCGATATCATCCATAAATCCCATATCAAGCATTTCATCTGCTTCGTCTAAAATCACCATTGATGGTTTGAAATTTTTAAGTTCCTTACCTTTTAAAAGGTCAAGGAGTCTGCCAGGAGTTGCGACAGCAACTTGGGCACCTTTTGCCACTTGAGTGATTTGTTTAGAATAGGAACTACCGCCGTAAATCGTGGTGGTTTTGATTCCTAAATGTTTTCCCAGTTTGTACAATTCATCTGATACTTGCAATGCAAGTTCCCGAGTTGGTGTGAGAACAAGCACTTGCATGCCTTCTTCCACATTGATTCGGTTCAAACAGGGGAGTCCGTAAGCTGCAGTTTTTCCGGTACCGGTCTGCGCTTGTGCGATTAAATCTTTTCCTTCCAATACGAGCGGAATCGCTTGTTTTTGGATAGGGCTTGGTGATTCGAAGCCTGCTTCAGTGATTCCTTGTAGTATTTCAGGACGTAATCCGAAGGATTGGAAGTCATTTCCAACTTCGGTGTCATTCTTAGTCATGGAAATAGGATACAATAAAAAAACGGCCTAAAAAAGAAAGGGAAAAACTACCATACCTTCCAAGTAACGTTACGGGTGTTTTTTGGCGATTTCTGCTAAATGGGAGTACAATTCTTCTTTTAAATAGGGTTTTGGCATAAAGTACTCAAACCCAGAGTTTAAAATATGTTCCTTTTCTTCTGGCATACAAAGACCCGTACAGGCAAACAAAATGGGTTTTGTTTTTTCCGAGGAAAGAGCTTTCGCTATCTCTGTTCCATGTTTTCCAGGCATCTCAATGTCGAGAAAGGCGATGTCAAATTGGTCCGATCCTAAAATCCTTTCTGTTTCGATCCCATTATTTGCCTCCACAATATCAAACGGCAGTGGTTTTAAGTAATTCTTCAAAACCTTTCGGTTCAGTTCGTTGTCGTCAGCGATGAGAACTTTTTTGCGAGAGTTAAAATTGGGAAGATTAGAATCTTTTTGGTTCGAAAGGTTTTTTTGTTCAGGGGAGAATTCTTCCCGTTTCCAAACGGTAGGAATTTTCACTTTGAATGTACTGCCTTCGCCTATCTTAGATTCCACATTGATCTCACCATTCATCTCTTCTAACGAAAGTTTGACGATGGACAAACCAAGGCCAGAGCCCGAAATTTCACAACCTTCTGGAACAAATTCATTGTACTTTTGAAAGAGTCGGTCTTTGATCTCTGGTGAAATCCCAGGGCCTGTGTCTTTGATTTCGATGATTAAATTTGCATTTTCATCTGCTTTTGTTTCTAAGTAAACATGGCAATTAACAGAACCATGGTGAGTGAATTTGACAGCATTTGCTGTTAGGTTCCAAATGATTTTTTCCAGTTTCCGTTTGTCAGAAAGTAAGTATACTGTTTCTGAAATTTCGTTCTTCAATTGGAATTCAATTTTTTTTCGTTTGGTTTCTTGTTTGAAAAAATTATGGTACACATCCAAACATTGGCTTAAGTGGAACCATTCGTTATTTAAAACTGATGCATTTTCTTCTAAGCGAGATAACTCAATCGTATCGTTTACTAAATTGAGGATCACTTCCCCTGCATTTTTGATGTGGTCCACATAATGATGAATGGATTCTGGAATGGGTTGTTCCCTGATCATTTCCGACATTCCAAGCAGGGAATTTAAAGGATTCCGAATGTCATGGCTAATGGCTGCGATAAAATCTCGTTTGGCAGCGTTTGCTCGTTCAGCTGATCTTTTTTCAATTTCGAGTTTGTCTCTGTCTTTACGCATTTGCAGAAGTCGAACGGTTTGTTTCCCAAGAAGGCGTAACATCTGTAATTGTTCTTCGTTCAGTTCTCGTGGTTTGTTATCGATGACACAAAGAGTTCCCAATTTGATTTGGTCATCCAAAGCAAGTGGGATCCCTGCATAAAATATCACATTGGGATCCCCATTCACGAGTGGGTTGTTTTTGAATCGATTGTCACGTTTGGCATTCGGAATGACAAACATCTCGTCTCCCAAAATGGCATGGGAACAAAAGGCAAGGGAACGTGGAGTTTCTCTGGCTTTAAGTCCATGGTGGGATTTAAACCATTGTCTGGTTTCATCAATGAGGCTCACAAGAGAAATCGGAGCATTGCAGATCATCGAAGCAAGTTTTGTGATTTCATCGAACATTTCCTCTTCAGGAGTGTCGAGGATCTCAAGGCCTTTTAGAGCGGAGAGTCTTGCGGCTTCATTTTTCGGCAGGGGAGCAATCTGCATGATCATTTAGACGAAAGGATTTTCATATAAATGAAAGTAAAAAATGAAATTCTTATAGTCTAACTTTCATGAAACGAAATTTACTGGTTTCTTTCCTTTCTGTCGTGATTTTGTCACTGTTCACTTCTTTTTGTTGTTCACCAACGGCAAATGAACAGGCAAAAAAACCAGAAAATTCCGAGTTACGTAAAAAACTGACCGACCTTCAATACCGTGTAACACAAGAAGACGAAACAGAACCTCCTTTCCAAAATGAATATTGGGACAACCATGAGGACGGGATCTATGTCGACATTGTCTCCAAAGAACCACTTTTTAGTTCCAAGGACAAATTTGAATCAGGAACAGGTTGGCCAAGTTTTACAAAACCACTTGTGAAATCCAATGTAGTTGAAATTGAAGACAATACGTACGGTATGATCCGAACAGAAGTTAGGTCAAAGCTGGGTGATTCTCATTTGGGGCATGTGTTTGATGATGGTCCAAAACCTACTGGCAAACGGTATTGTATGAATTCGGCGTCAATGGAATTTATACCCAAATCAAAACTGAAAGAAAGAGGTTTTGAATCGTTTTTAAAAGAATTTAAACCGTAAGTATTAGGCCCAAAGGTTCATCATAAACTCTTCGTCATTTCGTAATGAGATGAGTTTGTATTTGGTTTCGTGGATGTCTTCTCTTGAGACATCACGTTTCCAACGAATGTCCACTTTTAGTTTTCGCACTTTCGTTTGTAATTCGAGTAATTCCCAAATTGGAGCTTCCAATTCCTTTCTATACAAATTGGTAAAGAGGGGAACGAGTTGGTCAGGGGTGTCCATTTTCAAAAGTTCGATATGAGTGAGGTCTTCGATATTCTGTAAGGCCCAAATGTGTAATGTTAGGGTTGTAATGCGTTCCAATTGGGCGATTTCATCTTTGGCATTGCGAGTCACTTGTTGTTTGAAAAACCGAATGCGTTTTTCTAGGTATTGGATGAGATCAGATTTTGGGATTTCACGTTCTTTCCATTTGTCCCAATCGGCTTTGAGGTCTTCAAAAATCCCTTCTCCAAAAAATACAGAAGATGCTTCGAGGAGTTGCACCGAACCGGGTTCTGAAATTTTCAATCGGTGGCGAAGGGAATCGGCATCCCCTGCAATCATATTCACAGGAGCCACATCCTCTAATTTTTGTAAGGCTCTGGAAATCGAATCAATGAATTGTGACTTCATCTGGTCTGTAGAATGAGCCACGAGATAAAAATTTAAGTCGGAGTCTGGGTGGTAATCCCCACGTTCTCTGGAACCATAAAATAGAATTTGGTAGGGTTTTGTGCTTGGGATGAGTTCGAGTTCATCCAAGACCTGTGCATAGAGATTCGGGTTTAGTGCTTCAAATTCCATAATTCATTCAAAGTATAATTTCATTCGAGAAAGGTTTTCTAGTATGGCTTTAAAAGCACGATCACGTTCTTCTTTGCCTGGGAAAGGGAGGGACTTTACATTGTTTAAGTCTTGGTAAATGATTTCGATCGAAGGTTGGTTTGGATTTTTTTTGATCGATGCAACATAGTCCAAATTGATCACTTCCGATTCGCCAAGTTTTAACCACATAAAATTTCTCCTCAAAGCCTAACGGTGGCTTTCCATTTGCCTAATCTTTTTTTCTAAAAAATCTCCCCTTTCAGAAAAATCGACTAGTACACTTCCAAGGAACCAAGGATCAATTGATGAAAGGATTTTGCCAATTCTTTGGGTGAATCTGTTTTTTTTGTGGAAGATTCAAAGACGAGTAAAAAACCATTGTGGATTCCTTCCCAACGTAGGTACAATTCTCCCTCTGGCATGTGGTAGACTTGGACACTGCATTTTTTTTGTCCCCAAACAAAATAAGAGACTTCGGGATTTTGAGTTTCGTCTTTGAAAAAATAACGGAACTGGGATTGGTTTTCTCTGTCCGTGGAAGACAATCGTAACCAAGAAAATTCATTTGTTTCAGAAAATAAAATTTTGTATTGGTTCCCTGTTCCAAAAAGAGAGATCGATTCTTTCAGTTCAAAATTTTCTTTGTTCACCCAAACTGCATGGTAAGTAAGCCGTAATTCCTTTGTTAGGGGACGAGTTTCTTTTATTTCTAAGGGTTTAGAAACAGTCTCTTTTGGCAATGTGGTTGGGCTGGTTGTTTTACAAAATAAAATTCCCAATGATAGTAAAATGAATAAATACTTAGTGGCCCACTTCATATTCATCTCCTAGATAATTTTGAAAAAGGTACCCATTCTCTGTTTTTTTTTGTAAATACTCTGGAGATAATAATACTTTCCCACCACCACCAGTTAGGTCTTTAACATAATTTGGGATTGTGATCCCTGAGTGGTATCCTCTGAGTTTACGATAAATCTCTATCCCTTTTTCCATAGGCACAACAAAATCAGAACTTCCAAATACTTCATCACATTGGTGGAGGTAATAAGGTTTGATCCCGATGGAAATCAATTTGTAATTTAAGTCAGATAAAATTTCAGCATCATCATTAATGCCAGATAACAAAACAGACTGGTTAAAAACCGAAACATGCCCTTTTTTTATCATTCGCATAACATAGAATTTTGTTTCTTCTGAAATTTCATTGGGATGGTTAAAATGAGTGACCATGTAGAGAGGGAAGTGTTTGGAAAAAACAGAATTTAAACTTTCAGTGAGACGCATGGGCATTGTCACTGGGTGACGAGTGTGGATTCGGATTTGGTTCAAATGAGGGATTTGTTTGAGTTCGGAAAGTAGTGCATCCAAAGACGAATCAGAAAGGGTGAGCGGGTCACCACCAGAGAGGATCACTTCTCGGAGTTTGGTTTGCTTGCGAAAGTAATCCAAAGCCTTTTCCCATTCCATACGGTTCGGAGTTTCTTCTGGATCGGAGACCTTTCGTTTCCTTGTACAAAAACGGCAATACACTGCGCAGACATGAGAGATGTACCAGATCGCACGGTCAGGGTAACGGTGGGTCACACCTTTCACAGGCATATGAGTTTCCTCGGCGAGTGGATCCTCGGTTTCATTGGGTTTACGAACCAGTTCTCCTGCCCGAGGTAGGATTTGTTTGCGGATGGGACAATGGGGGTTGTTTTTGTCCAATTGTTGTAAATAATAAGGTGTTACTGCAAATTGGAACTGTTCATAGGCGCGTGCAAAGGAATCCCTTTCTTCCTCTGTGAGAGTGATCTCCTTTTCCAAATCCGCTAAAGTAGTGATGCGGTTTTGCAATTGCCATTTCCAATCGGACCAAGTCATGACTTATAACCATACTTCGGTTGACACTATGCCAAGTCCCTCGGATTTTGTTTACGAGTAACGAAATTATGAACTTAGGCATTACAGAAGTAAAAAAAGGAATGATCCTCAAGATTGAGAATGAGCTTTATTCCGTCGTCAAAACAGAATTTGTGAACCCAGGAAAGGGTTCTGCTTTTATCCGCACCAAACTGAAAAACATTGTCCGTGATTCTTCCATTGAAAGAACCTTCAAAGCAGCAGAGAAATTGGAAAGTGTGGATTTGGAACGTCGTAAGATGCAGTATTGTTATGCTGACGGTGACCAAATCATTTTTATGGACGTCAACGATTACGAACAGATCCCTGTTTCCAAAGATTATGTGGAAGACATCCTTCCCTTTATGAAAGAAGAAACACCAGTGGAAGTTTCTTTTTACAATGACAAACCAATTGGAGTCACTCCTCCTAACTTTGCGATCTTGGAAGTGACTTACGCAGAAGACGGTTTAAAAGGTGACACCACTGGTCTTGCTCTCAAACGAGTGACTGTAGAAACGGGTGGTGAAGTCCAAGTACCGATTTTTATCAAACAAGGGGATACGGTGAAAATCGATCTTCGTGATTTGAGTTACGTGGAGCGCGTTAACAAATAGATTTGGATTTGATCACTTCTTTACAGGAAATCACCAAACTTTCCCATCTCTATTATTCACGGCAGTGGATGTTTGCCACTGCTGGGAATCTCTCGACCCGAGACAATTTAACCTACAATCAATTTTGGATCACAGCCTCTGGCAAACACAAAGGAGAACTGAAAGAATCCGATTTTGTTTGTGTATCAACACTTGATGGTAGTCTCGTCCAAGCGAATGATGGATTAAAACCATCTGCTGAAACATCCATCCACCAAGTTTTGTATTCCCAGATGCCCGAAGTTGGATCTTGTCTCCATGTTCACACGATTGATTCCAACTTACTCGAGTTTGGTGTCGGAAAAGAAGAAGGATGTAAAGAGATCCCACTTCCTCCCATTGAAATCATCAAAGCCTTTGGGATTTGGGACGAAAAACCAAACCTAACAATGCCCGTTTTTTATAACCACACACATGTTCCCACCATTGCAAATGAAATCAAACGATACTTTCAAAACCATGGGATTCCCAAAGTTCCCTTCCTTCTCATTGAAGGACATGGCCCAACGGTCTGGGGGAAAACAATCGCGGAAGCCAACAAACACTTAGAAGCCGTTCATTTTC
Organism: Leptospira paudalimensis; assembly: GCF_026151345.1. Taxonomy (NCBI): domain Bacteria; kingdom Pseudomonadati; phylum Spirochaetota; class Leptospiria; order Leptospirales; family Leptospiraceae; genus Leptospira; species Leptospira paudalimensis. The sequence goes on from NZ_JAMQPR010000002.1 coordinate 17,655, forward strand.
TTTTGCAGGTGATGGCACGTAGGATATGACAAAAAAGACCCACGTTTTTATATTCGGAATCGGTTCTGGAATTGGTGAGGGTCTTTACAATCGATTCCAAAAAGAAAAGGATCCAAACTGTTTCGTATTTGGATTTTCTAGAAAAGGGAAAAACCAATTATCCTCGTTTACTTTGGAATCCCCTGGCACTTATCGGTTTGATGCAAAAGACAACCAAACATTTGTTCAATTCGAATCATTGTTAAATGGATTGTATGGCGGCAAACCCAAAGATTCTGTTTCCATTATCGTATACTTTGCATTAGGTGATGGAGTATTTGGGCCGATTTCGGAACTTTCCGATGTAGATTTACAGTCACATTTAGATTTAAATGTTGTGTCCCTTCTCAAACTTTCCCGCAGTTTTTCCCGACTTTTGCCAAAATGTTCTGAATCTACGTTTGTATTTTTAGGTTCCACAGCCGGAAAACAAGGTTTCCCCGAATCCGCTTTGTACTGTGCTTCCAAACATGCGGTGCTTGGGATCTGTCGTGCCTTACGGGAAGAATGGAAACCCTTTGGATCGAAGGTGGTCCATGTTAGCCTTGGGGCAGTGGCAACCGAGATCTGGGACACAAGACCCGCATTTGACAAGAAAGACATGGTTTCAGTTTCGGACATTTCCGAGTATTTGTGGTGTATTTCGCAGTTGCCAAAATCTATCTTTGTGGATGACTTATCCATTACCCCAAAGAAAGGAATTTTATAGGTCCGATGGAACTCAAGGAATCGATTGTTCTTGTGACAGGTGGCAGTGGTGGGATTGGACGTGAGATCGTGAGAACGTTAGTCCTTGCGGGGTTTTCTGTCTGGAATCTCGACAAAGTTCGGCCAAAAGAACCTATTTTGCAAGAAACCTACCGAGAAGTGGACCTTTCGGAAACACCCTTTGTAGTCGAAAGGAGTTTGTCCAAAATCTTGATGGAGTCCTCTGATATGGGGGAGATTTATGGAATTGTTCATACCGCTGGTTTTGGAGGTCCTTACCATCCAATCACGGATGTATCTATTGAAGAATGGGAATCCATTTTTCGCATCAATCTCACGAGTTTGTATCTGATTTCGAAAATTGTACTTCCTATCTTTAAAAAATTAAAATTTGGAAGGATAGTCGCCATTGCATCCTCATTGTCCATCGTAGGTTCTGGGAATTCAGTTGCATATTCAGCCTCCAAACATGGATTAGTTGGATTCATCAAATCGATTGCGGATGAATGGGGTAAATTTGGAATCACTGCCAATGCTATTAGCCCAGGATATGTGGATACAAATATGGGCATCCAAGAAGACCAAATTTCTGATCATAAATCAAAAATCATCAACCAAACACCAGTAAAACGAATTGCGGATCCTTCTGAAATCGCCCGTGTTGTTAATTTTCTTTTGCAAAAAGAATCTGGTTATATCACTGGAGCCAATTGGACCGTTGATGGTGGAATCACTGCCATTTAATTTATGAGAATTTCTCCTCCACACGATCATTTTTTACAACTCACTACCAAAGAAAATTTGGGAAGGTCTTCTGGGATCATTTTACAAAAAGAAGCACTTTCCATCATGAAGACTGTCGAAGCCCAGAGTTCCAGAGAAAATATTGAAGCGGGTCATTTGTTTCGTCCTACCGATTCAAATTTTGAAAAACTCAAAATGGATCGAGAAACAGCCCTCGACCAAATGTGGGAACTCATCGACTATGGGCTCACAACACAATTGTTTGAGATTAAATATGATGCTGATGTAGGAGAGTTACGTCTTGTACCTTTTTTAGTTGGATTGCCTGGTGGTATGCCTCTTGAGGAACCATATAAACTATTGATTGGACGTTCTACAGAACATCTTTACGAATACATTCAAAACAAACGGATCTTAACAGAAGATACATGGCGTAATGTTTTAAATAAACTCGCTGATATCGATTATAAAGAAGATGAAGGACCAGGTGACGAACTAGACCGTTTACTCGATCCCAAACAATTCCCACTGCAACCGTCGGCCGAAATGTTAAAACGTTCTCGGGGTCTCATCATTGATGAATTGGCAAAAGAATCAAAAGTGATTGTACTACCTCACATTGGTTTTTATTTCTTACCCGAATCCGAAGCATCTAATTTTTTGAATATTGCAAATGAGTATTTGATGACAAAGGTCGAACCACTTGCCAAAGCATTTGATTCCGAAATTCGATTGGCACTCGATCGTTTGTTTGCACCTGGTTCGGGAGATGTAGAAATCAATGAAGTAGAAATCATCCGAGCTAAAGTTGATACTTTGTACGAATTCAAAGAGATCTTAAAAGAAAATGGATTTTATGCTTTTATTCATAACCTAAAAAAGGTAACAGAAATCGCTGTTAAGTTTGCAGAGTTAGAAAAGAAAAAGGAAGTGGATCGTTTATTAAAAGTCTACATGAAAATGTTAGACAGTCAATTTGACTTTGATTCAAGACTGCTTCGTATCAATTTAGAAAAAGATGACGAACATAATTTGGTGATCGTTGATTTACTTCGTAAAAACCCAAAAGTATTATCAGCAGAATGGCATGATGCAGATTCTAAAATTGCTGTTTTTGTAAATAATAACCAAAACAATATCAAAGAAATTAATACTTTGATTTACCAGAACTATCGTTTTACCACAGAACACATCTTATATCTAAAGGCAATTTTAGAATTAAATGAAAAGGAACTCAAACCTATCTTTAAAGATGAAGAGTTTGTGAAGACTTATGGTAAAAACCTACAAGCGGTTTATTTTAATTACATCCCTTGGTTTTATAAATTATTCTATTTTTTAGGGATCACGCCAATCGTAAACTCTGGTTATGCGAAGGCAAAATCTATTCTAACATTTTTGCAAATGGACCGTCAGTTTTTATACCAAAAACGAAGGGAAAACTTCTTTAGGAAAAAATTAAGAGATAGAGAAGAACGTATTGAGAAAGAGAAAAAACAACAGTTAAAAAAAGCTCTTGTATCTGCGCTTTCTGATGCGTATTTTAATAAAAATTGTTTACCTTCTGTGGATTGGCTTGGAATGAACTATCCTGCTTTTTCTGCAGAAACATTGGAAAAAATGATTCCTGATTTTGCTTTTTTATCCACAACAGGGAAGTCCATCAAACCTCATTCCGTCATACTTTTCCCAAATTCTCCCGAATTCGATTCGTTGAATAAAAAACTGAAAGATTTACTCAATCAATGGATCCGGGGTGAAATTGATCCACCACAGGAAGACCCAGAATTATTAGCTCAAATAAGAAGTTTGGTTTGAAATTTAATACCAACGTTTGATTCTAAAGTAAACTAACATAAGTAAGCCGAGAAGTCCCATTGCACCAATGGCTGAGATAAATCCATATTCCCATTCTAATGTGGGCATATGTCTAAAATTCATTCCATAAATTCCTGCAACGAGAGACATCGGTAACATAATGGCAGTCATAATTGTTAGAATTTTCATGATTTCATTTGTTTTTCGAGTAGAGATCGCAATATGAGCTTCGAGTGCTGATGAAATCGATTCAATATTACTATCCACAAGTTCTAAAATTCGAATCGAATGGTCACGTACGTCACGAAAAAAGGCATCTGCTTCATCACTAAAAAAACTATTTTTGATTTTTTCTAAGTCTTCTAAAACTTCTTTGTTTTGTAACATCCCTTTTTTGATAGAGAGTAAACTTGATCGTAAACTATATACATTACTGATGTCCAATGACTTTGCATTGCTAAAAATTTGATCCTCAAAATGTTCGATACGTTCTTCAATTTTTTGTGTGATGGCTAACGTGTGATCCGTCTCAATATCCAATATTTTATGTACGATAAACTCATATCCTTTGGATAAAATTTTGTTATTTGTTTTCCAGTCCTCAATCATATTCCCAATGCTATCGCGATAATCCAAGGTGAGAGAAATGATTTGGTTTGGAGTTAGGATGAAGTTAAAATTTTTCTGTGTGAGTTGGTTTCGTTCGAAATGGAATCCTCGGAAAATGAAAAATATATAATTGGGAAATTTTTCTAATTTGATTCGGCTATTTGGGTTTAGGATGTCCTCTATTGTCAATTGATGGATATTATGTTTTTGGAATAAGAAAGTGAGTTTCTCTTCGTTTTCGGCTGTTAAATGAATCCAATGTTTTGGATGTTTATGAGAAAGTGGGAGTGGGGTATCTAATAAAACTTCTTCCTTGGAAGAAGGAGTAAGGATGTAATTAAATATAGCAGGCATTAGACAATGTTCCTTAGAAAATATTCTCTGAATTCTTTTTTTTCAGCACTACAATCTTCTGAGACCACGAATTTTCTTGTTTTGTAAAAACCAGATGCGGTCACCATCGTTTCTTTGATTTTCCCAGCTCTGGATAGGATCAGATGGAACTTTTCACCTGGTCTTAGGTTTTTTTCTAATTTTTGTAGGATAGAATTACTTGCACGTTTCCCATTAATTGCCAGAATTTCATCATCTAACATTAAATCGATGGATTCGTGATTTGACTTATGAAGGATTTTTTGAACATAAAGGTTCCCGTTTTTTTCTTTTGTTTTAAAACCAGTATCACCAACTAAATCAGTTTGTATCCGGTGGATTCCAATATGGTCTAAATAAACATCCACTGGGATTGGTTTTGGGGATTCAAGATACTCATTAAATTCTAATTTTAAATCTACACCTGTAACTTCTTTTGTGATATCAAAAAACTCTTGTTTGGTGAATCCTCTCTGCTTTTCTTTTACAAAAACTTCATTAAGTTTGTGGAATACATGCCTAATTGTCTTTTTTTCTTTGGATTCTTGTAATAAAAATAAATTCATACACAAGGCGAGGACTCCACCTTTTGTGTAATAAGAAACCGTTATATTATGGCTGTTGCCATTCCTTTTATAATATTTTGTCCAAGCTGTGAAAGAAGACTCTTCTAAACTCATCCAAAAATCAGCATCATTGTCTTCCAATGAGAAGATATCAGATTGGAGTTTGTTTAAATATTCTTCAAAATTTAAGAAACCTGCGTGGTATAAAAAATATGCATCGTAAAAACTTGTAAAACCTTCAGCAATCCAAAGTTCCCGTGTTAAATTTGGGTTTTGGTAATCAAATGGACCAAGAGCTATAGGACGAATGCGTTTGATATTCCAAAGGTGAAAATATTCGTGGGATAAAAGTTCTAATAATCGTTTGTATTCCTCGTCATCATGAATGAGTTCAGGATTGAAATAATTGATGCTGGAGGCTTTGTGTTCTAATCCACCATAAGCAGGTAAACTTAAATTCAAAACAAATAAGTAATACTGATTGGGGCTTTCTTGCATCCATTGGATTTGTTTTTCAGTGATTTTTTGTAAATCGTTAGAGAGTTTTGTTTTGAAGTCGAATGAAACATCTCCTTCAATCAATAATTCATGTTTGGTGGTGCCAGCAGTAAAAAATACTGAGTTTTTTTTGCTGAGATGGAATGGTGAATCAAATAGTTCATCAAAATGATTGGAATAAAATTTATGAAAATTATTTTCGTCTCTTGGCAAACTTGTGTAAATGTTTGGAAAAATTTCGGATACTTTAAACTCCACAGTGGTCGGTGTATCCAATCTACCTTCTGGGTATAAAAAGAGGGCAGGTGGGTTAATGAATCCAAACTCAGTTTCTAAGTAATTGGTTCTGACAGTAAAATCTTCAAATGCATAAATGATATAAGTGATTTCAAATTTTGGAGGGAGGTTGTTTAATTTCCAGCGGTGTAAGTCCACCATTTCCCAAGAAACAGGTTCCTGATTAGCAGAGTTTATGGCTTCAAATTTATGTAAATGGGTAACATAGTCGCGGATCATGTAGGACCCAGGAGTCCAATTTGGCAAACAAAAACAAATTTGATTTTGATTGGTTTCAACCGTCAATCGCACTTGGTAATAGTGTTTGTATAAATCAAATACACTCACTTCAAAATGTAATTGGAGTGATGGCTTAGACTCTATTTCCGAGGAGATTGTTTTCCCTTCTAACTCTTTTCCCATAGTACACTATCTTGTTTTATTTTAGTTTTAATCAAATGTTTTCTTGACCAAAAATCTGAAGAGTACTAGAAAAGGCTTAGCTAAGGTATAAGCAAAGGAGGTGGTCCATTTGGATAGTAGTTGTTACAACAAAAGATTTTTGACCCGCGAGGTGGCTGGGCAATAACGCCTGTGCTTTGTTGCAAAACCGACCAGACACAGTCTTTCCAAGTTCCGAATGGGTGGTCTCCTTCGGGCTATTTGCAGTCGCTTGGAAAGCACTTCTTCCTTAGACTTCTTTTTCAATCCGAAAGGTTTTTAATAACTCATCCAAAGTATTTATCACCTGTTCCAGTCTTTCTGCATTTTCTGCCATAGAAGAAGATTGGTCTGATAATACTTGAGAACCATTTGAAATATTGATTGTCATATTGGCCAATTCGTTTGTGGCCCTTTGTTGTTCTTCTGTTGAAAGTTGGATGGACTTAACTTGTTCTGTGATTTCAACCACTTCTGTGTAAATACTTTCCGTGCGAGAACTTTGGTCTTCGATGAGGGGACCAATTTCATTGGAAGAGATGAAGATGAGTGAAACCTCATCCGTGATTTTTTTTAATACTTCCACTAATCGTTCTACTTGTTGGTTCCCACGTTCAATTGAGTCCAATGCTTCTTGGGAGAGAGTATTGATTTGTGATACTGATTCTGCAGATTGACTTGCTAATTTTGTGATTTCTTCTGCAACCACAGCAAATCCTTTCCCTGATTCACCTGCTCTTGCAGCTTCGATGGCAGCATTTAATGCAAGTAAACCAGTGCGTTTTGCAATATCGGAGATTACATTGGAAAAAGCAGTGATGGTTTTGGATTTTTCTTGGATTTCTCTGATTGCAAGAGATGTTTCCTTTGCCATGGAACGACCTTCTTCTGCATTTTGATTGGCTCGAACGGAAATCTCTCCAAACGTATTCACTTTTTCTAATATTTTTTTCATTAGGTTTTGAATGTCACCTAACGATTGGTGAATGGTTTCTGTGTTTTCAACTGCACTCAATACATTGCTGTGAATTGTTTCCGAAGATGCATTTAATTCTTCAACGGTGGCACTTGCTTCTTCGGAAGAGGCTGCTTGGTTTTGTGCTAAATCAGTCAGTTCCGTTATTGTAGTTTGAATTTTTTCAGTTGTTTCGCTAATTTTACCAGATGATTTTTGGGCAATCAGAATCAGTTTGCGCAAGTGTTCAATCATTTGGTTTAAAGTAACCATGATGCTACCCAATTCATCCATCTGATCGATTTGGATGAGGTGCCTTAAGTCCCCTGAAGCTACTTTTGTGGTAGATGAATTGATGGATTGGATACGACGATCAACCAACCTTTGGAAACTAAAGTAAATTGATAAAATAGAAAGAGTTACTCCTAAGATTCCAAGTCCAATGGTCACAAAGATAATCGAATTCAGTGTGGATTGGATTTGGGATTTTGGTACGGAGATACGGGCAAACCATGGATCGTTTTTTTCGATGATGGATATGGGAACTGCCACATGGAAGTAATCATTAAATTCGTAGATGTTTGTGTTTTTGTTTTTGATTCGATCATAAAAATAGGGATCTGCTGCTGATCGAAAATCCAATCCTTCCGAAAGGTGGGTAAAACCATCATATAAAACCAAATGATTGTCTGAGATCAGTGTGATTTTACCTTCACCATCTGAAAATTTCAGTGAATCTAAGTATGATTTAATTGTTGTTAGGCTAATATCAATCCCTGCAATCCCTATGAATTTCCCATTACGTAAAATGGGCTCCATAATTGATACAATGAACATGTCGGTTTTTCCAACCTTATAGATATAAGGTGATGTGATGCTGGTTTGTAAGGTAGTTTTTGGTTTTTGGTAAAATTCTCCCTGGATGGGATCATCCATATTCTTTAATGGTTCTGAGAATAGTTTATCTCCATCTCGGAAGATATAAGGGATGAATCTACCAGTTCCATCATGGTCTTTTGTGTTTTTATAAAAAGAATCTTTCCCATCAAATGCATTGGGTTCAAATCCACAATACGCCGCAAAAGCAATATCGTTTTCTTTGTTTAATGACTTAAGATAATTGATTGCATCTGCCCTAGAAATGATATTCCCATTTTCGTAGGATTTACGAAACGCGAATGTTTTTTTCATGGGTGACTTGAGAGTGTTCGAAATATCACTTGTGACTTTTGAAGAAATGTATTTTGTATCTTCTTCTAAATTATGTTGTAGAGTTGATCGAACAACCATCGAAAGGACAATCATTATCCCTGCAATGATGAGAGAGATGACAGCTAGCGATATCAGTATGATTTTCTTTTTGATCGACATAGAGTACCTACAATCAGGTGACGTTTAAAAATAGTATTGGGATATGTTTACTCAACTCATTTCTAAAGATGAGGGAAGTTTTTCTGGGTAGGTACTAACACCTAGTCCATTCCCATCAGGATCTTGGAAATACAACGTAAAATCTGTGCGTGAGACGATGGTGATGGATTCCAAAAATTCTTTCCATTCCGCTTCCTTCGAAGTCTCCAAAGCAAATACTAGGTTTTTGGGAGATTCCCGTTTTCCATCTTCCAACATCAATAGAATGGAACCAAATTGGATCCAGACTGAACGAATCGATCCAAATTCATAAAAATGTTCCTTTATGAGGATAGAACCAGGAATCTTCAGGTAAAAGGCCGCCAAATGGCTTGGATTGGTTGTTCCTATGGCAATATGATGGATCATTTTTTTGTTTTCAAATCCCTTTGTAAAAAAGAAACTATCAGGAAATCTATTTCATCGGAGTTTTTCATGAAAAAATCTCTTATCCTTGCGCTCGCTCTCGGGCTATTTTTGGCGAATTGTAAATCCAAAGTGTATACCCAAGAAGAGTGTGAATCTGCGCTTGCAAGTACTTTCACTCAAATTGAGGAAGAAGCTAAAAAGAACCCAGCAGCAGCTCCCGTTCTTGCAGGTTTACAACAAGGCAAACAAAAAATGATCGACCAATGTATGGAAGGAAAATTTGATCCAAACTGCTTAAAAAATGCTCCAGGAATCGCTGGCATTATGGGCTGTGTAAAAAAATAATTCACTATCATTACCGGGAGTTTCGATTCCCGGTTCCTTATTTTTCCTCTAATACTTCAAACCCTTTCTTCTCCGTATAACAACCGTGAGTCCGATATGGACCATCTTCAAAAAAACGAATTTGTTGTGCGTAACGTTTCCCTTCCCACAAACATCGTTTACAAACAAAAGGCATAATGGCCCAATCCTCACATTCTTCTGGACGAAACGTTGGGAAAACACGTAACAATGGTTTGGATAATTCCTCATTTTGATCGGAAAAAATGGAAACACTTCCCAATAGAAAAATCAAAAAAACCAAATACCGGATCATCCATTTAAACTATCGGGATTTTCACACATTTCCAGGATGGATTTGTGAAAGAAAATACAAATGTAGAATGGAAAGGGGTGGCGTTTGTTTTAACTGGAGCCTTACTTTTTAGCGCGAAAGCGGTGGTTGTGAAATTGACCTATCGTTATGAAATTTCTGCCATTGGATCATTATTTTTTCGGATGTTATTTGCCTTCCCATTCCTTTTGTGGATGGCATGGTCAGCAGAAAAAGAAACCGATAAACCTTCCTTAACAAAAAAAGACTATTGGAATGTACTCCTTATGGGAGTGGTAGGATACTATCTTGCTAGTTTGTTTGACTTTGTTGGACTCAAATTCATTAGCGCTGGACTTGAACGAATTATTTTATTCATTTATCCAACTCTCGTTGTCATTTTATCTTTTTTGTTTTTAAAAAAGAAAATTCACATAAGGGAAATTTTTTCACTCATTCTTACTTACACAGGTGTATCATTGGCATTTGGTCAAGATGTACAATTGGGATCACCGAAGGATGTCAGTTTAGGTGCCTTTTTTATCTTACTTTCTGCGTTAACCTATGCAATTTATCTCATGGGGAGCGGATCCATTATACCTAAGTTAGGTGCAAAAAGATTTACAGCATGGGCACTTATCATTTCTTCCATCGTAGTGTTCCTTCATTTTTTGATATTTGGAAGTTATAAAGAACTCATCCAACCGATCTCATTTTATCTATTGGCTTTTTTTATGGGAACTGTGAACACCGTTGTTCCGGCTGTTTTAGTATCAGAAGGGATCAAACGTGTTGGAAGTAAAACAGCAGCAATTGTTGGATCAATTGGACCAATGTCGACTTTATTTTTAGCATATTGGTTATTGGATGAGCCCATCACCATCCTACATAGTATTGGAACATTGTTTGTTCTTACAGGTGTTTTTTGGATTAGTACGGGAAAAAAACCAAAAGAAGTCTCAGTTTGAGAGAGAAAATTACTTTCCAATTGTTGATTCAGAGTAGAGAATAAAGGATCTATATGAAATTTAGAATCGTTTTCCTTTCCACAGTTTTGGTCACCTTGTTTGCACAAACGGAACTATCTGCCCAATTTACCTGCGAAGGATCAGCTTGTAGTTTTTTACCTTCACAACTCACAGAAACAGGAAATGCCACACTTAAAAAATTCGAGAAAGGGTATCTCGACGAAGTATTAAAAACAAATTTAGAAGCAGGATTTTTGGCCAATGTAGGAGCAAGTAACATTGGAACAGGTACGGTCCGACGTATCCAAATTGGTGTGAGTGCATCTGCCGCTGGTTATAAAAAAGACGACATCCAAATCCAAGATGATTTAATCAAATACCCAAAACTTCCGAATGTCGGTGGAGCTGTCATCCCTTCCTTTCATTTGGACATTAACCCTGGATGGTTATTCGGAACTGATGATGGTAGTTTTCTTCGACGATTTGGAATTTTTTTACATGGAATGAATGTAGCGGTGACTCAAGACCAACTCCAAGCTGCATCGAATAACAAGAATTATGAGGGAAGAATCGCCGTACGTTCGTATGGTGGAATGCTTCGTTACCAACTGGTAGAAAAAGAAGGATTTTTAATGAACCTCATCACTTGGAATGGGATCAATGTCGGAGTGGGCCATCATGTGATGGAACAAAACATGAGTCTCAGTTATTTGGAGGGGAAAGCGGCACAAATTGAATTCCAAGGTGTAAAGGGAAAATGGGGAGGTGACACCAATTTTCTGTTTAACACAAAGGTCCAAACAACCAACGTAGACTTACGAACTGGGATTGGACTCTTTTGGGTAGCAAACCTGATCGTTGGGGGTGGTTACAGTTGGAATTCAGGTCATAACTCTGCTTCTCTCTCTCGTAGAGGCCCTTTCATCATTTCAGCCAACCAATCCTTACCGCTTGAACTTCCTAGAGAATACCAGGCTGTCCTTGACCAACAACTCCTTGCCCAAAATCCGAATGCTACTCTTGGTTTTCGTGCCAGTGGAGAATCCAATACGAAACGAGGGATCGGTTATGGGATCGTCGGTTTGGAATTGGACTTGTTCATGCTAAAGGTGATCGCCGAGGGATTGTATGGAGGTAAAGACCTCTACTCAGCAAATTTAGGTCTCAAACTCTCTTTTTAGAAAACTTCGGGGAAATCCATAAAACCTTGCCGTACTTCGTATCAAATTTACGATATGCAAAGGTCTAAGTTTCAATGAATTTGTATAAACGTTACACACGTTCCTTCATCATGGCTTCCCAAGTGTTTTCCTTGGGAGTAGTGGTTCCAATTGGGATTGCTCTCATCTTATTTTATGTCGATTTAAGTTCCACTCAGATTAAGACCTTTTTAGGGGCAACGGTAATCGCAGCTCTCATCACGTTACTGCTTCCTAGTTTGATTTTCCCAAAAAAACTCAAGTTCATCAAAGAGGGTTTATTGGAATTAGAGTCCCAGTCGGAAAAAAACCCAGAAACGTATACAAAAGTATGGGATACCATTGCCAGAATGCCAGTGATTGGAGCAACTGTTGGTGCCTCCCAATGGGCATTGGCAATTCCGATTGTTCTCATTCCGGTCTTATCCTTATCTGAAACAAGTAAATCAGATGGATTTTACATTATTTGTAGTTTGATTCTCACTGCACTTCTCAATATCATCATCTCGTTTGTATTTTTAGAGAAAGCATCTCACATTGTACTCGATGACGATATTTTCCAGTCAGAACTCAATGATCGAATCACTCCATATTATCGTAATTTAAGAAATACAGTACCAGTTATGTTTTCCTTTATGGTAATGGTACTCTCCATTTTTCTTTTGATATATTCATTTAATGTGAATGCAAAGGCATTGGAGAAAGCATTTTCAAACCAATTGTACAATTTTAATCAAAGTAATGAAGCAGGGATTAATGTTTATTTTGAAGCAGTTGAAAATACATTAAAAGACGTGGCTTCTTTGACTTCCGTTAAACAGGCGCTAGAAACACGAAATTATAAATTAGCGGTGCCTGCTTTGGAAAAAGCTTACGGTGATACTCAATTACTCCTTGAAAATGCTTTTATAGCGTCCTTTGAGGAAGGCATTCCAATCGTTGCATCTGGACTTCCAGGCGGAGCAAGTGTTGGATACAAACTTGTTGCCAATCCTGAGGTTTCCGAAAATATCAAAGCCTCCAAAGAAGGTAAGTCACATGTTGGGGTTGCCGTTAAATCACCATTTAACGGTCAGATTGTGATCATGATCACAACACCTGTAAAAAATACAAATGGAACTGTGGTTGGATTTGTTGGAATGCCTTTTTTAGTTGGGAAGGCAATGGAATCATTCCTTAAAAATGTAAAAATTGGTTCCACTGGTTATTCGTTTTTACTCGATCGAGAATCCACGATGGTTTACCATCCCAATCCAAAATATTTAATGAATAGTTTTAAAGGATCTGAATTTGAAAAACTTGCTCTGAACGCTGGTGAAACGGATTCCTTTCGTAACCCTTGGGAAGGTTCAACATTCTTACTCCGAAGAAAAGTTAGTACAAAGTATGGAATTCAGTTTTTTTCTACCATAGATCTTAAGGAAATTGAAGTAGAAAGTTTGTCCTCTTTACGAGGATTAACAGTCATTAGTTTGATTGGATCCATTGTCATTGCACTTTCCATTTATATGTTGTTTTCTGCAAGGTTTCATCCAATGAAAACGATTGGAAAGGTTTTACAAAATGTAGAAGTGGGAGATTTGCGAACTAAAGTAAAGTTGGAATCTTCCGATGAATTTGCTCGCCTTTCTCGAGGACTAAATGCAACACTCAAACAAATTGTAGAAGTTGTTGGTTCCAACCAAGCATTCTCTGAAGATTTGGCTTCCTCCGCGGAACAAATGTCAGCATCACTAAATATGTTGTCATCGAATGCACAAACACAAGCTGCTTCCGCTGAAGAAATCTCTGCTTCCATTGAAGAAATTTCTGCTGCAGTCCAAAATGTAGATGCCCAAGCAGAAGACCAATTTCGCAAAGTTGATTTTTTGAAATCAAAAATGGCGGAACTTTCGAGTCTCATTGAAGCAACTGGAAAACAAGTTGGAAAGGCTTCACAGGATGTGAACCAAATTTCCGAGGAAGCAAAATTAGGACAATCATCGCTTGATTCGATGAGGAATTCCATCTCAAAAATCAGTAATAGTTCGGAAGAAATTGGAAGTGTGATTGAAATCATCAATAATATCTCGGAACAAATCAACTTACTCGCGTTAAACGCTGCCATTGAAGCAGCAAGAGCTGGTGTCTATGGTCGTGGGTTTGCCGTGGTGGCAGATGAGATTGGAAAACTCGCCGAAAAAACTGCCATTTCGATCAATGACATTGGCGAACTCATCCAAGCAAACGAGAAGGAAATTGAAAGTGGTCGAGACACGATTGAAACCACCATCTCTCTCATCCAAAGGATCATCCAAGGTGTGAGTTCCTTTGATGACATGACAGACACGATCGAAAAAAGCACCAAAGAACAGCTCATCATCAATCAGAAGGTAGGGGAAGAGGTGGATAAGGTGAACCAAATCAGCCAGGCGATCCGACTCTCCATGGAAGAGCAAAAAAATGCAATTGGAGAGGTTGCCCAAGCTATTTTCAGCATCAATGACCTCACCCAAGGGACTGCCGCGGGCCTTGAAGAAATGACTGCGACTGCCAATGGGATCGCAAACTTAGCGGAAACCCTAAAAAGAAAGATCAACTTCTTTAAAATTTCTTAGATTCCAACCGAGCAGTGTTCCCATTTTTGGAAACATTGCTTTTTTTGGTTGCCTTGGATCTACATATCAAGATTTCTTGATATGTAGATATCTTAGAAATGACAACAGAAACCCTTCCATCCTTCCGCAGTGCCGCGCAAATCCTAGCTGCCACCAAAGCCATTTCTGATGAAACCAGAATCAGGATCCTCCATATCTTAAGTTTTGGGGCATTTTCCGTGAATGAAGTGGTGGAAATTTTGGGTATGGGCCAATCACGAATCTCCCGCCATTTAAAAATCCTAACAGAAGCTGGGTTAGTTGGTTCGAGGCGTGAAGGCAGTTTGGTGTACAGCTTTTTACCGGATGAAGAGGGATTTGGATTTAAATTTCCCTTAGAGCTCACCAAATTATTGTTATCTTATAAAGAAGAACTTCCCTCAAGAGAAAAGGACCAAAAAATGGTTCATCAAATATTAGAAGCTCGTGAGAAAAAATCGAAATCATTTTTTGATGGAGTTGCTGAGAGTTGGGAAAAATTACAGGAAGAGACCTTACACCCAAAACTTTATCGTTCATGGATTTTACAAGAGTTACCACTTTGCGAAAACATTGTCGACTTGGGATGTGGTCCAGGGGGCCTTATTCCTTTTTTACTGAATAAAGCAAAACATGTTACGGGAGTTGATAACTCATCCCGAATGATTGAAAACGCATCCATCCATTTTGCAAAAAATCCAAGTGTGAGTCTAATCCAAACACCTATGGAACATTTGCCACTGTCATCTAACTCCTGTGATGCGGTAGTAGCTTCTATGGTTATGCATCATATTTCTCATCCACCTACAGTTTTAGAAGAGATTGTTCGAGTTTTAAAACCTGGTGGTGTTTTGTGTATTGTCGATCTAGAGAAACACAATGCGGAATACATGAGAGATAATTTTGCGGATTTATGGCTTGGGTTTGAACCAGAATTATTTGAATCATGGTTATCAAATGCAGGTTTCAAAGTCGAATCCATTGGAGAAATCCAAACAGAATCAAGTTTTAAAATTTTAACAATCAAAGCAACAAAGGAATAAGGAAACAAAATGTCCACAGCAACTGAAACAAAATCGGAACGATTGCCATATAAAGTGAAGGATATCTCTCTTGCAGAATGGGGAAGAGAAGAAATCATTTTGGCAGAAAAAGAAATGCCAGGTCTTATGGCTCTTCGTAAAGAATTCGGAACTTCTAAACCACTTAAAGGTGCAAGAATTTGCGGATCTCTTCACATGACAATCCAAACAGCGGTTCTTATTGAAACCTTAGCTGCATTAGGTGCTGACATTCGTTGGTCCTCTTGTAACATTTTTTCAACACAAGACCATGCAGCAGCCGCAATTGCAAAAGCAGGAATCCCTGTATTTGCATGGAAAGGTGAAACAGAAGAAGAATACTGGTGGTGTATTGAACAAACGCTATTTTTTGATGGTGGAAAAGGTCCAAACATGATCCTAGATGATGGACATGACCTCACACATTTCATCCATGAAAAATACCCACAACTACTTGCAGACATCAAAGGTGTTTCTGAAGAAACAACTACAGGTGTGATTGCACTTCATAAAAAACTAAAAGCGGGTACTTTGAAAATCCCTGCAATCAACGTAAACGACTCTGTAACAAAATCAAAGTTTGATAACCTTTATGGTTGCCGTGAGTCACTTGCTGATGGAATCAAACGTGCCACTGACGTGATGCTTGCTGGAAAAGTAGCTCTCGTTTGTGGATACGGAGACGTAGGAAAAGGATCTGCAGCATCCCTTCGTAACTTTGGAGCACGAGTGATCGTTACTGAAATCGATCCAATTTGTGCACTCCAAGCAGTGATGGAAGGATACCAAGTACTTCGAGTCGAAGATGTAATTGAAAATGCAGACATCGTTGTGACAGCAACTGGAAACGATGATATCATTTCTCTTGAACACATGAAAGCAATGAAAGATGGTGCGATCCTTTGTAACATCGGTCACTTTGATACTGAGATTCAAATGTCACGTTTGAATTCTGAGAAAGGTGTGACTAAAAAAGAAATCAAACCTCAAGTAGACAAATACACTTTCCCAGATGGTAAATCCATTATCGTTCTTGCGGAAGGTCGTCTTGTAAACTTAGGTTGCGCAACAGGCCACCCTTCATTTGTCATGTCTAGTTCCTTTACGAACCAAGTTTTGGCTCAAATTGAACTCTATACTACGAAATATGAGTTGGGTGTGTATCGCCTTCCAAAACACTTGGATGAAAAGGTAGCTGCACTTCATTTGGAGCAGTTGGGTGTTCGTTTGACAAAACTCACTCAAAAACAAGCTGATTACATCAGTGTTCCACTAGAAGGTCCTTACAAACCGGACCACTACCGCTACTAAAAAAAATTGCCCTTTATGATTGTTCAATAAAGGGCATTGGGAGTTTCTCATGGCTTATGTTGTAACTGAAATTTGCGTTGATTGTAAATACACGAGTTGTGCTGCAGTTTGTCCAGTGGAAGCTTTTCACGAAGCTCCGGACACTTTGTACATCGATCCAGATACTTGTATTGATTGTAATGCATGCCAATACGAATGCCCGATTGATGCGATTTTTCCGGACTATGATGTTCCCGAAAAACACAAACCGTCTATTGAAGTAAACGCAAAAGAAGCAAATAAATTCCCGGTAATCGTAACAACAAAACCACCTCTCAAAGGTGCAAAATGTTCCGACCCGAGTAAATAACGAACCTTGTGGGTGTATTACGAAAGTGATCGCCCACTTTTATTTTAGTCTACTGATCTAATTATATACATAAATATTATGAAATTTGAATATACCAATCCTTCTTCCAAAACCCTCTTAAAGTTACTCACGGAAAAAATCTTAGTTTTAGATGGTGCGATGGGGACCATGATCCAAAGGCACTCACTTGAGGAAGACGATTTCCGAGGTGACAGGTTTAAGGATTGGCCTGTTTCGATAAAGGGAAATAATGATGTTCTTGCGATTACAAGACCAGATATTATCGAATCTGTCCACCTAGAGTATTTGGAAGCCGGTGCAGATATTATCGAAACCAATACCTTTAGTTCCAACATTGTCTCGCAAGCAGACTACAAAATGGAATCTGCTGTGAGAGACTTAAACCTAGCAGCTGTTCAGTGTGCTAAAAATGCTGTAGAAAAGTTCAAAGCGAAAACTGGGAAAACAGACGTTTTTATTGCAGGTTCGATTGGACCAACAGTCAAGACAGCATCCCTCTCCCCTGATGTAAATAACCCAGCATTTCGCGCTGTCACCTTTGATGAATTAGTCGATTGTTTCCATGAACAGGTATCGGCATTACTCGATGGTGGTGTGGATTTATTATTACCAGAAACCAATATCGATACTTTGAATCTAAAGGCATGTATTTATGCCATTGAAAAGGTATTTGAAGAACGAAACATTCGTATCCCTGTTGTTTTATCGGTTACGATAACCGATGCATCTGGGCGAACCCTTTCTGGTCAAACAGGTGAAGCTTTTTACATTTCGATCAAACATGCAAAACCACTTGCTGTCGGTATTAACTGTGCGTTAGGTGCAGGGGAAATGCGTCCCTATATAGAAGAAATATCTCGTGTGGCCGATTGTTATGTATCTTGTTACCCAAATGCTGGCCTTCCCAATGCGTTCGGTGGGTATGACCAAACTCCAGAAGAGTTTGGTGGATGGATGAAAAATTTTGGTGAAGCCGGTTTCTTAAATATAGTAGGTGGGTGTTGCGGAACCACACCTGCCCACATCCGTGCTGCAAAAGAAGCAGTTAGTTCAATCAAACCTCGTGCCTTAAAAGAACAACCAAAACTCAGTACATTTGCAGGTCTTGAACCACTCAAACTGACGAAAGACCAAGGGTTTATCAACGTTGGGGAAAGAAACAACGTCACAGGATCTCCAAAGTTCAAAAAACTCATCTTAGATGGAAATTTTGAAGAAGCAGTACAGGTTGCCTTACAACAGGTGCAAGCTGGTGCCAATATTATTGACATTAACTTTGATGAGGCGCTTCTCGATGGAGAAGCTTCGATGACAAAGTTTTTGAATTTAATCGCAGGGGAACCTGACATTGCCCGTGTTCCTTTTATGGTCGATTCCTCGAAATGGTCGGTGTTACTTGCGGGCCTCAAATGTATCCAAGGAAAACCAATCGTAAACTCAATCTCCCTCAAAGAAGGGGAAGAAGTATTTTTAAACCATGCTCGCACCATCCAAAGATTTGGAGCTGCAGCGATTGTGATGGCGTTCGACGAACAAGGGCAGGCGGCAACTAAAGATGACAAAGTCAGAATTTGTAAACGTGCTTATGACTTACTTGTTTCGAAGTTAGACTTTGAACCTACGGATATTATCTTTGATCCAAACATACTTACGGTTGCAACAGGGATTGAAGAACATAATAATTATGCTGTCGATTTTATCGAAGCGACACGTGAGATTAAAAAAGTTTGCCCAGGTGCGAAAGTATCAGGTGGACTCAGTAATATTTCCTTTTCTTTCCGAGGAAATAACCCAGTCAGGGAGGCAATGCACTCTGCCTTTTTATACCATGCCATCCAAGCAGGAATGGATATGGCAATTGTCAACGCAGGGATGTTAGAAGTTTATGAAGAAATCCCGAAAGACTTACTTGAATTAGTGGAAGATGTGTTACTCAATCGAAGACCAGATGCCACCGAACGATTGATTGATGCTGCAGGTAGTTTCCATGGTGAAGCAAAAGTCCAAAAGAAGGATGATGTTTGGCGCAGTGGAACGGTTGAAGAAAGGCTCACTCATGCCCTTGTGAAAGGGATAGATGAATTTGTGACCCAAGATACAGAAGAAGCAAGGAAAAGTTTAGCAAAACCTCTTGATGTCATCGAAGGACCACTCATGAACGGGATGAAAGTTGTTGGGGAACTTTTCGGTGCTGGCAAAATGTTTTTACCACAAGTGGTAAAAAGTGCGCGGGTAATGAAAAAGGCAGTCGCATACCTCATGCCATTTATGGAAGAGGAAAAACGAAACCAAAAAGACGAAAGTAAACAAGCAAAATTTCTCATTGCAACTGTAAAAGGTGATGTTCACGATATTGGTAAAAATATCGTAGGTGTGGTTTTGGCGTGTAACAATTATGAGGTGATAGACCTTGGTGTGATGGTGCCATGTGAAAAAATTTTGGAAACTGCCAAAAAAGAAAATGTAGCAGCCATTGGCCTATCTGGTCTTATCACTCCATCACTTGATGAAATGGTTTATGTGGCAAAAGAGATGGAACGATTAGAGTTCAAGGTTCCACTTCTGATTGGTGGTGCGACTACTTCTCCTGCCCATACTGCTGTGAAAATTGCTGAACAGTACTCACAACCAGTTTTACATGTGATGGATGCATCTCGCGTCGTGAATGTGATGAATAGTGTCTTAAATCCTCAAACATCAAAGGAGTATGCGAAAACGATCACGGAAGAACAATCACGCATCCGAGAAGAGTTTTATTCCAGAGAAAGTGAACGTAATATCCTTCCGATAGCTGATGCAATCAAAAATAAATTTGCAGCGGATTGGGATTCATATACTCCACCAAAACCAAGTTTTACGGGCATAAAAGTTTTTAATGATGTTACTTTAAAAGACTTACTTCCGTTCATTGACTGGTCTCCTTTCTTTTTGGCTTGGGAATTAAAGGGGCGTTTCCCTCAAATTCTGAAGGATCCAGTGATTGGGAAAGAAGCCACTTCTTTGTATAATGATGCACAAACTATTTTAAAAGAAATGTTGGAAAATCCAGACCTCAAACCGAGGGCTGTTGTTGGTATGTTCCCAGCAGTTTCCCATGGCGAAATGGTGGAAATTTTTGAAGATGAAACTAAACAAAAATCATTGGGATTTTACCCTATGTTACGCCAACAAACTACTAAGATGTCCAACCAACCTAATTATAGTTTGGCGGATTTTATCGCTCCAAAAGAATCTAACAAAAATGATTATATCGGTTATTTTGCAGTCACAGCGGGCCATGGCATTGAGGAATTAGCTAAGACCTATGAAGTGAAACATGATGACTACAATTCGATTTTGGTGAAAGCTTTAGCGGATCGTTTTGCAGAAGCTTTTGCGGAATACATGCACCATAAAATGCGTGAGGAATGGGGTTTTGGAAAAGATGAAAATCTTACCACTGAAGATTTGATCCGTGAAAAGTATCGCGGGATTCGACCTGCACCTGGTTATCCAGCTTGTCCAGATCATACGGAAAAACGCAAGATTTGGAAACTTTTGGATGTGGAAAAAAATGCAGGCATCAAACTCACTGAATCTTGTGCGATGTGGCCTGCAAGTAGTGTGAGTGGGTATTATTTTTCACACCCTGAAGCACGTTATTTTGCCATTGGAAAAATCAACGAAGACCAAGTAGAACCATACTCTAAAATGAAAGAAATGGAAAAATCGGAAGTGGAACGTTGGTTGTCTCCGATTCTAAACTATGACCCATCCAGGAAGTCTAAAGGGTAGTAATACAAACAAATCATTGTTAGATTCAAAACAATGATTTTGTAGATTGAATGGGATAGAGGACTAAATGGCAGAACCTGGACATTCACACAACCATGGTTGGAAAATAGCAGGGAAGGGAAAACTCTCTACTGGGTTTTCCTTCCATCCTAAACTTGCGGAGTGGTTACAAACATACACAAACATTCCAAAGGATGCAGAATTGGAAATTTTGGAAGTGAGTTGTGGAGAAGTAAGTTGTCCTACGGAAGAAACGTTGATTGTCTGGGACAAACAAGAGTTTCGTATCTCTCGTAAAAAAGAAATGATTTCTAAAATGGATGTGGACTTATCTTGGAAACGCTTTGTTGGGAAATCGTAAAGGGTACTGTAAGTAAGACATGACCATAAACGTTAATTGAGATTTGCCCTTTGTATGTTGCCTCGCATTATGTGAATAAGAACTTTATTTGAATGCTGTTAATTGCAGTGCAAATAACACGTCATCTCTGCATTGATATCCGCATTGCAATGATCGTATACGTTTTCTCATGTAATACTGATTTCTATTATCATTTCAGTCTATTTGCGATTTAAGTAACGATTGAATTGTTTTGTATTCGATATTGTAAAAATGAATTTTGAAGGAATGAAGATGATTGTTGCGAATTTAAAAAGTGTTTTGGTCATTTCTATTTTGGTTACACTTTCGATGATGTGCAATTCAACAGATAGATCGAACGTGATCAATTATGAATCAAAAGGGAACCTTAAGGTTATAAATCCAATCAATTGTATTGCTTTATCAGAATTAAAATCAAATATCACTCCCCCTGATCTATATTATGGAATTCGAAATTGTATTGAAAATGAAAATTATTCTTTTGGTTTTAAATTACAAGCATTAGCGGGTGTTTATGGAAGGTATGATAGTTTAAGAGTGACAGACACTACCGCTCACCAAGCGAATACAACTTTAAGAATCAATTTTCTTGGAAATCTTAGCGAATCTAAAATCTCAAAATACCAAGAATTTGTAAAAAATAATTATATTTCCAATAGCGAAAATATGGAAGCACTTTGTAAAGAAATTATAACCATAGGAAAACCTAATTATTTCCCCGATTATATGATTTCACATGGATTAAGAGGATATTCTGTCGGAAATAATGGAATCAATGAAAGTTTCAATGGAGAGGCATCTTGGAAACAAACGTTGGATTCTTATTTGCATTGTAAAATCGAATAAGATGGGCAGATGCAAAGTAGGAATCAATCATAAGGACCCTAAATGAATCAAATTCTATTAGAAGTTGTTCCGAGAGATGTCTCTGTTGTTTTACAGGAAGTAGGTTTTGTAAAAAACAAATTTAAGCAAATCACAGGTATTAACATCCCTGATTTGTTACGTTTTGAAAATAGGAGTTGGGACGTGGCCTCAGTGGTTCGCCCTATCTTTCCAAATGTAATCCCTCATATTCGTGCCATCGATTTTGATTTAGATCATTGTGAAGAAATCATCGAAACATTAAATCAATCCCAAATTTCTTCTGTGCTTGTGATCAAAGGTGATCCACCGACTGATATGTCAAAACAAGTTTATCCAACAACAACCATTAAACTGATCAAGAAACTTAAAAAAGAAATACATCATTTGAAAGTGTATGCAGCGATTGACCAGTACCGTGTGGGGATCAAAGACGAGTTTGACTACATAGAAATGAAGAAGGATGCAGGAGCCGATGGATTTTTGACACAACCTTTTTTTGATATGAGACTTATTGATATATTCTCGGAAAAACTGAAAGGGACGGAAGTGTATATCGGTGTCAGTCCTGTGGTCACTGATAAATCACAAAGTTATTGGGAATCTAGGAATCGGGCCTATTTCCCGAAAGAGTTCCGTCCGAGTTTGGAATGGAATGTGAAATTTGCAAAGGATGTACTTTCTTATTGTTCTGAGAATGGAATGAATGCCTATCTTATGCCAATCCGCATCAATGTTGAGGAGTACTTACAGCGGGTATTTAATTGAGGCAATTAAAGTAGTCATCGGTTAGAACTATTTTTTATGAATGTGATCCTATTTCATATAGGACTCATTGTATTAACTACGTATTCAATTAGTGATATGCAAGTGTTACCGGATTTTTTTAGATTGGGTGGTTGTTCATTGTAATGCGAATAACTGGAATGGGAGTCGGCTAATTGCAATGCGGATAACATACAAGAGTTGCCGTGATATACCCAACGCGCATATCATATCCATCCCCAGAATTTATCTGAAACTCGATTATTACCGGATATAAGATTGTTATACAAATTGCAATTATAACACCAGCTTTTTCCCGAGCCTTCCCCTGCGCCAGCGATTGAAGCGGAAATCTTTTCCCTATAGGTATGGATTCTGAAAACCTTTACATGTTGGAAAAATTGGAGCGAAAAGCGCGGTCGTTATAAAATTGATTATAAGTCATCTAACGAATGCGAGGCGCCCCTAGCAAAAGAAGGTACCGATTTCGTTCCGTTAGATCTTGGAAATGTGGATTGGAAACTTGTCCCTTTACTGGTTGGAACGCGAAGGTGTGACTGGCATATAGTACTTGAGTCCTAAGTTTCCTTGGATCTCAGGTGCCCATAGTTCGTCGAGTGTGCGACCTGCTTCTCTCGCATTGATGGGAACTCGCACCATACCTTCAAATGTAATATTACTATTGGAAATACTGATCCCTGGAGTCACATAGACTTGTCTTCCTACGAAGTTTGTGCGTGAGGGTTCTTGGGCACGGATGGAAGTGTTAAAACGATTGGTGTAATCAGAAGATTCAAACCTGTGTAATTCCGAAAGTTGCAAAAACAACTCCCAACGTGAATTTTTAATAAAGGAAAATAAATTCCGGTTGAGGCGGTATTTGATTCGCACTTTTGATTCTGCCACATCCACGTAGCCATTGGATCCTTGGTTGAGTGACATACCGATGCTCAGACCTAAATCAAGTGTGAATCCATTGCGGTAATACACATAGGTTACATTTGGTTGGTATGATAAAAGTGCTGCATTGGAACGTTCTGGTCTTACATCAAAATTCCCTTCAGGATTACGGTAGGGGTTTGAGGTTGTAAATGGGATCACTGGAGAAAAAATCTGAATCCCTGCCATGGGGTCATTGGATTTGGAAAAATCAGAATTGGATCCCAATTCGAGTTCCTTTGGGAAACGAAAGGGGATCAGTATCGCCAAATTTCCGTTATGTGAATTACCAACTTGGAAAAGGGACGAACGAGGATCAGTAAAAGAGTAACTAGAAAAAAACGGAAGTCCTTGTGCTAAAATGGTAAGGCTCGTCATCGAGACGAGAAAGGAGATGAGAACTATCTTTTTTAGCATCTAAAAGCATTTCTGCCTGATTTTCCTTTGTTTGGCAATGAAATTTGCTTTCTTCTCTGTCTTTTTTTGTTATAAGTGAGACCGATGAATCAAAACGATACGAAAGTAGAACAATTTGGACCTTGCACCATCCCAAACCCAGCGGGTTATGATTATTGGACAGAAGACAATTCAGTTGTCTTGTTTCAAACCATCTTTTCTGGAGCAGAAGATGCCAAAAAAACAGTTGAGACAAGTCCGGTATTTTTTGAACAAGCTGGTCCAAAAGAAAAAATCTACTTTAAACCGGAAGAAGTGACAGCAGGCATCGTGACCTGTGGTGGACTTTGCCCCGGCATCAATGATGTGATCCGTGCTCTTGTCATGGAATTACACTATCGTTACAAAGTTCCAAGGATTCTTGGATTTCCATTTGGGTATGAAGGTCTTGTTAAAAAATTTGGACACAGACCGATTGAACTCACACCTGATAAAGTGGCTCATATCATGAATTTTGGTGGGTCCATCCTTGGTTCGTCTCGGGGCAACCAAAAGATAGAAGAAATGGTAGATACTTTATTTTTATATGGAGTGAAGATGTTGTTTTGTATTGGTGGAGATGGAACTCTTCGAGGTGCCCAGGCCATCCAAGAAGAAGTGAGAAAACGAAAAGAAGACATCGCCATTGTTGGGATTCCGAAAACTATCGATAACGATATCAATTATGTCCAAAAAACGTTTGGGTTTTCGACTGCGTTTAGTAAGGCGGTGGAAGCAGTCAACTGCGCACATGAAGAAGCAAAAGGGGCACCAAATGGAATTGGCCTTGTGAAACTGATGGGTCGTCATTCTGGGTTCATTGCTGTCAACTCTGCCTTGGCTTCCAAAAATGTGAACTTTGTCCTCATCCCAGAACAAGATTTTGATTTAGAAGGAGAAGGGGCATTTTTACCAGTTTTAAAGGATCGAGTGCAAAGAAGGGGGCATGCTGTTGTCATCATTGCGGAAGGAGCAGGACAAAAGTACTTTGAAGACAAAGGGGAAAAAGACCAATCTGGTAACAAAAAACTCGCTGATGTGGGTGTGTTTATGAAAGAGAAAATCACAGAGTACTTCAAAAAAGAAGGTGTTGCACTCAATCTAAAGTACATCGACCCAAGTTACATCATTCGATCTGTTCCTGCCAATGCAGAAGATTCGGTCTTCTGTGGGTTTTTAGCACAAAACGCGGTTCATGCGGCGTTTGCTGGTCGCACTGGTTGTGTGGTAGGGATTTGGAATAATGTATTCACTGTGATGCCGATCTCACTTGCCATTGCAGAACGAAAGGTATTACGACCAGAGCGGAGTACGTTATGGCGAGCACTCCTTGCCTCCACAGGCCAACCAAATACGATGAAGGCGAAAGGCTGAAAAAAGAAAGATTTTTCTCTTCCACTGGAATCGGGCTTTCGTCTAACTGGTAAGTGAACCGTATGAAACCGAAGCAAACAAAGGAACTAAGAATTGTCAGTGCCATTCTACTGACTTCCATTGCCTTTGTGTTGGTTTGTACGGCTGGATTTTTCACATGTCCCAAATTCGGTATAACTCAAACAAGTAGTGAAACTGCAGATTCTCAAGATTACGTCATGCCTTGCCATGCAGATTCGAAAGAGGCAGGGGATTCAAATGAAACGCCGAATGGAAATTCTTGTCAATGCAATGAAGTTTCAAATTCGGATGGAATACGTTTTCAAATAGAGTTTTCTAAATTAGTACGTGTCTTCATTCAAAAACTGTATTTGCCTTCACAAGTCGAAATACCAATTTCAAATTTTGCATTTCAAATATTTCAATCAAACGCTGATACTTTCCATAACGATTTTATAACCCTACAAAAAACCATAAAACTTCTCATTTAAACCATTTCGATTTTTTTGATTAAAATTGGAGGTAATTTATGGGAAATCATTACATACATATATTAAAATATACTGCATTACTTATTTATTTTGTCTTTTTTGTTCAAGTAGATGCAAGTAACCTAGACAGTCCAAGTGGCATTGACGGCAAAATCAACGAATTATTGAAAAAACATCCAGAAGTATCGTTGAAGTTTTTGGAAGCGAAAGAAAAAGAATTTCGTTCCAAACATGCAGATGTATACCCAGATCCAAAAATTGGATTTGCATACAGATCCTATCCTTACAGATCAGGATTTGATACCGATCGCGCTAGACCTGATACTCCCAGTATGACTGGGAAAGAATATTCCATCTCACAAGAAATTCCATTCCCAGGAAGATTGAATTTAGAAAAACAAATTCTAAAAAACGATTCGGAACTGGATTATTGGAGTGGCGTTTGGATCCAAAATGAATTCATTCGAACATACTTTGAATTAATTTTGTCCGTTGCAGCAATTGAAAGAGAAATAAATGATCTGGAAAATATTGAAAAACAACTTTATACCAAAGTAAAATTGGAATCCTCGCAATACGTTTCAGAACAGTTTAAATTATCCAATGTTCTCAAAACTAAAAATCAAATTGAAAGAATCAAGGATAGAGTGATTGAGAAAACAATTACTTTAAAAGAATTAAAACAATCCCTTGATTTTTATTCAATATATATAGGTACCAATTCCATTACTGAAGAAGAGATTATTGCGTATCTGACAAAAAAAGAAAGTAACATTGAGCAGGAATTGTCAGGAGATTCGTTATCGAAGTTTCCACTCATCCAATATGCTGAGGTGAACCAAACGAAGGCAATTGTAGAATCTAAAAAAGATGAGATCTTACACTTACCGGATTTTGAAGTATTCGTGAGTTATATGCAACGAAGGCGTAAACCTTTTTTACTTGATAGTGGACCTTTGAACCTAGCCATTATGGATAATCCTGAGTTTGCTGGTGATCTTTGGAGTGCAGGTGTGACCATTCGAGTGCCTGTATGGTCTTTGTCAAAAGTAGATGAATTGAATCAATCCAATGCCTTTAAAGTGATGAGGTTACAAAAAGAAAAAGAAAAAGAACGGATTCGACTTAAGGTAGAATACCAAGCAACGATTGAATCATGGTTAGGGAATAAACAAAGACTTAATAACTTCAAAAATAATCTTTTGCCGTCTTATCAAAAGAATATAAAATCATCACTTTCATCGTATGCTAAAGGAGATAGCGTATTGGGTGAGAGTTACGATTTTATCGCTGAATCATTAGAAATGCAATCCCAAGTGCATCAAATCCAATTCAAACGTTGGTCATCTGTTTTAAAATTATTGCAACTAACAAATCATTTGTTGCCTGAAGGAGAAAATCATGAAGGTTAAATATATTCTATTTCCCATCCTCATTGTGTCTTTATTTTTGGTTTCCTGTGGTGAAACTGTTCATAATCATAAAGATATTTATACTTGTCCGATGCATCCTCAAATTGAAATGGACCATCCAGGAGAATGTCCGATTTGTGGCATGACACTTGTAAAAAAGGAAGATCCACTCCTTGAGCCTGAATCTGAGCATGCAAACCATACCCAATCAAAAGAGCCTGACTTAAAACTATCAGAGAATAAACAATCCATTCTCAATTTAGATACGGTTCTTGTGACAAGGGGAGCCATTAGTAAAACGATCAATCTCAGTGGGCAAGTCGCTTATGATCCTGAAATTTTTTCGACTGCCAATGAATACAAGTCAATTGGTTCTGGGAACGAATGGGGGAGGGAAATTCGAGAGGGAATTCGTTTGCGATTCACCAAATTGGGGTTAAGTGAAAAACAGATCCAATACATCCTTTCTAAAAATGCAAATCTATTTTTAACGGGTAGGTCAAACCACACAGCCTTATTAGTTTTCCAAGTGTATGAAAATGATCTCTCCTATTTAAAAGTAGGAAAGTTCATAGATTTAGTTAATCCAATCGAAACAAATACTCAACCAAAAGCAAAAATTGTGGCAATGGGAAATTTGATCAACCAAGACACACGGACATTGTCTGTTTGGTGCGAGGTGAAAGATCCCCAAGAATATTTTAAACCACAGATGTATGTACAAGGGACCTATGGGATAGAAAAGACGAATGTTTTAAGAATTCCAAAAGAATCCATTCTTCCTACAGGCAAATCCGATTTGGTGTATCAGAAAACTGAATCCAACCATTATGCTCCCAAAAAAATAAAAGTTGGGTTTTCTTCTGCAGAATGGGTCGAGGTACAGGAAGGTTTAGTAGAAAATGATGAAATTGTCTCCAAAGCAAATTTCCTTTTAGATTCAGAATCAAAATTAAAGTTAGGTGGTGATAAAAATGATCAGCACAATCATTAGGTTCTCCGCAAACAATCGGTATTTGGTCATCATCACGGCATTATTTTTTGTATTAATGTCGGTTTTTGCAATGAAACACATCCCATTGGATGCTTTACCTGATATGTCTGATACACAGGTGATTATCTATTCCAAATGGGATCGTAGTCCAGATATCATCGAAGACCAAGTGACTTATCCAATCGTCAGATCATTGTTAGGAGCTCCCAAGGTAAAGGCGATCCGAGGATTTTCCGATTTTGGTTATTCCTTTGTTTATGTAATCTTTGAAGATGGAACTGATTTGTATTGGGCACGTTCGCGAGTGAACGAATACATTTCCCAATTGCAAAATAATTTGCCAACGGGAGTAAACTTAAGTTTAGGACCTGACGCTACGGGTGTTGGTTGGATCTACCAATACGTTTTAGTCGATGAAACAAACCAAATGGATTTGGCTGAAATTCGTTCGTTCCAAGATTTTAAATTGAAGTACCTTCTAAATTCTATCCCTGGAGTGGCGGAAGTTGCCACTGTGGGAGGGTTTAAAAAACAATACCAAATCCAAATTGATCCTTTAAAATTACAAATATTTGGAATCGATATGGACCGTGTCATTGATACAGTTCGTAAATCAAATGATGACATAGGCGCTAGGTTACTCGAAATTGGTGGAGCTGAATACATGATCCGTGTGAGAGGGTATGTTCAGTCCAAAGAAGACATCGAACAAATCTCGTTAGGTGCCGATTCCTTGGGAACTCCTATTTATTTATCACAAGTTGCGACAATTGTAGATGGCCCTGACTTAAGGCGAGGTGTTGGTGATTGGAATGGTGAAGGGGACCAAGTCTCTGGGATCATCATCATGAGGCATGGTGAAAATGCACTTCGAGTCATTGAATCAGTGCAAGATAAAATCAAATCAATGGAAGCTTCTTTACCCAAAGGTTTAAAAATTAAACCAGTGTATGATCGTTCCATCCTTATCAACGAAACCATTCGTGTATTAAAGGAAAAGTTAACAGAGGAAATCATTGTTGTTTCCATCATCATCTTAATATTCCTTTGGCACATTCCATCTGCGATCGTTCCGATCCTTACCATACCAATCGCAGTCATCCTTTCTTTTTTGCCCAT
Organism: Leptospira paudalimensis; assembly: GCF_026151345.1. NCBI lineage: Bacteria > Pseudomonadati > Spirochaetota > Leptospiria > Leptospirales > Leptospiraceae > Leptospira > Leptospira paudalimensis. Next base: position 47,188 of record NZ_JAMQPR010000002.1, read on the forward strand.
GTATTTGGCTGACATTGGTTCCAATTTGATGTCCTTGGCAGGGATTGCTTTATCGATTGGAGTCCTTGTGGATGGGGCAATCGTGGAGGTAGAAAATGCTTATAAAAAATTGGAAGAATGGGAATCATCTGGCAGAGTGGGTGACTTTCATGCCATTCGACTGGAAGCATTACTGGAAGTAGGGCCTTCCGTATTCTTTTCTCTTCTCATCATCGCCGTTGCTTTTTTTCCTATTTTTACTTTAGTTGACCAAGAGGGAAAATTATTTAGACCTCTTGCCATTTCGAAGAATTTAACCATGGCGATCGCTGCGATCCTTGCGATTACTGTAGATCCTGCGTTTCGAATGTTATTCACGCGGATGGATCCCTTCACAAAGTTTACACCTGTTGTCAATTCTCTGTTAACAACTATTTTTGTAGGGAAGTATCATTCAGAGAAAAACCATCCGATTAGCAAACGTTTGTATTTAGTGTACGAACCTGTGGTGAAAATGGTTTTGAACCATCCCAAAAAGACAATTCTCTCTGCAGTTTTGTTATTTCTTTTGACAGTTCCGATTTATTTTAAATTGGGAACTGAGTTTTTGCCTCCACTCAATGAAGGTTCCATTTTGTATATGCCTACCACACTTCCTGGGATTAGTATTGGAGAAGCCGAACGAGTGTTAAAGATCATGGATCAGAAGTTGGTTCGTTTTCCGGAAGTAGAATCTGTTTATGGAAAAGCTGGAAGGGCAGATACATCCACAGATCCATCTCCCATTTCAATGTTTGAGATCGTTGTCACTCTCAAACTAGAGAAGGATTGGAGGCCAGGGCTTACCAAAGAAGAACTTGTGAAACAAATTAACGAACAAATGGAGATCCCAGGTTTTTCGAATGCTTGGACTCAGCCAATCCGTGCTCGTATTGATATGTTGTCTACGGGGATTCGAACTCCGATCGGTATAAAAGTGTTAGGTGAGAATCTGGAAGAAATCCAAGAGGTTGGAATCCATATTGAAACTGCTTTGAAAAAAGAAAAAAATGTTCGTTCTATCTTTGCTGAAAGAACATCTGGCGGTTATTATATTGATATTAAAATCAAAAGGGAACTTGCTGCCAAGTATGGATTAACCATCGAAGACATCCAAAAAACAATTCTATCTGCTTTGGGTGGAGAAACCATCTCCACAACCATTGAAAAACGAGAGAGGTATTCCATCCAAATTCGATATCCCAGGGAATACCGTGATAGTCTGGAAATGATTTCAAAAGTACTCATTCCAATTCCAAATCGTGGGCATATCCCACTTAGTTACTTGGCAACTCTTGAATACAACATAGGACCTACTATGATCAGAGATGAGAATGGATTTTTGACAGGTTATGTGTATGTGGATACAACGGACACGGATTTACTCGGATTTGTGGATCGTCTGAAGACGGTCGTTGAAAAAGAAGTGAGTCTTCCCAAAGGAGTATTTTTGGAGTGGAGTGGGCAGTATGAAAATATCATTCGCGTTAGAAACCGGATGATGATTGTGGTACCCATAACGCTTATCTTGATATTTTTTCTTTTATATCTCAATACAAAGTCTGTTATCAAGACGGCAATCGTATTAACCGCAGTTCCTTTTTCGATGATAGGCGCCTTTTGGTTGTTATATGTTTTAGATTACCAAATTTCAGTTGCCGTTTGGGTAGGAATCATTGCACTTCTCGGGTTAGATGCGGAAACTGGAGTATTTATGCTCATGTATTTGGATCTCTCTTATGAGAAACATAAATCTCAACATTCAAATTTGAGTTTACCGGATCTAAAACTAGCCATTATCGAGGGAGCAGTGCACCGAATACGACCCAAAATGATGACAGTTCTTTCTGGATTCATAGGTTTATTGCCAATCATGTGGGCGACGGGTTCTGGTTCTGACCTAATGAAACGGATAGCAGCACCGATGGTTGGTGGGCTCGTCACAAGTTTTGCACTGGAACTTGTGGTTTATCCAGCCATCTATTATCTGTGGAAACAAAAAGAGATGTTGTTAGAAAAAAGTTCATGAGTGAACGAATTTACAGATTAGAATCAAAAAATAGCTGAAGGTTCCCCTTCAGCTATTCTCTACTTTTTTTTGGAACTTAAGGATATTGTCTCTGATCTCTTCTTCTTTTTTGTGAAGTTCGTTTAGAAACTCGGTATCCAAAATCATTTCTGGTTTTTTGATGAACTTACTTTCATCGTAATTGTCTATTTCGTATAACAGATCTTCGATGTTTGATTCTACTTTGACCAAACTTTGGATCGATTCCACTACCTTTTTGTTTACAAATAGGATTTCTTTGAATCGTAAGATGTAATGTTGGAATCTGTTTTCGCGGATCATGGCTTGTCTTTGCATTTCCTTGACCACTTCGCGTTCTTTTAATACTTCTTTTTTTTCGACAAGGATTTGGTTTTTGAAGATTCGGATTAAATTTTCCGTCTCCAATTTATAATTTTCAAAACTACTGTTATGATTGTTTTGAAGGTCTTCCATTTGTTTGCGAAATTCTTTTTCTCGCAATCTGTCTTGTTCTTTGCGTAATTTGTCAGAGGTTTGCAGTGCGTTTTTAACTCGTGTTTCAATGACTGCATCTAACATCGCTTTGTGCAGTTTGTCCAAACGGAGAAACACTGCCATTGCATATAGAATGCGTCTCATAAAATCTCCTTTCTCTTTAGTTTAGACGGATGATAAAGAGAGAAAGGTCATCATGTGGTTCCGCTTCTCCCACAAATTCACTTACTTTTTGTAAGATTGCTTGCCGAATCACTTCTGGTGGATCGTTGATATGAGATAGAATCACAGACTCAAGCCTTTCTTCTGAAAAGAGTTCTTCTTTTAGATTCATGGCTTCCGTCACACCATCGGTGTACAATACAAGTAAATCACCTGGCAAATAACTGACAGTATGTTCCGAAAATTCACATTTTCCAATGCCCATCGGTTGGCCTTTACCCGATAAGTGTTGGATCTTATGGTGTTTTTTGCGATAGATGATTTGTAAATTATGACCAGCAGAAGAATAGGTTAATTCTTTTTTTGTCATATTGATACGCACTAACATCGCTGTGACAAACATTAGAAAACCAGATTTGTCTTGTAGGATTTGGTTGGCATTAAAGAGAGCTTCACTTGTCGAAGTGGTTTTTGAAACTTCTTGTTGTAATACGGTTTTGGAAAATTCCATAAACAGTGCAGCAGGAGTTCCTTTCCCAGAAACATCGGCGATGATGACTGACACTTCATCTTTCCCATGTACTACCATATCGTAAAAGTCTCCACCGATCTCACGAGATGCTTGGTAGTAGGTATCAAATTCGAGAAGTGAGTATTGTTTAGGAATGATAGGAAGTGAGTGTTTTTGGATCATGGCTGCGACTTGCATGTCACGATCGATGTTTTTCAAACGTTCACTTTGGATCTTCACCTGTAACGCTGTATAGGCTTCACCGACTTGGTTTGTCAGAGTACGAAGGATTCGAATGTCCATTTCATCAAAACGAGTACGAGATGTTTTGTCCGAAACAACAAGAGAACCTAACCATTCTTTGTTCTTTAGAATGGGAAGTAAAATCATACTGTGTTGGAAGAGTCCCTTGTGAGTGAGTTGCATCCCTTGTGGTGAATTGGCGGTAATGACCTTAAACCCTTTGAACATCCAATCTGATTTATCGTTGAAGAGAAGTCCTACTACATCTTCGTCTTGGATTTGGTCGGAAAATCCTTTGGATTTGGATCGTGGTAATCCTCGTTTCTCAATCTTTTCAAAGTTGAGGCAAACTCTGTCCACTTGTAAAACATCGGAGATGGTTTTGACGGCAAGGTCCATAAATTCATCTGAACTTTGGATATTGGCAAGTGCTTGTGAAATTTGGAAGAGGCAATTGAGTTCGTTTGCTCTTAAATTTAAGTTATCAATGAGAAGACGGTTTTTGACAGCAATGGCTGCTAAATTAGAGAGGTAACGTAGGATCTTGATATCGGTTTGGGTGAAGTCACGATTGTCGAGGGAGTTTACAGCTTCGAGTACACCTTGTACTTCGCCTTGAGCAATCATTGGTACACAAATTAAATTACGAGTGACATAGCCAACTTTTTGGTCGATCGCTTTGAAGATTCTTGGGTCGTTTGCTGCATCATTTACGATTTCTGGTTTTAGTGTTTCAAGCACCATACCGGCGATCCCCTTTCCCCTAGGAACTGTTAGGTGAGCAAGGGATTCTTCTTTTAACCCACTTGTTGTATTAAAAACAAGTTGGTCATTTTCCTTATCGTAGAGGAGTAGGGAGGAACCTTCCGTATGTAACACATCACGAGTGATCCCCATTATTTCACTGAGAAGGGTGTTTAGATCTTCTTGCGAATTGATTCGACTCGTTATATCTGAAATCAGACTTAATGTTAAAAGTTTCGTAGGCATCCAAATCTATCCTTGTTCGATCAAACTTCCTATCCCTTGGTTAGTCAAAATTTCAATTAAGACGGAATGAGGCACTCGACCATCGATGATGTGAGCTCGTTTGACACCAGAATCAATCGCACCCAAACAACACTCTACTTTTGGTATCATGCCACCAGAGATCTGTCCAGTTTTTATGTAACCATGAATGTCGGCTTTTTTGAGACCCGTTACCAATTGGCCATCAATTAGGATCCCTGGTGTGTCTGTGAGTAAAATGAGTTTGTCTGCATGGAGTGCTTGTGCAATTGCTCCTGCCATCGTGTCGGCATTGATATTGAGAGTTTGGCCTTCTTTTGACATGGCTACTGGGGATATGATCGGAATAAAACCTTCACGTTGTAAGGTGAGGATGATATTTGGGTCAACAGAAGTGATTTCTCCCACAAGACCTAGGTCAACTTTTTGGGTTTTCCCATCTTCCCCTTCGACTTCCATCAAATATTTTTCGGCAATGGCAAGACCTCCGTCCTTTCCCGAAAGACCAACAGGTTTTCCTCCCTTTTCTTGGATGAGGGAAACAATTTGTTTGTTTACTTTTCCAGTGAGAACCATCTCTACCACTTCCATAGTGGCCTCATCTGTTACTCGATGGCCACGGATGAATTGTGTGTTGAGATTTAATGATTTGATGAGAGAATTGATCTCAGGGCCACCACCGTGAACCACCACAGGATTGATGCCTAAGTACTTGAGTAAAACAATGTCTTCTGCAAAGGAAGCTTTGAGTTCTTCCTCCACCATGGCCGCCCCACCATATTTGATGACGATGGTTTTTCCAGAATATTTGATCAAATAGGGAAGTGCTTCTAAGATATGATTGATTTTTTCTGATTGGTGGTCCATAAAAGTCCTCATTTATGATAATGAATTTTAAAGCCGCCGTTGTGCAAGTCACAAGTGCAGCAAGAGTTTCAAATAACCTAACTAAGTGTAGGCAACTTGTGGAAGGTGCGGCTAAGGCCGGTGCCAAAGTCATTGGCCTACCTGAAAATTTTTCTTTTATGGGAAGTGAAGCTGAAAAACAAAACCTACTTGGTCAAATTGAGGAAGAAACCTTTTCCTTTTTAAAAGAAACCGCGATGGACCTTGGGATTTATCTTTTGGGAGGAGGATTCCCCACAAAAGCACCTACAGGAAAAGTGTTCAACACGGCTGTCATTGTAAATCCCAAAGGTGAGGAAGTGTTCCGTTACCACAAAGCCCATTTATTTGATGCAGTTGTGGGAGATGGATTTCCATACAAAGAATCCAATCACACGGAAGCGGGAGAAAAAGTCCCCGATGTGATACCTACCGAATATGGAAACATATCCTCTGCCATTTGTTACGACCTAAGGTTTCCCGAACTTTTCCGTGCCTTATCCAAACAAGGTGTCGATTTGTGTTTTTTACCTGCTGCATTTACAGTGCCAACAGGAGAAGCCCATTGGCATGTTCTCCTCCGAGCAAGGGCGATTGAAAATTTAATGTATGTTCTCGCACCTGGCCAGACAGGAACACATGATCCTCATGGCAAACGTAAGACCTTTGGCCATTCACTCATCATCTCTCCGTGGGGAGAGATTTTAGCTGAGCTCGATTTTGAAGAAGGGTTTGCCATCGCCGAGATCGAAATGGATCGATTGTCTGAGATCCGTTCTACTTTACCGAGTTTGCACCACCGAAGGTTTGGAATTTAGAAAAAGGACTTCTTTGTCGAAGAAGATTTTTTCATCAAAAGAAAGTCCTTCATCACTTTCTCAGCTGCTTTTTGTTTTTCCATGTGTACAAAGTGTCCGCATTCTGAAAACAATACAGCTTTTACATGAGGTGTTGTTCTTTCTAATTCCATCACATCCTTACCAGGAATGATGGGATCTTCTTCCCCTCGCATGATGAGTGTTGGTACTTGGTTCCCAAATACAATGGGTCGAATGTCTGTGCGGTCGAGCATCTCAAGGATCATGAGGATCTGCCTTGGGTTCAAACATTCAAATTGTGGGTTGTATTCTTTTAAGAATTGTTTGATGTCTTCTCTTGCATGGAACGCACTTGAATCATACACTCCATAGGAAAAACCTATCTGTAAGGCTTTAGGTAATGATTTTCCAATTTTAAATCCTAGGTCAAAAAAAGTTCCTAAATTGGCACGTAACCCCATCACTCCGATTTTTAAGATCCCAGGGACTGGTCCGTGCACATAGGGGGCGATTGCGATCACTTGTTTGATGCGTTGTGGAAAAAGGGACGCAATGGCAAGGACTGCCATCCCACCTGTGGAGTGGCCAACGAGTGTGATTTCTTTTTCCCCGGCAGATGCCCAAATCCCTTGTGCCTGTGTTTCTAAAAAATCCTGGAGGGTAAGGCCTTTTTTTTGGTCAAAAATTTCTGCTGGATAATGACCAACTAAGTCAAGTTCGATGACATCGCCCAATTGGCGAAAAAATGGAATATTGAGTCCCCAATACCCTGCAGCAGAACACCATCCTCCAACAAGAACAATTGTTTCCTTGGATTTTGGATTCAGGGATTTATGCCGAACGTATGTTAGTCTGTGGTTTTTCCAATTATATGTTTGTCTTTCTGACATATGGTCCTCTAGTCTTCAATGATACGAGGGAAGGATCCCAAAATTTTTGTGACTACTTCATAGTTGATGGTTCCAGTCCACGTGGCATGGTCATCTGCTGAGATCACTTCATTCCCTGACTTACCTAAAATTACAACATCGTCTCCAATTTTCGCTTCCGGAATGTGAGTGATGTCAAGCATACTCATGTTCATACAAATTCTACCCAAAATTTTAGCTCGTTCTCCTCGAATTAACATATAACCATGGTTAGATAATTTTCTATCCAATCCTTCATAATACCCAACCGGCACAACAGCAAGCCTTGTTTCATGAGTGGTTTTGAAAGTGGATCCATAACCAACAAAGGTTCCTGGGTTAAGGTTTTGGATGTGTTGGATTTGTGTTTTCCAACTGAGAGCAGGTTTTAACATTCCCACATCTTTTTTCATAAGAGAAAGTGAAAGTTTGGTTTCGAGACTGGGCCATAGTCCATAAAGAGAAATTCCAACTCTTACTAAGTCCATACGTGCTTCTGAAAATAACATCGCCGATGCAGAGGAGGCGCAATGGCAAATGAGATCGATAAACCCGTGTTTAGCGAATGTATCGATGGTTTCTTGGAACCTTCCCAGTTGTAACATGGAATAACTATGTTCGGTAAAATCTTCCGTACTCGCAAAATGGGTAGCAATCCCTGAAAGTGGGAGTTTTTTTTCTGAAATTTCTTTGGCGAGGACTTCCGCATTCTGGAAGGGAATACCCAAACGACTCATCCCGGTATCTACCTTTAAATGGATTTTGGGAGTAGGAGAAAGTTTGGCCAAAATTTCAATTTCTTCAATCCTAGAAACCATCACCCAAAAGTTTTCATCCGCTAGTTCTGCCTTTCTTTCCTGTAAATTGGGAATACTTCCCAAGATGAGGATGGTCGCTTTGGCAAACACACGCCGAATGGAAACCGCTTCTTCAAGTGAATTGACACCCAAATAATCGGCACCTGCGTCGAGGGCAATGGATGCGGTAGCAAGTAACCCATGTCCATATGCATTGGATTTAATAATGGCTGTGAATTTTGTTTTAGAACCAATGAGTTTTCGAAAAAGAGCGATGTTATGGCTAAAAGCGGAACGAGAGAGGTAAATCCGAGAAGATTGCACGGTCCCATTTTTTTTTACTTTTCTCTTCTGTCGCTTCAGATATTTCTATTTTTACATGTCTGAATCTCCATCTGTTTTCCCTCCCTTCCCGAAATTTTCTAACTGGAAAGGCATTTCCGAGTATTTCCCCGTACAAAAAGAATCGGTTTGGTTGAACTATTGTGGTACCACCCCTGTTTCGACCTATGCCATTCAAATGATGAATGTGTATTTAGAGGAATATGCAAAAATTGGAATCTTCACTCCTAATTTTTCGGAACCCTATATCAAAAAAGAAATTCGTGGGTATCTCTCAGAAATTTTACATTGTGATCCACCAGAGATAGGAATTGTACATAACACCAGTGAGGGGATGAATTTTTATTCTCATAGTATCCAAATTCCAAAAGGTAAACGGATTTTGGTTTTGGAAAACGAATACCCAAGTAATGTGTATCCTTGGGAACATTGGCAAAACAAAGGTGTAACATTAGGTTTTGTCAAAGTAGGGAACACTCCCAATGAATTTTTAGAAAACCTAAAACTTGAACTAGAAAAAAAGGATGTTTTCATCCTTAGTATATCACCTGTTCATTGGTGTACGGGTGTAGTGTTTGATATGGAAACTGTTTCAGCATTATGTGAACGTTATGGAACCAAACTTGTGATTGATGGAAGCCAAGCAGTTGGTCATATCCCACTTAATTTTTCCAAAATCAAAGTGGCCTTTTGTGCGTTTGCGGCTTGGAAATGGTTACTTGGTCCATTGGGATTAGGTGTGATTTATATTTCAAAAGAAGAATCGAAAGGATTCCAACTGGTATTCAAAGGACAAGCAAGTGTTGTCAACGATTCCAATTATTTTCCATATCGAGACGAATGGAAACCCGCTGCCGAACAATTTGAACAAAGTACCATCAATTTTAACGATTGGATTTATTTTTTTGCCTCCCTCAAAATGTTATCTACTCTTGGGTTCTCTCGAGTCCAGGAAAGAATTTACGAAGTAGCAGGGATGTTAAAAGACATGTTACACGAGTTAGGTTTTACTCTGGAATCAGATGCTTTCCCCGACGTCAAAACAGGAATTTTAGCCATTACAAACCACAAAGACCCTAAAAAATTCCAACCAGAAGCCATCCAGGCCCATCTCAAACAACATGGAATCATCACGGCGGTTCGCCTAGGTCGACTTCGAATGGCACCTCATATTGGGATTGAAGAAGAACATGTAAATCGTGTTAGAACCCATTTACAAACTTATTTGCAAAAATAATCAATACTTGTGTTAACAAATCTCTCAAAACAAATCGTAAATGCATTTCCCCTTGTATTACTTGGGATTGCAGGAATAGGGTTTCTGGAACCAGAAAAAATTTCTTGGTTTAAGGGGCCTTGGATCACTTACAGTTTAGGCCTCATTATGCTTGGGATGGGATTATCATTAGAAGTGGATGATTTTCTCAGGATCTTCAAACAACCCAAACCGATTCTCATTGGTACTATCTTGCAGTATACCATCATGCCTTTGTTAGGTTATTATCTTGGTTTTTGGTTTCACTTACCTGAAGCATATGCAGTAGGACTGATTCTTGTATCGTGTTGCCCTGGTGGAACTGCATCCAATGTCATTACCTTTCTTGCAAAGGCCAATGTTCCACTTAGTGTCACTCTGACTTCTGTTTCGACGATCCTTGGTATCGTATTCACTCCCATGTTAGTTGCATTTTTTATAGGCAGTCGTTTAGAGATAGACCGCTTGGGACTTGTTCTCACCACCTTCCAAGTGATCCTTGTGCCTGTTGGACTTGGACTTTTTCTCAAATCTTTTTTCCCAATAGCAACAGAGAAAACAAAAGATATTTTTCCCGTACTATCTGTACTCCTCATTGCAATGATTGTTGCTTCCATCATTGCCAGTGGGAAAGAGACCATCATCACATCAGACTACCGAATTTTTTTAGCAGTGATTTGTTTGCATTTAGGTGGGTTTGGACTGGGAGGACTTTTTGCTTGGGTCCTCACTCGGAATCCAAAAATCTCCCAAACCATTTCCATCGAAGTGGGAATGCAAAATTCAGGGTTAGGAGCAGTCCTTGCCAAGACCCATTTTGCCGATCCAAACACAGCAATTCCTAGTGCACTCTCGAGTCTCACTCATTCCTTACTCGGAAGCCTCTTTGCTAGCTATTTTCGGAAGGAATTGAAAAAACCCGCTATTGTCGATTGACTATATATGGGGTCGGTACGTCATGGCATAAATTATGAGAGAAATCATAAAACTAACCTGTGTCCCATGTGCGATACCTGGGCGGTCAAATTACTTCCAGACTAAAAACAAGAAGACAAAGTCGGAAAAACTTGTGACAAAAAAATATTGCAAATTTTGCAAAGCACACACGGATCACAAGGAATCCAAAGTCTAAGGAATAAGATGCCTAAACCAGCTGCAAAATCCTCCGCCGAGAAGGGAGTCGACAAGAAGTTCATCGAAGAGGTGCGTGAGCTCCTCCAAGAGAAAAAAGAATCTCTTCTCATCAAACTCAACCAGTGGGAAGATACAAGTTCTCCTTCTGGCCTTAAGGAAATGGGAGATATTGCAGACATCGCATCCGAACTCAACTCAGAAGCCCTCACTTCTGTTTTGACAGAAAACGAAATTGAGACTCTACGTGAGATCGAACTCGCCTTAGAGAAAATTGAAAACGGAACCTATGGTATCTGTGAAGGGACAAAGAAAAAAATCCCCCTTGCCAGACTCAAAGCCATCCCGTGGACAAGATTCACCGTAGAATACGCGGAACAAATGGCAAAAAGCCGTAACCGTGCAGGTGGTTACCGAATGGATTCCCTATCGGCATACCCCACAACTGGAATGGATGTAGATTCTCTCGACTAGAGAGAATCCTCTGATTTTGTCCCAACACTCATTTTAGAAGTTTTCCCTTAAGATCCCTTCCTCTTTTGATTCCCTAGATCGAATTCTCTTTTTTATCTGAAAATACAATTGATTCGCCATACCATTCCTTAAACTCTTTCTATCGTGAGTTTTTTAGATAGGCTTCGTTCTTTACCAATCCTTGACTTAGTATTTTTTTTTGGTGCGAGTATTCTCGTTTGGAATTTACACCGGTACGTAGAGCCTGTTCCCCAAACACTTTTTTATCCTTCCTTTTTCTTCCAGTTTTCCTTTGGTTTTTTCCCACAATTGTACCAACGGAAATGGGGAAGGGTTTGGACAAGTCTATCGGCGATGACTCTTGTTAGACTTCCCTTTTTATCGGGAATACCAATGGTGGGTTCTTACCAATTAGTGGGACTCCTTCTTGGTTCCATCCTTGGGATTTGGGTTAGAGAAAGCTTACTTGTGTTACTTGGCCGCAATGAAACTGCATTGCCAAAACAATCTGAACAAATCATTACCGACTGGATGATTCGAAATCCTACGGGAAAATCAAATTTGCCCATTTGGTATTCTACCTATTTTGGATTTTTATTTTTTATCTTTTGTTTAACTATTTTGTGTTTTTTGGAATACCAAGGAATGGGGATTTTTACAGGTCTTGGGATCCAAGAATATTTGTATTATCCAAAACTTTCTTCAAGAGAGGCCATGGGGCTTTCTTGTAAAATACTAATTCCGCTAACACTTGTCATTTTGTATTTCTTTTCAGAAGAACGTTCGATGCCAACTCCATCAAAGGATAGTTTATCTGAACAAATTCGATTTGGACTATTTTTAGGATTTGGAATCAATCTTTTGGTGATGTGTATCCAATCCATTTGGAGTTTGGAATTTTTTTCACAGGGGACTCACTTAAGTGTCAGTGCAGGTCGTACAACCGGATTTTTCCAAGACTCAGGGTCGGCATCTTGGCTCCTTCCCGTCATCGGATTTTTATGGATGACGAAGTTAACTCATATTTGGCGAAAATCAAAAGAACGTTTTAGTTTAATATTATTAATCCTATCTTTTTTCCTTCTCACTTGGTTGGGATTAAAACAAGGAAAGGCTTTTTGGGTGATATGGGGTGTGATTGTTTCAGTAGGATTCATCCAACTCACAACAGATTTATGGATTGTATCATCTAAAACCAAAATTTTCACACGAATTGGATTGTATTTCGTTTTGCCAATGTTAGGTTGTTTGGCATTCTACGGTATTAGTCTAGTACCAAAAGAATGGGATCTTGTGATTTTAGCAAAACGATTTATGTTATTTCTAAAATCATTCCCAAATTCTCCCAGTTTAGCCTTCCAACAATTGGATTTGGTCCGATATGAGCTCATCAAAGTAGCAAATTTGGGGATCCATGAAAACCTATGGATGGGAAATGGGATTGGATCTTTTCCATTGTTTTTACTTTCCCCAGAACAAAATGGATCAAATGCCAACATTCCCTTCGTTGACTTCCCACCTACATTTTACCATTGGATGTTGTATGAATTAGGCATCCTTGGTTCCATTGTCTTTCTATTTTATATCGGGATTTTCCTTTGGGAAAGAGGGCTTTGGAAACAAGGAATTTTACTTCTTATCCCATTTTTATTTGGAGTCCAAATTCAAAATTCGGATGGTGCCTTTTTATGTTTTTATCTCATTCTTTTAGGGGAAAAAGGAACTGGTTTTTCTCCCAGTTTTGATAAGTATAGGAAAACGATTTGGTTTTCTCCCTTACTCCTCATCTTGTCAGTTGGTCTTCCTTTAAACTACAGTTTGTTCCATTCACAGAAATTTTTAACCTATGGAATTGGGTCGGAATTTCGTAAAAATGAAATCAAAGATTATCAAATCGCATATACAATCCCTCCTGTATCACCTAACTATGAATATGAATTTCATGGAAAAATTTGGGAATGGAAATTGGTAGATATAAATGTTTCCCGTAGTGGCCGAATTTTCTTGGAAACAAACTCAAAATCCTCTCTTGTTGGAATTAATTTTTTAAATATAGAAAGAAATCAGATCAAACAAGAATTATTTTCGGAAACTAAGTCTGGTTATGTTTGGACTGGAGACGCTCCCAAAGGTGCTACTTACATCCAAATTCATACCAGATCTAAATTGGAATTTCGATTACCAAAATCCCAATTTGATGGTTTAGGTCGTTTTCAGTTTTAAATAAAGAAAATCATTTTACTGTGCTTAGGTGAGCCTACGGATGTATAAATCCTTGGTAATTTGAGCCACAGTTTTTCCATCTTCACCAACAACGAGAGCCTCATAGGTTCTAATTGTTTTTTTCTCTTTTTGTAAAAGATTTTTGATTTCTGCAAATTCTGAATCAGGAAGATGGAATGTTGCTGTCACCGTGCCTTCACCTGGTTTGACAAAATCGATTTTGGCTCCTTTGTCCCAAACCATATAATCTTTTCCTAAATTCGCCATGAGTAAAAACATAAAAAAAGGATCACACATAGAATATAAGGAACCACCAAAATGGGTTCCTACATAATTTGTATTGGAGAGAATGAGTGGCATAGAAACTACCATTGTGTTTCGATCGACAAGTTTTGGTAAGATGTTTGCCCCTTCATACGGTTTGAACATTCGGAATGCTTGTTCAAAACCATAAGTTTCTTCTAAAAATTTCCAAAGGGGATGAACTTTGTATTCGAGTAATATCTCTCTATTTCTCATTCACCCAGTTTTTGAATTATAGAACAATCGGTCTATCTCTTTTCAAGTGGTTCCCATCATCATCTTATCTGTGACAGAATGGATGTCTTTGATTTGTGATTTTAAAATTTCAGTTGTTTTTAGGATCACTTGTTGTGCAGAACGAATCTCTTCACATTCATTTTGGATTGTATTGGATAAGGATTGGATTTCGTCTAGGTTGGAATTGATTGTAACAATCTCACCATAAACCTCACCAGAAGTATCTCGCACACGTTCTGCAACATCATCTAATGTTTTTGCTTTGGAAAGGATGGCACCACCTCTCGACTTTAATTCCTGAATGGATTGTACAACTTCCGCGATTGTTCCATGAACAACATGAATTTCCGAAGCGATGAATTGAAAGGCATCTCCAGATTCTATTCCTAATTTTTCAGCTTTCTTGTAATCATTCACATTTTCGTTTAAGATTTTCGAAATCTGTTTTGCATTGTTTGCAGTCATTGTGGATAAATTTTTAATTTCATCGGCAATGACCGTGAATCCTTTCCCTTCGGAACCGGAGTGAGTTGCCTCAATGGCCGCATTGATTGCGAGTAAATTCGTTTGTTTGGATACTCCATTAATGAAGTCGATGAGTTTTAGAATATTCCCTGAGGACTCACTGATCCTTTGGATTGTAAAATTGGTATCATTTACTTTTTTTCTACCATCCTTGCTTAATTGTACTAAATTCTCCATTGTTTCATTTCTGCTTTGGATCTCAGCAATGACAACATTTACAATATCAAACATGATGTTGATTTCTTCGGAAGTTTTACCCACTGCATCCATGAGTTTTACTTCTTCTGAAGCGAGTTGGGAAACAATTTGATACACACGATCAATATCACTTCCTGTCGTTTGGATTTTCGCATTTAATTCTATGATATGATTTCCAATGGCATCCAATCTTTTTTGCAAATCAGAACATGTATCTGTGAGAGACTCCGAATATTCGTGGATATCAATTCCATATCCGGAAAGTAATAAAACTGGATCAGCGGCTAAATGATTTGAGACCAAATCTTCCTTTAGAATATTTTTATTTTGGATCATTCGAAAAATAGAAAATACGAATGTAACAAAAACCACCAAACCAGCTAATATTTGGAGTGGTACTGGGAGTAGTCCGTAAATGGATTGGAATCCAAACATAGCTGCGAGGAGGAGAAAAAGGACTAAGTTGATAGAATCATTCCAAACCAATCGAGAGTAGAGTCTCTCTTTTTCACTGAAGATTTTTTGTTGTGGCATTGGTTTCCCTAATTTTTTGTAGGATTCATTTTTTTTGGCGTATTTTTAACGAAAAATACATCTAATCATTAGACTATGATATTCACGAAAAGGGAAATTGAAGAACACTACCCGCTTTCAGAACGTTTGCGTTTAGAGAAGGCGAAATCACAAAATTCCGTCATATATTGGATCAATGAGTTGGTCCGAAATCAAGTCAGAGGTGCAGAGGACGTGACAAGCCTCATCGAAGTCACAAAAGATTTGGTGATGCAAGTGGAAGACTTATATGCAGAAAAGGAAAATTCTGTGACGAATGCGACAGGGAATCCGTCAAATTCTATAGAGTCAGATTCGATTGAAGAACAAATCTCTGATTTATATGCGGAAAAGGAAATGTTGTTAAAGGAAACAAAAACCCATTCTATTTCTGAGGTGATGGCACTCATCCGAGGTATGGAAGAACAACTCAATTCGATGTATTCAGAATACGAAACATAAAACACATTCGAACAGGAACGAAATTAATGAGCAAATTTATTGACCCAAGTATTTTAGGTAAACTCGGATCCCTTAACCAATCGGATGCAGATGCATACCCATTTGGAATTGTAAAGGTAGATGAATCAGGTAAAATTTTACTCTACAACAAATATGAATCAGAACTAGCCAATGTTCCCATTCAAACAGCGGTAGGGAAAAACTTTTTCACTGAAGTAGCCATCTGTACCAATAACCGTATTTTTTATGGAAGGTTTAAGGAAGGGATGATCTCAGGTGATTTGGACATCGCTTTCAATTATGTTTTTACTTACAAAATGAAACCTACCAATGTGGTGATTCATTTGTATCATGACAAAGGTACAAATTCAAATTGGATCTTTGTAAAATTAAGATAAAAAAGAATCCAATTGAGTAACACTGGGGGAGGAACAAGTTTTTCCCCTTTAGTTTTCATTTTATCAAGTATAGTTTTTCCCTGATATATTCTTCAAGCCCTGACAAACTGAATAAATATCCAGTTTGTTTATCTTCTTCTGGGATTGGGTACCCAATTTTTTTTTCCAATTTCAAAATGAGTTCACTAAAGAGGATAGAATCCATCCCACAATCATAGATGAAATGTTGGTCTGGTTTTGGAACCGAACCCAAAATTGATTCGAGGATTTCAGGAATTGTGGTTTCCGAATTGATGTTTTGAATGTTTTTTCCCTTTTCCTTTAGCGATTGAAGCCTAAGGAATTCTTCATAACAAAAACTTGAGATTTTGGAATAGTCAGTTTTCCCGTTTGGTAATTTTGGGATTTCGTTTTGTTTGACAATCACTCTTGGAACATGACTACTTGGGAGTTCATTGCGTAACGTCTGGTAGATGGTATCAATAGGTTGTAAAGAATCCGTAAATAACCCAATTGTATCACCTGTTTCATGATGCACTGGTACACAAAAAAACTGACCTTCTAGTCCTAAACCAAGTATTTCTGATTCAATTCGGTCCAATGACACTCGTTTCCCTTTGTGTTTGATAATACGGTCTTTCCTTCCTAAAAGATAAAATCCTAGATCCGAATTTTCTCCTAAATCCCCTGTCGCATAATATGAATTAGTGGGCAGTTTATGTAGTTCCCATGCACTCGATTGTAAGGAATAATATTGTTTTGAAACAAATGGACTTTTGACTAAAAGTTCCTGATTTTCCTCTACGGATTGGAATTGAAATTGCAAATTTGGTAACAATTGGAATCTGTTTTGCCTAAGTGGGTCACGGTAACCCATTCCCCCGGTTTCTGTGGACCCATAAATCTCAATGATTGAAATTTCTGTTTTTTCTCTGAGTTCCCGAGCGAGTGGAACTGGAAATTTCATCCCAGAAACAATGGCTCGTTTTGGAAGTTGCATACCTTGTGAAAATGCCAGTTGTAACTGGGGGGCAGAAGTAATGTAGAGAGTTGTTTCCGAATGGTTATATCCATCCCGAAAGACAATGGGTAAACCTAACTGTTTTGGAAGTAAATATCCCCAAAGAAGGCCGTAGAGATGGCAAAAGGGGACTTGGACTTGGATTTCCCTTATCCCATCTAAAAAACTTTGGATTTCTTTTTCCTTTGCCCAAACCTCAAGTTCTGATTGGATTTCTTCCCACTCTTTCCATACTATTTTTGGGACTCCAGTGGACCCGGATGTCACTAAACCAAACGAGCGGTGGTTTGGTGTTTCTAAAACTGGGAGAGGGAATTGTTGGAATTGAGTTTCTAACTTCGTTCCTTGCCAAAGTGGATCTACAAGGATCGGATGGTGGAACTCTAGGTCTTCGAAAAAATTGCCAGATAAAAAGTAATCTTTGTCAGCGAACCGTAAAAGAGAGGCCATAAAACAAAAATCCTCCCCCCGTGGTTTCGGAGGAAGGATTTCTTTTGTTTAGGTAGAATTGTTTTTAAGCAGCTTTTGGATTTCCCATTTTACGTTTCATGAGAAAACCTAACGCAGCTCCTACGACGATGAGGCTTGCTGATACTTCAAATGCGTTATTACGAACCGCTTTGATGAGGTAAGCAGTAAATCCATTGTCTGTGTAAAAATCACTCACTCTAACTACATAAGATGGACGGTTTGGTGCAGGGATTTGGTCGATGTGTAAATACCAATCCTTATGAGCAACACCATTGGAGTTCATCCAAGAGTTAAAGAAAATGTAACCAGAAGTAGATGGTTTGCGAATGTCAGCACCTTCTGTTGGGTGGTTGAAAACACCTGGAACGATGATCGCCCAAGGGAAACCATTTTTGTCTAGGAAAGCGTCTTTTCCTTTTGCATCTTTGAAGTAACCTGGACGGAAAATTTGTCTGAAAACACCGTCAGTTTTTTGGTTGATTGCAAGGAAGTAGTTTAGGTGTCCCCCAACTAGGTTCTTAGTCGCATTCAAATCCACTGGTTCTTCGAAAGTAATTGTAACTTGTGCAGTTACCCCTCTTACAAAGTCATTGATTGTAAAAGTAGATCCAGCTGCAGGAGCATTTTTCTTTCCAAACAATGTTTTATCAGAACTTGGGAGGATTAATACACCACGTTTGAGTTGTGCAGGAGTTAGTGTTCCACCAGTGCAATCACCTGCAGTATTGGCAGTGTATTTGGGAGCAGAAGCACATCCATTCCATGGGTTTCCACTTCCGTCTAGGTAACTGATTTGAACAGTTGCATTTGTTGGAACATCAAGTGAAAGTCTCAATTCGTGATTGTAACCTGCACCTTTTGCAACATGTGTATAAGTTCCACGAATGATCTTTACTTTGTTAGTTGGAGTTTTATCCATCTCAGTACTAAAAACTGTAGAGTGGTCGTTTAAATCCGCATCCCCTGCAGAAGGGAACATGTCCTCAAATGCAATTGTATAACGTCCAGATCTTGCAATGGTTGCTAAGCTTGGATCATCTGGGAATTCGTCAAAATTATTGGCAATTCCATCACAATCAGAGTCAACTGCTTGCACACAACCATTCACAGGTTGGAAATTGGTAGTGTCTACATTGATCACTGGTGCTACAACAACAGTACCCTCAGAATTGGAGCCAGTTGCTGGTTGTTGTACAGGAGCTGAACCCACGATTTCAACAACTTCACCTGTTGTTGGATTCACACCCACAACGCTGATATCTACAGAAACAACTGTAGGAGGAACACTGATTGGAATGGTGACTGAACCATTGCTGTCAGTAGTTCCGACTCCTACAACATTTGGTTCCCCTGTTGTAATGGACTCAGTCACAGTGACAGGAGCGTTAGTCACAGGACCAGCCTCATTCACAATCACAACAGTAACTGGTACAGTGATATTTGTTTCAAAATTAAAATCTCCACCATTGGTTTGGTCAACCACAGTCGTTGTTGTTTCATTATTAACGGTTGTGGGAGCAGGTGTTGGAGCCGCTGGAGTTGGTGTAGGAGTGACTACGGAAGGAGTATCGGAATTACCAGTATCACCAGTGTTTGTATTGGCATCAGGTGTTGTTACTTGGCTTGGATCTGTTGTTTCCAATCCTACCACAGTAAATGTTCCATCACCATCATTTGCGGAAGCCGTAGTGGCCTGTGTGGTTCCATCGCCGAGCCCTAAAAAGGGGAGTAATAACATTCCTTTTTTCTTATTGGAGCAATCCAGAAGAAAGAGTGGAAGCACCAAAAGAATGATCCATCGATTCATATTTTTTTCCTACCTATATAGGGGATTAAACGACAAATATTGAAAATAATCAACGCTTTTGCGAAAAAATTTAGGGAAATCCATGGGATTTCTGGGTAGAAGTACGAACAGGAATCAAAAAAAAGGACAATTTTTGAAACTGATCAGACATAATTGCTTAAAAAAACATCATTTTCCCTTTTTTGCAATGTGGGCAACTGCATTTCCGAAGACAAAATTCTGGAAACGAACATTAGTAAATCCAACCTCATTTAGGATGAGAGAAAGTGATTCTTGGTCAGGGTAAAGTTTGGAAGAATGGGGGAGGTAATCAAACATTTCGTTTTGTTTCCCGTACAACAAATGCCCAAACAAAGGGACGATTTTAAAAAAGTAAAAATCAGCAAAATATTTCAGGAATTTGGGTCTCACACGACCAACATCCAAATTGACATACACTCCATCTTTCTTTAACACACGTTTGATCTCAAATAGGCATTTTTTTAAATCAGAAACATTCCTAAGGCCAAAACCCATGGTTACAATATCAAAACTCCCTTCGGAAAATTGTTTCAGGTCCATAGCATCACCTACAAGGAGTTTAACCTGTGTTTTCCCTTCCACTTTCGGGAAGGCATAGGATAACATCTGTTCTGAAAAATCGAGTCCTACCACTGTTTGCAATTGGGGGTCCAAGGATAACCGATAGGTAATATCACCTGTACCACAACAAAGATCCAGTGCAGAAGTTGCGTTAGGGACCTCTTTTTTCGCTTCTTTGACAACCCAATCCTTCCAGATTCGATGTAGGTAAAAACTATTCCAATCGTTGAATCTGTCGTAAGCTCTCGCGATTCCATCAAAGTTCTTTCTCACATATTCGGGTTTCTTTTCTTGGGAAGGCAGTTTGTATTGGTTCATAGAGGTCGATACATCCATGAATTGGACATTTTCAATTCCCGCAATTTTGATTTTTATTCTTCTTTTGGCTTTTTCGATGATTTCTTTGGCTTCTTTTTTGCGATTGTTCCTTGGATTTCGAAAATTGGAAGAAAAGGAAACAAGAATGAACTGTTTCCCGAAAGTACCATCTGAAGATGAGTTGGATCTGTTTTTTTCTCCCTTAGAACGAACTACCCATTGGTTCCCAACCATAGCTTCCTTAGCCATGTTACTTGGTTTACTTGGAACAGTGATTGGGATCAACACTGCCTTTGGTGAAATGGAAGCCCAAAAAAAGGTAAGTTTGGAAGTATTGGCAGGTGGAATCAAAGATGCTTTGAATACTACTATCGCTGGGTTACTTGTAGCTATCCCTTCCTTGTTTTTCCATCGAATCATTGAGAATAAAATTCGATATATATCGGAACTGATCGCAAAAGACCATACCAAAACAGAATGAAACTCAGAAAACCTAAACAAGAATCAGGAATTGATATTAGTAGTTTGATTGATGTTTTGTTTATCCTTTTAATCTTTTTAATGTTAGCTGTTCGATTTTCAGAACCAACATCATCCCTCTCATTGGATTTACCCAAATCAAAAACCGAAAGTATTGGAAATGAAACCTATGCTTTCAAAATTCAAATCAGAGCTAGTGGTGATCTATATAAGGATGATACCAAAATGGATATGGATAAATTTGTAAAAACCTTAGAGATCAATTCTGATCCAAACAAAACTGTAATCTTAG
This sequence comes from Leptospira paudalimensis, assembly GCF_026151345.1. Taxonomy (NCBI): domain Bacteria; kingdom Pseudomonadati; phylum Spirochaetota; class Leptospiria; order Leptospirales; family Leptospiraceae; genus Leptospira; species Leptospira paudalimensis. Next base: position 68,133 of record NZ_JAMQPR010000002.1, read on the forward strand.
AAGTACACCAACACATCGAATTTGGAACTTTTGTTACAGTCACAGACATTTTAAAACAAAAAAATTACCAAAAAATAGACATCAAAACTGAAAAACAATGACCTTTAAAGGGAAGAAGATTGAACCAAATCGATTAAAAACTTGTATCGTTTGTTCTTCACTTTTTCGAGTAAAATGGTTTTCCCTTTTTCTTCCGAAGGGATTTTGCCAAGTAGTTGTAATAATTGGCCGAAGTTTTGGATTTTAATCAATTGTAAAATTTCATTTTTAAACTGATTTTCTTCTGAATTTAGGAAGTCCTGTACATATTCTTTTTCTCTTTCGTCAACCTTTGTTATATGCCAAACTTCTTTAGAATTTGTAGGGCCAATTTTTGATTTCTGAATGAGGTCATTTGGAATTTCAATCAACCGTAGAAGAGGTAATTCAAATACAAAAGTAGAACCTTGGTTCAATTCACTGTCTACATGGATAGTTCCACCCAAAAAATCAACTAGTTGATGGGATATGGAGAGACCAAGTCCTGTCCCTTCTTGGTAGGAACTACCTTGTTCTGTTTGTTGGAAAGCTTCAAATATAGAATGGAGTTGCTCTTTAGGAATTCCAATGCCAGAGTCTTTGACAGTAAAACAAACCAAATCAATATTAGGTTCCAATCCTTGCTTAATCTGGATTTCCAAATTGACGAATCCTTGGTTAGTAAATTTCAACGAATTGCCGAGTAAATTGACTAATATTTGTCTAATTTTTTGCAGGTCTGCTTCATAAAATTTATTTTCAATTGTTTCCGGTTTTAGTAGCTCAAAATGAATTTGTTTTTCTGCAAATCGATACGAAAACATCGAAAATAATGTGTCCCATAATTGAATTAAAGAAAATTTTTCTCTAGTCTCTGTCATCTTACCGGCTTCTATTTTAGAAAGATCTAATATATCATTGATCATTCCTAATAAATGTACACCATTTTCGTATAAGGAATTAACATATCCTTTTAAATGGTCAGGCAAATTAGGATCTTTTTCTAAGATTTGAGAGAATCCGATGACTGCATGTAATGGTGTTCGAAGTTCATGAGTGATTTTGGAAAAAAATACTGATTTTGATTGGTTCGCTTTGATCGCTGCTTCGACTGCTTTTTGCAGTCGTTTGTTTTGGAGTTGGATTTTTTGCGAATAATCATTTAGTTTATCTTCAGCGAGTTTTCGGTCAGTGATATCAAAAACAGTCGATTTACTAATCACAAAATTCCCATTTTTATCATATGTTGGAATAGAATTTAAACTCACAAAGAAGGTGGATTTATCCTTTCTAACAAACTCTAATTCAACTCCCGTTAAAGTTTCATGAGGAAATGAATGAATGATTTGTTGGAATTTTTCGAAACTACTTGGGGTTAATAAATCATTAATTCGAAAGTTACCAACAATTTCTTCTCTTGAATAACCCAACCAATCCAATTCAGTATCATTGATTGATACTAGAATATTATCTTTGTCTAGAGAGTGATAACCACAAGGAGCATTATTATATAAATCCAGAATCCGTTCATAGGATTTCATTAAGTTCTCTTCGGCAATTTTTCTGTTTGTGATATCGATCCCAATTGATAACACTTCGTGTGGATAACCGAATTCATTTTTCAAAATACGATTGGACCAAGTAACAGTTCTTTTATCATCTAAACCTACATACACGTCAAATTCTTGGCGAATGTTTTGTTCGGGACGATGAAAGATGTTCCATAATAACGATTTGATTTCATTTGATTTTTCAAATGGTATCCGAAACAAATCCAGGACTAAGTCTTTTCCTTCTGCCTTGTCCTTTGGTATTTGAAAAAATTCTTCAGCATAGGGATTTACAGAATGGATTCGAAAATCAGGACTCCAACGAATGATGATTGAATTTGCGGTATCGTATATATCTTGGTATTGTTTTTCTTTTTCGCGAATGACTCTTTCAATTTCTTCAGCATTGATTAAATTCTTTCGGAATAAAATTTTCCTTAGTTTTTTTTCCCTCCTGTATGCATTATGATAAAAGTATGCAAAATACAAAAGGGTAGAAGCAATTCCAATGGATATGATTTGTTCTATCATTTTACTTCAAGTAATAACATTGTCATATCATCTGCAACTTTTCCTTCGGAATACTTTAGCACTTCTTCCGAAATCGAATCTAAAAATTGTTGAGCTGGTAAATTGAGATTTTTTTCAACAAGTTCCGAAAATTTTTGATCTCCTAAATATTCTTCTTTTTCATTTGGTACTTCAAACATACCATCTGAAAATAAAAACAATCGATCACCGGATTGTAGTATGATGTCTTCATTACTTGTATTCAACTGATCTGGGAACATCATTAGACAAAAACCTTTTGTACCCAATTTTTGAATATTTCCTTTTCGAAGTAAAAACATGTTATGGTGGCCTGCCATCGAATAAGAAAGTAAGTTTTCCTCAGCACGGTAACGAATATAGATAGCACTGATGAAATGTGTACTAATTAAAGGAGTGAGTGTGTTGTGAATCCAATATAAACATTCGCTAGGTGACAAAAATGATTTGTTCATTGTTTTGAATGTTATGATTGCCATTAGAGATACCATTGCCGCGGCGATGCCATGACCAGTTACATCACCAAATAATATATCCAAATCTCCTGAAGGAAGGACATCGTAGGTAATCAAATCCCCACCAACTAAATCCATAGGTTTATAGGATGTATAAATTTCATACAAGGGAGATGGAGGGAATTGAAATGTTACCAGTTTTTCTTGGTTTGTTTTTGCTAACTCCAAATCTTTTTGAATGGCATACAATAAATCAATCCGTTCCTTTTCTAACGTTTTGATTTTGAGATGGGTTCGAATCCTTGCTAAAATTTCTGATTCCTGGAATGGTTTTGTGATGTAGTCAACAGCTCCAGTTTCTAAACCTTTTACAATATCACTTGTTTCATTTAATGCTGAGAGAAAAAGGATAGGTGTATTTTTATGACGTTCCATTGCCAAAAGTCGTTTTGCCACTTCGAGTCCGCTGATTCCTGGCAATAATATATCGAGTAATATCAGATCAAAATCCAAAACATCCGCAAGTTCTAAAGCATACTCTCCGTCGTATGCAACGGCAACTTCATAACCTTGGCCTAGTAAAATATGGGTGATGATTTCCATATTGGTTTCATTATCATCAACGACTAAAATTTTTGCGGCTAATTTAGAATTCACTATGCAAAAAGGATGATTTACAAAAAACTTTTGGCAAGGTTTTTTTAGGAGATAAAAATTCTCCCTAATTCAAATGAGAAAGATCATCCACATTGATATGGATGCATTTTATGCATCAGTTGAACAACGTGATTTCCCAGAAATGAGAGGGAAACCAGTGGTTGTTGGTGGATCTCCGCATTCTAGGGGAGTGGTTTGTGCTGCAAGTTACGAAGCTAGAAAATTTGGAATTCGATCAGCGATTTCATGTTACCAAGCATTCAAACTTTGCCCTGATGCAATTTTTACTCCTCCACGATTTGATGTTTATAAATCAGTTTCAAAAGAAATTCGTAGAATCTTTTTGGAATATACTGATTTAGTCGAACCTTTATCTTTAGATGAAGCTTATTTGGATGTAACTATTAACAAACAAGAGATTCCACTTGCCAGTACAATCGCCAAAGAAATTCGAAAAAAGATTTGGGAAAACACAGGGCTCACTTGTTCTGCCGGAGTTGCAACAAACAAATTTTTGGCGAAGATGGCTTCCGAAAAAAATAAACCAAACGGATTGTATGTCGTTTTACCAGGGGAAGAAATTTCTTTCTTAGATGAAATACCTTTGTACCAATTTTTTGGAATTGGGAAAAAAACTTTTGAAAAACTGCAACACTTAGGTTTTTCAAAAGGGAAAGATTTGAGAAATGCAGAGGAATCATTTCTTGTTCATGAATTTGGAAAAATGGGTGCTGTATTTTATCGGATGGCAAGGGGAATCGATGATAGAGAAGTTGTCCCTTCCCGTGATCCCAAATCCATTGGTGTGGAAACCACTTTCACTCATGATTCAGAAGATTTTTCTTATTTTTTACTCAAACTGGAATCTCTTTCAAAAGAACTTGAAATGAGAATGTTGAAAAAAAACAAAAAAGGTAAAACACTTACCTTAAAAGTAAAATTTGAAGATTTTACAGTAAAACAAAAATCAATTACTTCTGACGTTGTTTTCTTCTTGGCAGACAACCTTTTCCAACAATCCTCGAACATGTTGGCAAATGTTTGGAAGGATAATTTTGATCCTCCAAAAAAAATTAGACTTTTGGGACTATCAGTTACCAATTTTTATGAAAAAGAAACTTCGGAAGACCAACCTTCCTTATTCGGATAATTTATGTTAGATGATGAAAACGATTTAGAATCTTTAGGACCATTAAAAGTATTAAGAGTAAAGGGAGACCCTGATGCTCCCACGGTAGTTTTGTTTCATGGATATGGTGCGAGTGCATTTGATTTATATCCCATCCATGAAGTTCTTGTTACAGACCAAAAATTCAATTGGGTTTTTCCACATGGCCATTTGAGTATTCCTCTGATGCCTGGGTATTCAGGGCGTGCCTGGTTCCCGATTGATATGGCCGCCTTAGAAGAAGCGATACGCAAAAATGATTTTCGAAATTTTGCAGACAAAGACCCAGAAGGTATGGATATCGCAAGAGCTTCCGCATATTTGATGTTAGAAGCTCTAGGTGTGCCATGGAACCAATTGATCTTAGGTGGTTTTTCACAAGGAGCAATGCTTGCTACCGATATTACACTCCGAAATGAACTTATGTCCAAAGGATTAATGATCCTTTCTGGTGCTTTAGTCAACGAATCTCTTTGGAAAGATTTGGCACCAAAAAAATCAAACTTACGATTTTTCCAATCTCATGGCGAATACGATCCCATTTTAGGTTATGCCAATGCGAAAAAGTTGGAAAAGTTACTTCGAGGTTCAGGTTTGTTAGGAGAGTTCATATCTTTCCCTGGAGGACACGAGATTCCTGCTCCGGTGGTCCAAGGGATTAGCCGTTATCTGAATAGTTTATCCTAATTCCAGGCCAAACTTTAAAATTGAAGTGTCAATCGGGGAACAGGTCTGTCTAAGTTCTGGATGGTTGTTATGAAACATTATTTTGCACTTTTTTTCGTTCTGGGGATGTCCCAATCTCTAATTGCACAGAACTTTGATCACAAACATAGTGTTTGGGACTCGTTACTCAAAAAACATGTCAAAAATGGACTTGTCTCTTACAAAGGATTTATCTCTGACTCATCCCAATTGAATGGTTACCTTGACCAACTAACAAAAGTTTCTGACAGTCAGTACCAATCCTTCTCTGAAAAAGAAAAAATCAGTTTTTTAATCAATGCTTATAATGCATTTACAGTAAAATTGATAATGGACCATTACCCTGTGGACAGTATCACCGACATTGGATCGCCAATTTCTAAAATCAATTTGGCTAGAGGGATTCCTTGGAAAAAAGAATTTTTTAATCTACTTGGAAAGTCCAGACACCTAGATTGGATTGAACATGAAAAACTGAGAAAAGATTTTATGGAACCAAGGATCCATTTTGCAATCGTTTGTGCATCAATCGGATGCCCGATATTACAATCCGAAGCGTATACACCTGTTAACTTAGAAAAACAATTACAAACAGCAAAACTAACGTTCTTAAAAAACCCTAAGAAAAATTCTTATGATAAGAACACAAATACTCTGTATTTAAGTAAGATATTCAACTGGTTCCAACCTGACTTTACCAAAAAGATGTCACTCATCCAATTTGTACAAGATGGATTTGAAGATACGATCAAACCGGATGCCAAAATCATTTACAATGAATACAATTGGGATCTAAACGAATTGAAATAAGAACCCAATTCGATCAATTGATCGAAACTTGTAATAATAGATTGGTTTTGTAAAATTTATGAAACCAATTTTAGTTCGTAAGTGATTGTTGCGGTTTTTTCCAAGGTTTTTGCAACGGAACAATACTTTTCTAAACTCAAGTCAATTGCTCGTTTTACTTGTGATTCTTGGAATTCTCCTTTTACAAAAAATTTCATATGGATTTTTTTGAAGAGATTGGCTTCGTCTACCTTTTCACGGTCCGCTTCCACATCCACTGAATAGTCTTTCACTTCAATGCGATATTTGTTTAAGATCATGATGACATCAATGCTACTGCAACCTGCAAGTCCCATGATGAGAAGTTCCATTGGCCTCGGACCAGAATTTTTGCCACCAATTTCGGGTGAGGCATCAATCCGAATGGAATTGCCTACTTCGTTAGTTGCTTCTAAGACAAATGGGGCTTCGATACGTTTTAAATGAATGTGCATAAATCATGTTCCACACAGGCGGGGTGTTTTGCCCCGCCACTTTTACACTATTTATTCGGTTGTGGTGTGTAACGTAAATAAGGTTTGATTGTACGAAACCCTTTTGGGAATTTTTTCTTTGCATCTTCATCGGAAACTGATGGAACGATGATTGTATCTTCTCCATCTTTCCAGTTTGCAGGAGTTGCAACACTAAATTGAGACGTGAGTTGTAAAGAATCAATGACCCGAAGTAACTCATCAAAATTTCTTCCAGTGGAAGCTGGGTAAGTAAGAGTGAGTTTTACTTTTTTATCTGGTCCTACTACAAACACGGAACGAACTGTCGTTGTTTCGCTTGCATTTGGGTGGATCATATCATATAAATTGGATACTTTTTTATCAGCATCTGCTATGATTGGGTAATTTACATTTGTGCTTTGTGTTTCGTTGATATCAGAGATCCAACCTTTATGGCTGTCCACAGGGTCAACGGAAAGTGCGATCACTTTGACATTTCTTTTTTCAAACTCAGGTTTGATTTTAGCCACATAACCTAACTCAGTTGTACAAACTGGAGTGTAGTCTTTTGGATGAGAAAATAAAATCCCCCAACTTTGTCCTAAATATTCATGGAAGTCAATTTTACCTTCCGAAGTTTCCGCTTGGAAATTGGGTGCTTCATCGCCGAGTCGTAGTGCCATCTCGTGTATCTCCTATAGGGTCAGATACTTCCCAATATTGAAACCGTATCGACAAAAGCAAGAAAATTATACAATTTATTGGATACTTTGTCTATTTTAGCAGAAAATACTATGTATTTCCTACTTTTTAGTCCTTGTGAACGAACCGTCCCAATCCAATTCTGGAGGAGTTTCAATATAGTATTGGCAACGTTCCAATAGAAGTTTACAAGCTTCATCGTGAGAGGACTGGTATAGAGTTTCGAACTGCCGTTTTGCTTCTGGAAATTTACGATTAAAATAAGAGAATAGGGCTGTTTCGTATGCATTCACGAATTTTTTCTCTTCTTCTGTTTCTTCTCCCTTTTTGCATCTCACTTCATACAGAGTGACTGGTTTGGATTTTCCTTTCACACGAACAGTATCAAGTTTACGTGTGAAAAAATGGTCTTTGATTTCATCGTGGACAAATTCTGAAACGAGGATACAAACTCCATAATCCTTACCTGCTGCTTCAAGCCTTGCTGCTAGGTTGACTGTATCTCCCATCATGGTGTAGGAAGCGAGAGCATCGGTTCCCATAAAACCAACTTTCGCATAACCCATGTTAAGTCCGATTCGGAATTTCATATCATGGGCTTCTGGTATATAGGCATTATTTTGGATCCATTCTTTTTTGAGACCTTCTAATTTGTCTCTCATTTCCACACTAGCAGAAACTGCTTTTAAACAATGGTTTTCAACATCAAGTGGTGCATTAAAAATTCCAACGATGGCATCCCCAATGTACTTATCCAAAACTCCATCATGTTGTTTTAGGATGAGTGTCATTGCGGAAAGGTATTCATTGAGTAGGTCAGCAAGTTCCTTCGAATTAAGTTTTTCAGAAATGGTACTAAAACCTGCAATGTCAGAGAAAAAAGCTGTGATCACTTTTTCACTTCCTTGTTTTAATTTTTCCAAATCCTTTAATGCTTCTCCCACAACAACAGGGTCCACCATACTTCCTAGTACCCCTCGCATTTTTTCCCTTTCTTTGAGTCCTGAAACCATTTGGTTTAAAGCAACTGTAAGATTTCCAAATTCATCATTCCCACCATCATCAAAATGTACGTGTAAATTCCCTTGCCCTACATCTTCTGCACTTCGAATGATTTTACGTATTTTTTGAACAACGACCCCAGAGATAAAAATTGCGAATAAAATCGCAACCAAACAGATTGTGATAGCAGTGAATACAATTTGGTTTCGATTGTCTTTGATGGCACGGATTCCATCTGTTCGATCCACTAACGTTCGGATGAGTCCCGAAAAGTTATCACGTAACACCATCAACGGAACATTCTCAGCTTCTAATAAATGTGTTCCATCTAACTTCCACATAATTTCTTCTGATTCACTTCGGGAATGACCAAAACTTCCATCAGGGAAGAGTTTTTTGAGTTCTTTTGTAGGAGTTTCTTGTTCTGCAGTGATGATCCATTTCCGAATGGCTTTCCAACGATTCCTTTGTTCTTCTCTTGCCTCAGGGTCTTGGTAGTATTTTTCATACTCTAAAGGATCTGTTTTAAACTTTAATAGTACCCAATCTTCTAAAGTTACATCACGTAAACTTCGTAAAGACTCGATTTTTTCTTCTAGTTCCTTGGAAATTGGATATCGCAATGAAACTTCGTCATAAATTTTTTCTCTATCTGAGACTAGTTCATTGTACGATTTATAATAACTCGTAAATAATTTGTCTTTGGCAGGTGGAATAGGTGGTTTTGCATTTTTTAAGTATTGAATTCTTTCTCTTAATTTAGGGATGAGTTGGGAAAGTTCATTCGTGATACGGTAATCTTCTTTGATCACTTCTCTATGATCACCTAATTTTGATTTGATGCCAATTAAGTTAAAGGCACGTTTGGTGGAGTTTTGATGGCGGAAAAGGGGAGAATGAAGTGCTTGGATTTCTCTTTCTCTCCACTCATAAACATATTGTTTTTCGTTTTCTTCAACCGATGTGATATCATCCGAGAGTTTTTGAAACGAATCTACCAAACTACTTTCCATTTGGTCAAAATGATCTATTTTTGCTAACGGAGATGTATTATCAATAATTTGAGTGTCAAATGAAGCAATGGATGTTTCCCCTTGGATCATTGCTGAAATGGGAAAAGTTTGGATCCGAAATAATTTAGTATCGAGTCCTAATTCTTCTAATTTTCTCTTTTTGGAGTCCGCATAAAACTTTGCGATGTAAAGATCCAGTTTGGATTTATGATTCCGGATTTCTTTTTTGATATTTTTGATATCGAGTTCCCATTTTGATTTTGCTTCATTTTCCTCGGGAGTAGGTTGTTTGATGATATCTAAATACTTTTCTTCATTTTTTACATACGCTGCAGCAAGATTGACTAATGTATTCCAATCTCGTTCGCTGATATTTCGATTAGATGCTTCCCTTAGCTGTTGGCGAATTTCTCGTTCTAACATTGTTACATCATCTTTGGTTAAGTAGACCGAAAAAAATGTATCAAATTTCTTAAGAACTTTAGAAGAACCAAGGGAACCAAATAAATTGGTTTTGAATCCAAAAACAGAAACCGTTTTTTTCTTCGTAACAAGTTTTGCTGTTTGGTATTTTTTTAATTCTTCCTGTTGTTTTTCAATTCTTGATTTGAACTCTTCGATCCGAATTAAATTTTGGGAGATAGATTCAATCTCCATCACAAGGCCGGCGATAAAGTTCTTTGAAACAGCGGCTTGTTTTTCATAACTTTCGGAAAGGATCGCTGTTTGTTGGCGGACGGTGATGATGGACAAAAGTAAAATGGTTAATGCAATCAGAGTTCCTGTAAACCAAGCAAGTTTTGCGCGAATCCCTTCCGATAGGATCTTCCAAAGGGATAACATTCCCGACTGAATCATTTTTAAAAATTCCATAGGCTCTACAAAAGAATAAAAAGGCAAAATGCAATTGCAAGATTTTTTGTCTTTCGACTTTAAGTTTGTTAGGTGAAGATTACTAACGAATCCTTCCCAAATCGATTCAAACAGCATTTTTGCTTGCTATTTTTCACTTTCTCGGTAGCGTTCTTTTATCCAATGTCTATCAATCGATTTGATTTAATCGCTATCGGGGGCGGTCCTGCCGCTCAAAAAGCTGCTATCCAAGCAAGTAAACTCGGCAAAAAGGCTGCTATCATTGAAAAAGATCCTTATTTAGGTGGTGGTTGTGTCCATTGGGGGACAATCCCTTCCAAATCTCTCCAGGAAACGAGTCGGTTCTACAGGAACTTAAAACTTTCCAATCTACACGGATTACAATCCCCACAAACAACACAACTCACTCTCCAGGAGTTAATGTTTCGTGCCTCCACTGTCATCGAAAAAGAAGAAGATGTGACCCGGGAACAGATGATCCAAAACCGAGTCACAACTCTCACAGGTTGGGGAAAAATTGTAGATCCAAACCGGGTCGAAGTAACGGACTCGGCGGGAAGGAAAAAAGTTTACGAAACAGAAAACATTCTCATTGCAACTGGCAGTAGCCCAAGACGACCATCGAATGAAAATATTCCTTTTGAAGAAGGATTAGTTTACGATAGTGATGGTTTGTTTGCGATGAAAAAGTTGCCAAGCACATTAGCTGTGATTGGAGCTGGAATCATTGGTTCCGAGTATGCTACCATTTTTGCTCATATTGGAGTCAAAGTGCACCTATTTGATTCCCAAAATCGGATTCTAGGTTTTTTAGATGAAGATATATCTAACGAAATGACAAGGATCATGGAAAATGCAGGAATACAAATCCATGTCGATTCATCGATCACCAATTATAAAAAAATTTCCGATGAAGAAGGTTTTGAACTTACAACTAATAAAGGTGAGGTGGTGAGAGTCAACCAGGTCCTAATTTCACGAGGAAGGCTTGGAAATGTTGATAATTTGGGACTGGAATCTGTAGGGATCATTCCAAATGACAGAAAACAAATCCAAGTGAATGAGAATTACCAAACCAATGTTCCCACTATTTACGCTTGTGGAGATGTGATTGGATTTCCTAGTTTAGCATCAGTATCAATGTACCAAGGTGCTTATGTCGCAAAACATATGTTTGGTCATCCTTCTGTCCCTGTAGATGCGGAAGAATTCCCGATTGGAATTTATACACTACCAGAAATTGCAACGATAGGTCCTACAGAAGAAGCTTTGAAAAAACGAGGGGTTTCCTATGGAGTTGGTCTTGCTAAATTTGATACTATCACTAGGGCTCAAATCAGCGGAGACCAAGTTGGATTACTCAAAATTCTATTCGATAAACAATCGAGGCGGGTTCTTGGTGTTCATATCATTTCAGACAAAGCAACAGAACTCATAACACTTGGGCAATGTGTAGTGAACCTAAAAGCGCCTATTGAGTATTTCACAGAACATATTTTTAATTACCCAACTATGATTGGGGCTTATAAAAATGCTGCAAACGATGCCCTTTTACGCGAAAAATAATCTGAGTTTTTGAGAATCTGAGGTCCCCTAATTGTTTTCTTTTACAGAGAGGAATGGGATTTTACTTGTCAGAGACTCGGTTTTACGAACACATACAAGATTGTGTCCGACAATTCTGTCTCCATGAGTCAAATCTACGAAAGAAGTCATAAACGAATTTTTGACTTTCTTTATAAGTACACTCAAAACGCGGACACAGCCATGGATTTGATGCAAGACAGCTTTTTAAGTTTCCATAAACATTATGGCAATGCTGGTCTCTCGGAAGAGAAGTCCGTCATGGTTCTGTACACCATTGCTCGCAATTTATCCATTAATTATGCTAAAAAATTTTCCACGTCTAGGGAAATTGCTTCTGATGAAATCGAATTCCACAGTCACAATCCCAAATTAGAAACAAAAGCGGAATACCAAGATTTGGAAGACCGGTTGTATTCGTTTCTAGGAGAACTTTCGGAAGATGAAAGGTCAGCATTATTACTCAAAAACGTAGAAGGATTCCAACTCGTTCAAATCGCAGAGATCTTAGGAGTTTCTGTTTCCACCGCCTCTAGGCTTGTCATCAAAGCCACTGAGAAAGTATTGGCCATAGCAAAAAGGGAAAATCTGGTTCCAGATTAAAACGAATGAGCGAATTTGAAGACCAAAAACACATAGAAGCGTTGGAAGCCCTTTTACGAAAACCGTCGAAGGTGACTGAGCAAGTGGAATTCCCAAATTGGGAAACTTTGGCTACACGTTCCCCTCGCCAAGAATGGAGTGATTCACCCTCTAGACCAAACAAAGTCCTATCCTTTTTTCGGAAACCAGCGGGACTTACCCTTGTGGGAGGGACTAGTTTTGCCATCGCCGCCGCCATATTCTTTGCCTTTATCATCAAACAGAATCCCACTTCTAACGAGGTCTCTTCCTCGGCAGTGGTGGAAAAAAAACGCCAGATCCTTTCTCCTCTTTCTGTTTCTGTATCCCAGCTTAAAGGGAAGGTTTTTATTTTTCCAGCTGGTAGTACAACAAAAGTACCTTTGGTTGAAAAGTACCAAATCACTTCTGGAGATATCATTTCTACAGAACTAGCATCCCAAGTAGACTTACAGTTTGAAACTGGTTCTTGGATCCGAATCAATCCGCAATCGGAAGTCATTGTTCAGTCATTACAAAAATCTGATACGGGATCCTATTCACAAAAGTTCTCTGTGAAAAAAGGGAAACTTTTTGCTTCTGTTTCCAAACTTTCGAAAGACAGTGAGTTTACTGTCCAAGCAGGCGAACACCTTACGCAAGTTCGTGGGACTATTTTCAGCATTTCATACGACGGAGTTGTGGAAACTGTTGCGGTACGAGAAGGATCTGTTGCCTTTGGTGAATTAATCCTAAATGCGAAACAACAAGCAGTTGTTAAACAAGGAGAGTCGTTCCCAGTTATTGCTTCTCAAGTGAGTTCCAAAGAAGATAAGGAACTCAAAGCGTTTTATACCCAATCCATACTGGCCAAAGAGTCATTACTTTACCGTGAACATTCTCGATTAGAATTGGTTCGTTTAGAGGATGGAACGGAATACCGAGGTGTGATTTTAGGACAATCGGAAACCCATCTCCACTTCCAAGGAATGGATGGAAAAATCGAAATCCCCATCAAAAACATTCTCGAAACCGAAAAAATCCGTTAAAAATCATAAGTTTTTTGACAAGATTTCCTTTTTCTGAAAGGCTCTTTACCGAATACCTGTAAGACCATATAAAGGAAATTATGCCAGAGAATCACAAAAAAAACTTTCGATTTCGTTATCTCATCGATAAAGAATTCCAATTAAAATTCTTAGCACATTATTCTCTTCTGTTTATTTCTGGGGTGATTGTCACTCTTTTGTTCTTATATTGGTTGAACCAATCCAAATATGATGGTGGGGCAGTGTTCCGCCTTCGTCAGGATGCACAAACTGTGTATTGGAAAGTCGAAAACGAAGATGCGGCACCTGGAGAAGCGAAAGAAAAGTTTGTACCACGTGAAATTTATCTGCCCAATTACGACCACCAACTGAATTTATACACCATCCAATTTGATGCTGTGGTGACACTGTCTGTCTTGTATTTATTGTTAATCACAGTTTTCTCCATTTTCAAATCACATAAGATGGCAGGTCCTGTCTTTAGCATCAAACGTTCTTTGCAGAGAATGGCATCTGGAGACCCAATTGAAACCATTCGGATTCGAAAAGGGGATGAATTCCAAGAGTTAGTAGAAGTTTTGAATGAAGTGATCCAAAAGAGGATGAACGACCAAAACAAGAAGTCTACATAATATTTCTATGTCACATGAAAGTAGGGGCGGCCCCCGCCCCGAATTGGGTGGTGGAGGTGGGCCTTGTGGGTCTTTTTCCCAAATCCAACCTTAACATATTTCAAACAAATCGTCCACTCCATCCTACACATCTGAAAAAATTACGAACAAAAGTTCATATTTGGCACCAAATCTAATTGAGATTTGAAAACATCCAAATCGTTTTTTTTGATTCAAACCCAAATTGAATTCATTTTCCAAAAGGCAAACATCCGATTCTTGATTCCGATTGACTTTACTAAATGAATAGGGGTACACTTTTTCCGATATGAAACAATCTGGAAAATCGATTCTCGTAGGTATCATTCTTTTGGGAATGATCTTAGTAACAAATTGTAACCAGCCAACGCTTGCTAGGCTCAGTAATGACAATATCTTAGGATCCGATGCAAAGGCAGAACTTCTCCAAGCTTCGAAAAGAATTGATGGTGTCAAATTTGCTCCCCTGGGAGTGAACTCATCTGGAGCAGAAGCATCTTCAGCACTTCTCAACGGTGTTTTGATTCCAATCCTTGCAGAAATTAATCCTGATAAGTATTATAAACGAGATGGAGTAGAAGCTTGTGTAAAGAATATCTATATTCTAGGATTAGCACTTCCCAATTATGCTTCAGTCGAACTCTCTTGCAAAATTGAGGAAGTCACTACCTTTGATTTTTTGAAATAAACAAAAAATCTACATAATAATTCTATGTCACATATAACTCAGGGCGGCCCCCGCCCTGAGTTGGGTGGTGGAGGTGGGCCTTGTGGGCTTTTTTCCCAAATTCAACCTAACAGAATTTCCTCATTCTTTCAACTTAGTCTCAAAATCTCCCAATTTTTTTTATACTTTAGTTCATGTTTTGATCATTTCAACCACCTATCTATCCATCACCTAACTGAAATGAATTGGCATTAATAAAAATAAAAACTATCTGAATCCAAATGAATTCATTTTGTTTTGGTTTCGCCACCGATCGTAGCGGAAATCCTTTCGCATCGCGAAAGATTGGAGCGTAGAGCGGGATCGCATTTCGGGAGAGAGGTTCGAATGTAGATTCCAATTGCGAGGCACCTCCGTTCGCTGTTTCTGTATGACTGATTCTGAATTTGTTTCCAATACAACAAATAGTGTTTCTTTGTAGATGATTACGTGATGCAGTGAGTTACTTCCCATAATCAATCTTATGTCGCATAACAAGTGTTACTGCTTTGTGCAGAAAGGCACATCGGTAACACTTTAGATCACTCACATGGATTACATTAGAGAAGAAGCAGGATGGTATCCGAATCTTCGGAACATTTCGATCCGAATGACAAGTGATTTTCGCAACAATCGATCACTTTAGGATCGATAAAGCTTAAAATTGAAATCTATTCTAATCGAACCTTATTTTGTTCCACAGGCTTTTTTCTTTAAGTCTTCACAAAGATAGGAACCTACCAACCTTTCTGCATCACATTGGAATTTAGCAGATGCTTTGATTTCGGTACTCCCTGTGACTGCGGAAGCGGATTCTGAACAATACGTATACGATTGGTAAATCACAAGTGAACATGCTAAATAATCTAAATCCGCACGTTCACATTTTTCATAAGACTCACTGGTCTTCGTACATTGGATTAAGAAGAGTAAAACTAAAACGAGAAAAGAATGTCGAATGATCACGTTGGTACTTAGACAATTTTATGGATTTGAAGTGGAATTTTTTTTCTCGAGGATGGCATTCGTTTCCACATACCGGATGGAAGGACTTTGTTTTAGCTCCATTTTTAATTTTTCTAATCCAGGATCCGATTCGAATTGGATTCTATAAGCAGGTTTCATTTTAATCTGGAGTTCCAACTGGTAATTACCGAATCCCTGGAGAAGTTGTTTCCATTCTTCTGTAGATAACTCTTTTTCTGTCCCAACAATGTAGTCACCGCGATTTGCGATTGGTTTCATTGGAACATTTGTTAGTATTGGTTTTTTACGTTCTGGCATACTTTCCTTCACCCCTTGCGCACAGGAAACGTAAGGGATGAAAAGAATATAGAGTAAAAGTTTATTGAAGCGTTGCTGTAACACCCGTCACCTGATTGATGTGTTTCACGGAAGCATTCGCATTAATAGCTTTGCCGTATTTTGTATTGGATGATATTGATGCAGTCGCAGTTCCTCCATCTATTAATTTTTGGATAACTTCCGCATAAGTAAACAGAGGATTATAGGCTCGAATCAATGCCGCAACTCCTGCTACATTTGGTGTTGCCATTGATGTTCCATTGTAATTTCCGTATGAATTATTGGATGCAATCCATGCGCTTAGATAAAAGTCTCCAAACATTACACCACCGTTCTGAGTAGAACTATCTGATTTATATCGATATCCTACAGTACAACTTGTTGCTGCCGTATTCATACAATTTGTCAAAGTAACTTCTTCTGATAATATGAAGGAATATCCAACTCCAGAAATAGTTTTTCTACATAATCTTTGCACATACATCGATCGATTATAGTCAGGAAGAGTTAATAGTGTTCCTCCTGAAAATGGGCTAGATGCATCATTTTTGTAATATACTTCCGTATAATCATAACATGTGTCTCCGATAGATTCTCCATCGGAAACTATAGTTTGAAATAAGGATACTTTTGTTGCATTGCTTGGGATGGTGAATGATTTATAAACAGTTCTATCAATATTTGCTGAAACAGATGTTGGATTATTGTAAGGTGGAGTAAAATTGAAGTTAATAACCGAACAATCGTTTGGTAATGCCAACCCTTTCAAAGTACCTGATCCAACTGTACAAGACTGGTAAGCCCAAGTTACAGCACCACCTGAACCACCTGTTGTCCAACCCGTATAATTTGAAGTTCCTTCATTGTATGTAGTTTCACTTCCAAAAATACTATAAATATTGGTTCCAGGAGCACCGAAGTCAACAGCACGATTTGCAGCAGTAGTTGTTGTATCAAAATTAGAAAAACTTGCACGTTGGAAATTTTGATCTAGTGCAGCGATACAAATTTGATTGGCATTATTGTTTTTGCATGGGTAAGAATTTCCAGATGCAAGATCTGTGTTTTCATTTCCAGCTGCTACTACAACTAAAACATCATTGGCTTTTGCAAATTCCACCGCATCGTAAATCAACTGGCTGTATTGTGTTCCACCTAAACTCATGTTGATGATTTTGGCACCATTTCTTACCGCAAAGTAGATTCCGTCGGTAACAGTAGCGTTACTTCCTCCACCTACTCCCAATACTCGAACTGACATGAGTTGAGCAGATTGGCAAACTCCAGAAATTCCTTTATTATTATTCCCTACTGCTCCAATGGTCCCAGCCACGTGACTACCGTGTCCTTCCTCATCCTTTGGATCGTTGTCTCCGGAAGCAAAGTCCCAACCATGTTTAGGACAACCTCCACCAATCGTATTCCCATCTTTATCTTTGCAACTTGCGGAACCATCCCACATATTCGCTGCTAGGTCTTCATGGTTATAGTTGATGCCGGTATCAAGCACTGCAATAATGATAGAACTACAGTTCGATGTCACATCCCAAGCACCTAATACATTCATATCTTTCCCGATAGCGGATGCACCAGGTGGGTTATTCGTTGTATAAGATGGTGATGAAATGGTTTGATTTGTGTTATTTAAACCCCAGAGTTTTCCAAAATCAGTATCGTTTGGTGCAGTAGCTTGGGCATAGTAGTAGTATTTTGGCTCAGCATATTCGACAGAAGGATCAAGTTTGGCACGACTGACCGCATCAGCTACCGATTCATTACTCGCAATTTTAACAGTTGTAAAATTTGCTCTTTTGCTCACATGTCCAACTTGAAAACCTAATGATCTCGAGCGATTGAATATTTCATCACTTGAGACAGATGGTTTGAATTTAATGACAATTTCATCAGGTGCAAAATCAGGTCGATTTGTTGCTCCAGATTTTGAATGTGAATTGGTAATACTACTTTCAAATCGGAACGGTTCAGTTAAAAAATTCCGTTGGTTTGGATTGGAAATGATAACCGTTGATGTAAGAACTGTTATTAGACAAATGAGTTTTATTTTCGAAGCGTAACTTAGTTTAGTTTTCATATCTATTATTTTCCTTTTGGATTAGGTAGACGGTACATTGACTGATGTTTGAGTCGATGGTGTCCCACCGGTTGTATTGTATTTACCAAATGCAAAAACCTTTATATACCATGTCCCATAGGTATTCACTGTGATGATTTTGGTAAAAGGTGTTGATCCACCAGCATTTGGGACTGTGTCGCAAAATATAGTAGTTCCATTTACATCCGCAGGATTAAATCCACTTGTTTTACTATAACAAACCTTATAACCACCATCTGTATCATTCACAGCTTTTTCTTTTAAGGCTGTCCATGAAACTGAAATGCCAGCATTTGATTTTCCAGTCCCTTCTACTGTGATATCAGATGATGAGGAAGAACCATTGTTTCCATTCGTACTAGTGACTCTTACGACTGCTGTTTTTGATCCACTAGCTGAAGGGGAAAATGTTACTGTAAATGTAGTGCTTTGTCCAGGAGTTAGTGAAGTTGTACCTGCAGCACTAGTTACGAATTGATCAGTATTCCCGCTGAATTCATTTACTGCAAGTCCTGTGAGTGTTGCGGTTCCATTGTTAGTGATCGTAACCGTTTTTGCCGACGAAGATAAACCTGGCCATAAAATTCCAAACGTTGGAAGTGTCCCACCAGTAGTGTAAGAACTAGAGTTATGTGAAATTGCAATGGTTGGAACTGGTTTTACTGTTGCCGTTCCGTTCACCGTAAATATAAAATTGGAAGGAGTTGCGTTCACCGTAATCGTAGCTGATTTTGACGTTGGAGTTGTATTCGCTGGCGAAAACGTTACATTAAATGTAAATGTTCCGTCTTTTGCTAACGTTGATCCATTCGCAACAGAAACTGCAGAAACTGTAAACTGTGCATTGGAACTTTCCACAACGGGAGTTCCTAAAGTGGAGGATAGACTCCCCGTGTTACTGATTGTGAATTGGATTGGTGTTCCTGAAGACTGTTCTTCCACACTCCCCATACTAAAACTTCCATTGCTGACAATCTCAGTTGCTCCTTGAGAGAGTGCCAGCCGTGCTGCAGCAGCTCCTCCTGTCCCCGTGAATGTGAGTTGGAAAGCAGAAAGTGCTGGATCTGAAGTGGATAACTTTACGACGGCTGTCTTAAGACCGGTTGAAGTTGGTTTGAATCGCAAAGTAAAGGTTACGGACGCATTGGGAGCTAAAGTTGTTTGGTTCGGTTGCGTCAATTGAAATTGATTGAGTTCGGATTCAGTCATATTAACTATAGGCGATCCTGGTAAAGTCAGGGATGTGGTCCCTTTGTTTTGGATGGTGAGTGTCGCCAATTTTCCATTCGTAGTATTGATGGGTTCAGTACCGAGATCAATACTTGCTCCACTTTCTCTGACAACACCTGAATAGGTAACTTCTAACTTTGGTGCACCTACGTCCGTTCCCCCACCACCAAGTCCTAGGAGTGCAAATGCGGCTCCACCACCGCCCCCCCCTGCTCCTGGGCAAGATATAAATGTGAAGATAGAGAATAAGGGAATTAGAATGTACTTTTTTTGCATGTGATTTGGGCCCAACGTCCGAATTTTTGACCAATATAATTCACGTTCGTCTACTTTCAATCACACTGTTTTCACTCCATGGTCATACAAACCGTTAAAAACGGTGCAATGCCATTTTTAGAACGTAAATTCTGGTTTGCTTCCATTTTTTTTAATCAAAAGAGGAAACATCATAGCTGTTAGGAGAATTTTTTATAGTATAATCATTGTTTGGTTCATATTTAATGATGGAATTGTAAAGAATTTCACTACTTCCAGAACTAAGCATTGCTTTTATTTCTGAATCATGGTAATATCCAGTATGGTATATTACTTCATCCTCACAGCCATTCCTTTTGCCATCGTTTCCGCTTTTTGTATCCATTGGATCACCCTTAGCGAAGAATCAAACCCAGAAAAACGTTTAGAGATTTCCCGAGGGGTTTATTTAGGATTCTCTTTCCAAGTGATTGTTTTTGCTTGGTTATTATTCCAATTGGGTCACTCACGATTTGCCTTTCCAGTCATTGCAATCGCCTTTTCTATGCTAGGTGACTGGTTCAATTTGCAATTTCCTTTGGCTAAAAAATATATGAAAGATCCCGTTTTAGGTGGCATCTTTAGTTTTGCCATTGCTCAAGTCTTTTTTATATTGGCCATTCGCCAATTGATCACATGGGAAGAATTGTATTCTAATACGAGACCTTTTATCATTAGTTTACTTTTTATAATTTTACCTGCTGTGATTTTTTATTTTAGAGTTTACAATCCAAATCGCTCTAAATGGGTGATGGCCTCTGCATTTATCTATGGAATTATTTTGTGTTTTTTTGTATCCTTATGCATTAACGCCTATTTATTGTATGGTGGTGTTTGGATTTATTTGGGAATTGGAGCTGGCTTTTTCCTTCTCTCGGATGCTGTAATGGGCGAAACAACAATCAATGGCACAAGGCATCCAAAATGGGAGTTTCAAGTTCCATGGATTACCTATCTCATTGCTCAGTGTTTTTTACTCGTTGGGTTTTTTCTTGTTTCCCATACGAGAATGCTAGCCCATTAAAAAGTGAGTTCTGAATCCATTGTAAGAGAGTGGGTTGCATTTTCCCACATAAGTAATGTTTGTTTGCGTTTGGGATCCCACCGGTAACCGCCAAATAAACCAGAAGATTGAATGACTCGGTGGCATGGGATGAGTACTGCGATTGGATTTTTCCCAATGGCGGTACCCACTGCACGATGTGCATTTTTTTGGCCAATGGATTCAGCAATTTCTCCATAAGTGGAAGTATCTCCAGAAGGGATCGATAGAAGTGATTGCCATACCTTTATTTGGAAGGGTGTCCCTAACACGGAGAGATGGATGGGAGATTTCGGTACCCGAATGGTTTGTAAAAAATCTTTCACTGGATTGTGTATTTCTCTTTTCTCTTCTTTCCATCTTGCATTTGGGAAACTCACTTTGATAGCTGATAAACATTCCTCTTTGTCACTTCCCTGTTGTAAAAATTGTAAATTCTGAATCGATTTCTCAGAGGAGACAACAACCATTTCCCCTAAAATGGTAGGGAAAAACTCATAGTATAAATGTACCCCTTCTCCAAACGATTTATATTCACCAGGAGTCATCCCTTCTAATTTGATAAATAAATCGTGTAATCTGCCCGTGCTGGATAATCCCAAACGATAGGTTGTGTCTAATATTGAATTTTTTTGTATGAGTCGCTTAGCGTGCGTTAAAGTTACTGAAGATAAAAATTGTTTTGGAGAGACTCCCACATACTCTAAAAACAGTTTTTGGAAATGAGAAGGACTTAATTTGGCAAATTGAGCCAATGAATCTAAACTGGGTTGGGATTCAAAATTTTGAATCAAATATTCAATTACGTTTTGAATGAGTTGGTAATGTTTTCCTTGCGATTCCACAATGAAAGTTTACCCAATCGGTATCGATTCGGAAACCCGATTCTTGTGATTTTTTCGAAAAAATACATTTTGTTTGCATTTTTTTGCAGGTATTGGAAGTATTTTTTTATATCAAAACGACTGTGAATCCCAACACTGAAACATTTCCTGTATTATCCGCCTTACAAAAGATAGTTGCATCTATCCAAAAAAATCCTGTCACAATTTTGGATGCACCACCTGGTTCTGGTAAAACAACTGCCTTACCTTTGGAACTTTTAAAATTCAATTTAACTGCAGGCAAAAAAATTTGTATCCTTGAACCAAGACGGATTGCAGCAAAAAATGCAGCAAAACGGATTTGCCAAACCATTGGAGAACCAGTGGGAGAAACTGTTGGGTACCGTGTCCGTTTTGATTCTAAAATCAATCGAGATACAAAAATCGAATTTGTTACTGATGGGATGTTAACAAATTATCTACTGTCTGATCCTGAACTTTCAGACTATGGTTTACTTATCTTTGATGAATTCCATGAAAGAAGATTAGAATCGGATTTTTGTTTTGCATTGGCTAGAAAAACCCAAGAAATCTTTCGTAGTGATTTAAAAATTCTCATCATGTCTGCTACTTTAGAAGGACAAAACTTTGTTAACTTGGGAATCACAAATCCCCCAATTGAAGTTTCAACCGTGACACATCCATTAGAAATTTTCTATATGGGGCAATCTCAAAAAAATCTTCTACAACGAATCATCGACCTAATACCCAAGGCAGTCGAACAGACAACAGGTGATATTTTGGTTTTTTTATCGGGGAAAAAAGAAATTTTAGATTTAAAATTCCAACTTGAATTAAACCAGACTATCAAAGAGAATTCTATCGTTCTTCCTTTGTTTGGCGATATGAATTTATCTGACCAAGAAAATATCTTTTTACCAGACTCTCGAGGCAAAAAGAAAATCATCTTATCCACAAATATTGCAGAATCATCTGTAACAATTCCTGGTGTGCGAGTTGTTTTTGATTCTGGTTATTTTAAACATTCTATTTTTGATCCAGAATCCGGAATCACACATTTGGTCCGAGACCGAATTAGTCTTAGTAGTGCAAAACAAAGAGCAGGACGTGCATCACGGGAAGGGAAAGGATTCGTTTATAAACTTTGGTCCAAAGAAGAAGAAACAAATTTTTTTGATCGTACAAAACCAGAAATCCTCGAAGGTGATTTAGACCGTTTGGTTTTGGAAATCAAATCATTTGGTGAAGAGATAAATTCTCTTCCCTTCCTTGATCCACCAAACAAAGGTTCACTGTTACTTTCCATGGCACGTTTAAAATTATTAGGTTGTTTAGATAAAAATAACCAACTAACCGATTTAGGGAAAGAAACATTATTGTACCCTCTTCCCATTCGATTGGGATGTGTGATCTCAAGGTTACCAAAAGAAAACGAAACAATCATTGCAGATATTGTTTCCATTCTTGGAAAAGAATCCACCGGTACAGAAACAAAGGAATTTCCAAATTCCATTTCACAAAATTCATTCTCACAAGAATTGAAACTCGTATATGATCAAATTTTAAGCATTTTTAAAGGGAAAAATGCATATCCTCAAAAAAACAAAAATGAACTTAGGGATTATTATTTTTGCAAAGGATTCCCAGATCGGATTGGGAAACGAAAAGAAAAAGAGGGAAAAGAATACAAACTCTCCAATGGAAAAATTGGTACGTTTAATTCAAACTTACTCCAATTATCCGAATTCATACTTGCACTCGATACAATTTCGTTTGGATCCACTTTGTACATCACACAATACCTCCCCATTTCCCTTGAACTGATCGATGAAACTCTAAACGAACATATTGAAATCGTACAAAGCCCTGAAATCAGAACAAACCAACGGAATGAATCTTTTTTAATCGTCAAAGAAGAGAGAAAAATTGGGGATCTGATTTTGGATTCGAAAGAACTGACAAAACCAAATCCTTCAGCCATTCAAAATGCACTCTTAGAATACTTATCTCATATGGATTGGGAGTATGAATGGAATAAAAGAGAAGAACTTTTCAATTATTTCAATCGAGTCCAGTTTTTGGTCAAAAATGATGTGTTAGGTGTCAATGTATCCTTAGACCATTTGAAATCATCGGTAAAGGATTGGTTGTTTCCATTTCTAAATTTTGAAACACAAAAGTTTTCTTTAACGAATCTTCCATTCTTAGAAGCATTTAAATCATATGTAGGATATGAAAACCAATCGATCATCCAGAAAGAAGCACCAACATCAATCCAAGTTCCTTCTGGTTCTACTCTTCCCATACAATACCATGGCAATGAACCTGAATTACATGTCAAATTACAAGAGTTATTTGGACTGAAATCCTTACCAAATTTGGCGAATGGGAAAGTTAAAATCTTAGTCCATTTGTTGTCACCTGCAAGAAGGCCAGTCCAAATTACAAAAGACTTAGAAAGTTTTTGGAATAATGGTTACCATGAAGTAAAAAAAGAGTTAAAAGGACGTTACCCAAAACACCCTTGGCCTGACAAACCTTGGGAAGCCATTCCCACAAAACATTTAAATCACAACAAACGTTCGTAAGTTGAGACCCAACCTTTTTGGTTCACAAAAAATTTTGATTGGCAATTGGGACAAAGATGATCACCCATTTGTTTAAATCTTAGTAAAGTTTGGCACTCGGGGCAGTGGATGGTTTTCACTTCTTGTGGTGACTTTGGAGTGAGTTCGTTTGCGGGAGTATCCCCGATATAAAAAGATTCTAGATGATGGATACACTCTGCTTCTTCTTTAAAAAACGAAAGGACTGCATTTTGTTCAGAAGGGATTTCCGATTTTAATCCAAAGCCTGCTAGTTTTGAACCAGTTTCTTTGCATCTCTCCGTCATTTTCCTCAAAAATTCCCAACCTACTTCCGTCACCTCTGTGACTTCTGTAAAATCAAGGCAAAAAAGTGAAGGCGAAAGAGTTTCTTCCTTTAGTTTTAAATAAAGTTCCGAGCCAATTTCTGCGGAAAAAATCCCCGCAAGGCGGAAAAGAAGTGATTTCAAACAGGTTTTTCCTCTTTTCTATTCTTCGGAACAGATTCTGTATTTACAAGGAATTTTGTTCCAAATACCTTTATTTATCAGATATGAAATCGATCCCAAGACGATACTGGGTTTTTCCTGTAGACATTCTCTTTATGTTTTTGTCCTATTTTCTCGCACACTTGGTGCGATTTGAGAATATTGGGTTTCTTCACAATTACCCGGATTTTTGGGTCTGTGCCACGATCGTCGTGGTCACGAGAAGTATCGTTTTTTTATTTTCAGGGATCTATCGTTCTTTGTGGTCCTATGCTTCGTTACACGATCTATTAGCCATCATCAAAGCAACCATCCTTTCTTCCTTGGTTTCTACATTAGCCCTTCTCTTTTACAATCGATTTTACCAATTATCACGAATGGTTCCCATTCTTGATACACTCATCCTTTTAGGATTTTTGTGCCTCCGAAGTTTGAGTTGGAGGATGATTAGGGAACAAATTTTTAGTCCTGACAAAACCAGGAAAGGAACTCCCATCCTGCTCGTTGGTGCGGGGAAATTAGGAAGCTCTTTTTTAACTGAAATTAGGCGAAACGTAGACTTAGATTATTTCCCTATCGGATTTTTGGATGATAATGTTTCCAAAAAAGGTGGTTACATCCAAGGGATTCCCATTCTCGGATCAACCGAAGAGATTGGAAAAGTTTTGAATCGTTATGCGGTCAAAAAGGTCATTATGACAGTTCCACAACCCGATGGACGTGTTGTAAGCAAACTGATGAAAGAATGTGAAGGTGCGGGTGTTGAGTTTAAAATCTTACCTACATTTGGCGAATACCTTGCCGAGAAACCAAATATCACACAACTTCGTGAAGTACAAGTTGAAGATTTACTTGGTAGACCTACTGTTGATTTAGAAATTGAATCTATCCGTTCTTACTTGGAAAAAAAAGTCATTCTCGTAACGGGAGCTGGTGGATCCATTGGATCTGAAATCTGCCGCCAAGTCGCACTTTTTAAACCTAGTGTACTTGTTATTTTAGACGCCGCCGAAACACCGTTATACGAGATCGACTATGAACTTCGGAAAAACTTTTCTGAATTGAATATTGACATTCGACCAGTCATCGCTGATGTCAAAAATTTATCGAGAATCTCGGCTGTTTTTGAAGAACATAGGCCATCTGTTGTTTTCCACTCAGCTGCTTACAAACATGTTCCCATGATGGAGATTAATCCTTCAGAAGCAATTCTCAATAATGTGATGGGGACAAAAAACGTAGCGGATGTTTGTCGATTGATTGGAGTGGAACGTTTCGTACTCATATCTACAGACAAAGCTGTAAACCCTGTCAATGTGATGGGTGCCTCAAAACGTGCTGCTGAAATTTATCTGCAACATATCTCTCAAAATTCTAGAACCAAATTCATCACAGTTCGATTTGGGAATGTATTAGGTTCCAACGGAAGTGTGATTCCTCGATTCCGAGAACAAATCAAACGTGGTGGTCCTGTGACAGTGACTCACCCGGAAGTGATCCGATACTTTATGACAATCCCAGAAGCCACACAACTTGTGTTACAAGCAGGGAGTATGGGTGAACATGGGGAAATCTTTTTACTCGATATGGGTGAACCGGTTCGTATTTTATCACTTGCCGAAGAGATGATTCGCCTTTCCGGATACACACCTTATAAAGATATTAATATTGAATTTTCTGGGCTTAGACCTGGGGAAAAATTATACGAAGAACTTCTGTTAAATGCTGAAGGGATCAAAAAAACCCATCACCCAAAAATTCGAATTGCTGCTCCACTAGATCATTACAATTTGTTACTCTTTCAAAATAAACTGAATCGGTTATTTTCCCTCGCAAAAGCCAATAAAAATAGGGAAATTTTTGCAGGACTAAAAGACATCATTCCAGAATATAAAATCCACGATGAATACATCGAATGGGAAACTTCACACGGTAAAAGGAATTTATGAGCCAAAACCTCACGCAGGAAGAAATCACAACATTACGTGAGTTCAAAAGAGATTTATTCAATTTATACTGGGAACGATTTGGAGTATTTTATCTCCATGTAATGCCTCATCCAAAATTGGAAATTGGGAAACGTGGTCTACTCAATGCAGAAAAAGAATCTGGTATTGTACTCGTGTTTGGTGACAAAGCAGTAAAAGTTTTGGATAGTAAGCCAGATTATTTATTTGCGGAATTACAATTTGGTTCCACTTGGGAACCAACCATGATCCCTTGGGATGCAGTTTTCAGAATTTACGACAAATTCCAAAATTCTGCTACACAACTTCGATTTTTACAAATCGAAACAAACACAAACCCTGAAGAATCATTATCCAAACCAAAATCCCAAAAACCAGAAGTCACTGGCGACGGGAATGTCATTCGAGTTGATTTTGGAGGCAAACGAAACGAATGAATTTTTTTACCATCACACGCGGTGACCTAGATGGATTTTTTGGTCTCATGGTCGACAACCTCATCCAACTTCTTGTTCTCTCAGCCTTATGTATGGGCGTATGCGGATTTCCTTTACCATTTATCACCTCTGTTGTGTTACCTGGCGCTGCAATTTCCTTACTCATTGGGAATGTTTTTTATGCATGGCAAGCTTGGAAATTGGGACAAAGGACAAATCGTACGGATGTAACTGCGATTCCATACGGGATCAATACGGTTTCTCTATTTGCATTTATCTTTTTTGTAATGTTCCCCACCTACCAAGCGACAGGTGATTATAAGGAAGCATGGAAAGCTGGGTTACTTGTTTCTTTTGCGTCCGGTCTCATTGAAGTATTGGGATCATTTATTGCTGCAAAAATTAGGAAATACACTCCTCGGGCAGCTTTACTTTCTGCTTTAGCAGGCATTGCACTAACCTTTATCTCAATGGACTTTTTGCTACGAACGTTTGAGAGACCCATGATCGCCTTTATCCCTCTTGGAATTATCCTCCTTCAATATTTTGGGAAAGTACGATTCCCATTTGGCATTCCAGGTGGATTTTTATCAATTCTTGTTGGTGTACTTTTGTCTTATCTTTCTGGTTTTTGGGGAGATCCAATTTACAAAGAAGGTGGGATCCAAAACGGATTGGCAACTTTGGGTTTTTATTTCCCTCAATTGTCGTTATCTTCCTTATTCGAAACTCTAACCTATTCAAATTTACAAGCATACTTTTCCATCATATTGCCCATGGGAATCTTCAATGTGATTGGTTCTTTACAAAACATCGAATCTGCAGAAGCTTCTGGTGATAGTTTTGATACAAAAACTTCCTTACTTGTAAATGGAGTTGGTACACTCGCTGGAACCGCATTTGGTTCACCTTTCCCGACTACGATTTACATCGGCCATCCAGGCTGGAAAGCGTTAGGTGCAAAACATAGTTATTCTATGTTATCTGGTGTATTCATGACTATTGTTAGTCTCTTTGGCCTTATGGGTTTAATACAAGCCTTAATTCCTGTGGAAGCTGGAATGGCAATTGTTCTTTGGATTGGAATCATCATTACAAGCCAAGCCTTCCAAGCAATCCCCAAACACCATTCCCCTGCTGTTGTTGTCGGTTTGTTACCAGCGTTTGCTGGTTGGGCAGTTCTTATCATCCAAAATGTTTTTTTATTTTTGGATGGGAAACTTCAGGGAATCTTACAAGAATTAGGTGCAAAACAGGCATATCATTTTTCACTTTCTGATATTCCTCCTCACTTAACTTTCCTTCCCTATGCTCTTTCTGGAATCCTTTCCCTTTCACAAGGATTTCTGATTACATCCATGATTTGGGCAGCAATGGTAGTCTTTATTTTGGAAAGAGAATGGCTAAAAGCAAGTTTGTGGGCAGTCATTGCCGCTTGTTTGTCCATATTTGGTTGGATCCATGCATACGAACTGAAAGGGAATGCTATTTTCAATCGGTTTACAGAAATTGCAAATTGGGATTTCCCGATTGCATATGTTTCTCTTGCGACCTTATTTTTACTCATTCAGTTCCTTGGTTCCAAAGAAAAAGGCGAAAATTTAGAACATTAAATTGCTTGTAATCTTTTCGTGAGAGGCTTACAGTTTCAGTCTAATATGTAGGTTCTTGTTAAAGAACCGTAAGGAGAACAATTTCCTATGACTTGGATCAAACGAATCGGTTTTTTCCTGTTAACCAATATTTTGATTATGACAACAATCTCCATCGTGACTACCCTTTTGGGTTCGATGGGATTTAGCATCCGTGCCTATGGTTTGGATCTAACACAACTCATTGTATTCTGTTTAATGTGGGGTATGGCGGGGTCTTTTATTTCGCTCTTACTTTCCAAAATGATGGCGAAATGGACGATGGGTGTCAAAGTCATCGACCCAAAACAAGCTTCTGCTCATGAAATGGACGTGTATCGTCGAGTGCAGTCTTTAGCACAACGTGCCCACCTTCCCATGCCAGAAGTGGGAATTTACGAATCTCCAGAAGTAAATGCGTTTGCTACTGGACCTAGTAAATCAAGTGCCCTTGTTGCCGTTTCCACGGGACTACTCAATCGAATGAACACACAAGAGTTAGAAGGTGTGCTTGCACATGAATTGTCTCACGTAGCAAACGGAGATATGGTGACCTTAACTCTGATCCAAGGTGTTGTGAACTCTTTTGCAATGTTCATCTCTCGTATCATTGCTTACGTAGCGTCCAATGCAGTGAAAGAAGAAATGGCTCACATTGTAAGAATTGTTGTGACCATCGCTCTTGACATTGTTTTCTCAATCTTAGGATCTATGGCAGTTGCTTATTTCTCTCGCCAAAGAGAATTCCGAGCAGATGCAGGTGGTGCTAAACTTGCGGGAAGAGAGTCGATGATTTCAGCTCTCGAATCCCTTAGACAAATGGTGGAGATGCCAGAAGACCCAAGAGGAGAAGCAATCGCTTCCTTTAAAATATCTTCTAAGAAAGGAGGATTCTTATCTCTTTTTGCCACTCACCCTGCATTGGAAGATCGAATCCTTGCTCTCAAACAAATGAGATAATCATTTCCAAAAGTTTAAAAACAATTCGAAAGGTCGGCAATTGCCGGCCTTTTTTTATTGCAAGACCCTTGACATCTTTGGTTTCATCCTTATATGTCCATTGTTAAATCTAAGATTCGAACCATTCCTGATTACCCAAAACCAGGGATTTTGTTTCGAGACATCACTTCCCTTCTCATCGACCCAGA
This sequence comes from Leptospira paudalimensis, assembly GCF_026151345.1. Classification (NCBI taxonomy): domain Bacteria; kingdom Pseudomonadati; phylum Spirochaetota; class Leptospiria; order Leptospirales; family Leptospiraceae; genus Leptospira; species Leptospira paudalimensis. The sequence continues at coordinate 97,782 of NZ_JAMQPR010000002.1, forward strand.
GGGTTTCCAACTGACCATTGGGATGTTTGTAGAACGATACCAAAATGCAAAATTAAATAAAATTGCAGCGATTGATGCAAGGGGATTTATTCCAGGTGCTGCACTCGCTTTCCAATTAGGAGTTGGATTTGTTCCGATTCGAAAAAAAGGAAAACTACCTGGGAATACCATTTCCGAATCCTATGCTTTGGAATATGGAGTTGACCATGTGGAAATCCATACCGATGCCATTGTACCAGGAGACAAAGTTCTCATCATGGACGATTTAATTGCAACTGGTGGGACCTTGGAAGCATCGATAAAACTCATCCAAAACCTAAAAGGTCAAATTCATGAATGTTCTACTATCATCAACTTACCTGATTTAGGTGGAGCAAAAAGAATCAAAGATACTTATGGTATAGATGTTTATTCTATTTGTGAGTTTGAAGGACACTAAACCTAGCTATTAATTCATAACAAAAAGTTTCGACTAAACGTTAGTTTTCCAATCGGAACTTTTTGTTTTATCCACTCTGATATTCACTTCATTTCCTAAAAAATTCCATCTTACTAAAAATAGTTTTTTAAGGATATGGATTCCACGTCCACCAGTTACCAATTTTCTATCTGATTCAATTGGGCTTGGGATTGACCTTGGGTTAAATCCTTTTCCACTATCAATCACGTAAACATCAATGTATTTTGAAGACTCAAACACATGTACGGTGATGATATCCTCTTCTCTTTTCCCACCGTGTTCAAGAGCATTGTCCAAAGTTTCATCTACTAAAATTTGGAACCAGAAACTATCCATTGTTTTGCGCCAATTTTGTTTCTCATACAAATTCCAAAGTTTTTCTTTCACTAATCTTGAATTGGACCTATTTGCAGGAATCTGTTCCTCAAAGATTTGTTTTGATCTTTCAAATAAAAAAGAAAAAGGATGAGTTAAGTAATCCTTCGTAAAGGAATAATGGAATAAAAATACGGTAAAACAGAATAAAAACAATAAATTCAAAAATAAGAAAAAATGCAGAAAATAGGAAGTAGAGATTGGGATGAGTAATGGGAAATTACAAATGATTAGGAAACTAAAACAAGTTACAAATGCTGCATAATAAATATATTCCATGAAAGTTTGAATCGCTGGGAAATTAAAACGCAGTTTTGCAATGATCAAGTAAGAAAACACAATGAATGTCACTATATAATAAGCGTTATAGTAATATTTCAATAGTATCAAACTAGCCTCAGGATATACATCGTTGAGTATTCCTAAATCAACCAACAGTAACATGATCCCCATACCAAAAACAAAAGAAGAGATGATGAGTAGTTTTGGGAAGTTACGGAAAAAAGTAGGAAAATGGAGTCCAAAAAAAATCAGAACAAATGATAAAAAAACAAGGAATGTCGAAATGATATGCGGGTGGTTTAGGATTTGGTTTTTTAAAAACAAAGTATCGAGTAGGATTGTCAAATTACCAACACAGAAAAATCCAGCAAGAATTGAAAAACTTGTTTTCATTCCCGTGCGAGGGTTCTTTCTAAAGGAAACGATGCCTGTGATTAACGAAAAGAAGGCTACCGATCCGAATAAAATGGATTCAAAAAAACTCATGCAGAATCAGAAAAAAATCTTAACCTCCCCACTTCGCTTTGCGAGTACTATTTTATTTTTTCTCACTTTATTCTCCTCCAGGATCGTTGCCGAACCCAACAGCCAATCCATTGACGAATTGAGGAAATCTGTAGTCCAAATCCGCGTATTTTCACAAGCAAAAGATCCTTATTCACCTTGGATGTCTTCCGGGATCTCTGCTTCCACAGGCTCTGGATTTATCATTTCAAAGAACAGGATTCTTACCAATGCACATGTTGTTTCAAATGCAAAATTCATTGAAACGCAGAGAAACAACCAAACGGAATGGTACGAAGTAAAGGTTCTATATATTGCACATGATTGTGATTTAGCAATCTTAGAAGTACCAGATCAAAATTTTTACACCGATAGTATGGAATTAGAGTTAGGTGGTTTACCTGAACTCGCAAGCCCCGTGGATATCATAGGATATCCCATTGGAGGAAGTAAAATTTCTGTCAGCAGAGGGATCGTTTCTCGTATTGAACAATCTAGTTATGCACATTCTCAAATTGATAGCCATTTGGTTGTTCAAGTTGATGCGGCAATCAATCCTGGGAATTCAGGTGGTCCTGCATTTCAAAATGGGAAAGTAGTTGGTGTTGCTTTCCAAGCATCAACCAAGGGTGAAAATATCGGTTATATCATCCCAACCAATGTCATCCAACATTTTCTAAAAGATATAGAAGATGGTGAATACGACGGTTATGTGGAACTTGGGATCCAAACACAAAATTCATTCTCCGAATCACATCGAAACTTTTACGAAATCCCCAGTGGAGAGGAAGGTGTATTTGTCACCCGTGTGTACAAACAAGGTTCTGCAGATGGATACCTTCAACCTGGCGATTATTTAACAGCCATTGATGGTCGCAAAATCGGAAGGAATGGAAATTTAAAAGAATCAAACTCAATCGATTTTTTAGAAGTCATAGATAACAAATTTGCTGGAGAAGAAATCCAGTTTGATCTCATTCGAAAGAAGAAAAAAATTCGAGTGAGTTTTCCTGCGAAAAAAATGCCGCAGATGGAAAACCAAAGGTCAAGGTATGGCGCAGATTACCCTTATTTACTTTTGGGAGGTCTCGTATTCCAATCTGTCAATAGAGATCTATTGGAATCTTGGAGTAAAATTGGACAAACACAAGGAGGAAGTTTACTTGTGTATCGATTTTATGAAGGTTCGAATTTATTAGATGGTGAAACAGAAGATATTGTATTATACCGTAAATTACCCCACCCCACAAACTCACATTCTGACTTTTATCTCAATATGGTTGTTGAATCATTTAACGGTACGAAGGTGCGTAATCTGAATCATTTCAAAAACTTAGTGCAATCTTCAAAAGATAAAACCTACAAAATTTATTTTTATGGAATCCAAGTTCCGATGATTTTGGACCGAGAAGAATCTGAAAAAGCAGACGAACAAATCAAACGAACAAACCATATCAAAGGTAAATAAATGAAATTTTTATCACCAATCCTCTCATTTTTGATTCTCTCAATTTGTTTTTCTGTCTCACTCATAAGTAAACCAGTGCCTGTGGCCAGTCAGGATCCTTCGATTTTACAAATCAAAGTCACTGTATTGTACCCTAATTATATTCAACCTTGGAGATTCAAAAATCCAGAGATTCGTCAGTCCACAGGAATTTATATCGGTGAAAACAGGATTCTTGTACCTGCGCAAGCGATCTATTTTTATTCTAATATAGAAGTGAAAAAACCCGATACCTTAAAAGTTTATACAGCAGAAGTTGAACGAATCGATGCAGATTTAGGACTCGCCATACTTAAGTTAAATGACTTATCTTTTCAAAAAGATTTAAAAGCTGTTATCTTTCAAAGTGAAGTATTTTTACCTGGCACTGGCACAGTGATGGAGAGTAAGGACCAAAGGAATTCAGAAGAGAAAAAACTCAGAATGATCCGAATGGATATCGATTCCTATGCAAGCGGTTATGTGGAATACCCATACATAGAAATCCAATCCGAAGAAAAATTAGATGGGGTTGGTGAACTTGTATTAGATGTTACTTCCCGTATCCCACAAGGAATCTTATACCAATTCAAAGAAAATGGAATGGGAAAAATGATCCCTTCATTTTCAATCAAACACTTCATCGATGGCAAATCATTTCCGTTTAAAGGATTTCGATTCAAACCTTTAGTGGATAGTGCCTCTCGGAATGACTATGGTCTACGTAAAGACGATTTAGGTGTACTCGTTGCCGAAATTTACCCTGGATCATCTGCAGAAGGAATTTTAAAATTAGAGGATGTGATATTAGAAGTATCAAATTTCAAAATAGATCCAAAAGGTTACTTTGATCATCCAAAATTTGGCAAATTAAACATGTCCTATTTGTTTCATAACACAAATGAATCGGATTCTGCGTTTGAAAAAAAAATAAAAATCAAAGTGTTTCGAAACAAAAAACCTATTACATTAGAAATAGAATCCAAACCCTTAAACGAAACAGCCATACGAATTCCACATGGGAATACTAGATCTCAAATGCCAAAGTATTTAATGTTAGCTGGAATCATATTCCAAGAACTTTCAGAACATTATTTGACAGAACATGGGAATCAATGGAGAAACCGAGTCAGCAAAGAGTTATTATACTTAAATGATTTTTATCGAATCAAAAGGAACTCCAAAGAAGGAAAAGTGATTTTTTTATCACAGGTTGTCCCACTCTCAGGAAATAAAGCCTATCACATGACCCACCAACTGGTGTTAATATCAGTAAACGGCCAGGAGATTTCATCATTAGAAGACTTACGTACTATAGTGAACCAGAATGAGTCACCATACATAAGATTTACAATGAATGATGGTTATGAACTGATTTTCAAAAAAGAGGAAATCAGCTCATTGAATGAAGAAGCTAAAAAAAGTTTTCAAATTCCATCTGATTCCAATTTTTAAAACCCAACTTGGAAATTCATTTGTTTCGATATGAATAATACTTTTAATAGAAAGAAAACAAGGATTAATAAGGTCATCAAAATATATTCCTGTTTTCTAATTTGTCGATCTTCATTCATCAAAAGGAGTAAAATTGGTATCGATAATGTAAACATGCGTGATACGTTTTCATAAACTGACCAAAAATGGTAATACCCAGCCGTAGCAACCATAAACATTACAAGAAGAAAGGAAATTCGAAACTCCCAACCTTTTTGTATTTTGCCTGTAAATGGTAGAAACACTCCCAAAAAAAAGAGAACCACTAAAGGGAATCTAGATAACAATCGGGCTAATTCTTTAATACTTCCACCAGATGCCAATTGCCTCCATATCGATTCTGAATAAGAAATTAATCCTTCAAATGGCAATATAAAGTCTGTAAGGCGGCCAGGTCTCCAATTTGGAAACTTATAAGATAAATAAAGATGCCAACAAACAGGAATGACAAGAACTGATCCGACGACGATGACTCGTTTCCAATCCATTCGTATCAAAGCAAGTAACCCAAGTGGGAATAGAAGGAATAAAGCAGGTTCTTTTGTTAAGATTGCCAAACTCGACAAAAGTACAAATTGAACCCATTTTTCCTTCACATAAAAATAATAAGCAATGATGAGTAAGGAAACCATTACGGAATCACTAACAAGCACGTAATAACTACCAAGCGCAAATGGACTCAGTAGATACAAAACCGCATATGGTTTAGTTTCTTCATTTAATAGTTTTCGTAGAAAAAAATAAGAGATTAGGATAAGAGAAATATTCCAAAAATACATCCCAAAAATAGCAAAACTTTTACCAAAAACACCAAAGATGGCGATTAACAAAGGATAACCGATCCGAGGAGCACGGTAAGATTCATCGAATCCTTTTGGCCAATCTAAATTCAAATTTGCAAGTGGTCTGGAAAAATAGTAAAAAATCTGACCATCATAACCTGCACCCAAATCACCAGTTTCCCCTTTGAATAAAATGGCATTATCTGGAGTTTCTGAGTCATTTTGTAAGGCAAATTCATGGCCAAAATTAACCATCGAACTTGGATTCCATTGGTACTTTTTCCAATAGGAAAGTGTCGATACACCCCATAAAATCAAAAACAAACTAACGGTTAACCACTGTTTTGTGTTCAAGTATTCAAAAAAAGGATTGAGTTGTTTCAAAATCATTTAGATTCTCCTAAGGAAAGGTTAATTCTCTTTGCTGATGATTGGCGCAATGGAAGATTCAAAAATTGAATTGTATATTTTTGCACCTTCATACGTTAGATGGTGTGGGTCAAAAAAATAACGAACATCTGAAATCACTTCTGTGTGATCAATGACTGTTTGTCCACGTTTTGTTAACTGCTCCTTTAAGTGAGAGATCCACTCTTTTCGCCAGTTTGAATTTTTATAAAAAGCAAATTCAATTGGATTTTCAGGAGATAGGACGATAACAAAAGGAATATGATGTTTGTAGAAAAATTCTGAAATTTCTAAGATCCGAATGTACTCAGACCAAGGTTTGAATTTTACCGTGTTTACATTTTTTTTAGCTTCACGGACAACATGTAATCTCCACAATTCTTGTCGGTTTCCAGCATCCCTAATCATTCGCTCAAAATATTCTTTTTTGAACTCGTCCACTGACATTTGAACAAATCGAGTATCATCCCAATAACTTGCCCTTGAATAAGAACGATTTTCATTTTGGATACTATTACAAAAAAAATGCGCCAAACGAATCCCAACTTCTTCATCTCTGCCATAACGAATTAAGTTGACTTCTTTTGCAGTCGGGAGTTGTGAAAGAATTTGTATCTTTACGATACTCCAAGGTAAATTGGAAGGATTTAATTCTTTCCAACGAATGTCTAGCCATCCTGATTTTTGAATGTTGATGATTTGTGTATGAATCGGTGCATTGTTAATCAGTGTATGTTGATTTTCGAAAAAAAGGAACTGGAGTTTTGTATTTTTATTTTGAACAAAAATAGATTCAGTGTCTTTCTGTTCCTTACACTCCATCGTTGCAGATGTTTTTGTCCAACCCTTGGACCAAATTCCTTCTTTTGGTAGGACCCCTTGGTATAAATGGTATTTCCTACCACTTCGAAAATGATTATCAATATACACAACTATCGGATCCCAAAAGAAAATTCGGTAACGACTTACGTAAAATAAGGCTTTTGTTGCCAATTTCGATAATGATTTACGATCTATTTCATTCCAATAATCTTTTAGATATGAGGTTGGGTAGATGGTTTTTGTCGGATAACGAGACGAAAACTCTTTGACCCATGTTTTTTCATCAAATGAAAATGACTCTCCATTCTTTGCCAAATACTCCCATTGTAAATCTGCAAAATTATGTAGATACACCACCAAATTTGGATTTGTTGAAAGTAAATTTTCTTTGTAGTAATAAAGATCCGTTGGAGCCATTGCTACATGCGAAAAAAAGGAATACTTTGTATTTAGTTTTTCATTTTTATTCAGTTCGTCTGGTAATACCGAATACAAGGCAACAGAACTTCCTGTGACAATGGTTCTGTGTTTGTCATTGGATGATTGTAATTCTTTAGTTTTGTAAATAAAGTTGTACCAAGGCGAGGAATCCCACTCGGTTTCATTCGGAAATAGAAAATACAAATCAAAAAAGAAAATACGGTCAAAGAAAAAAATTGCACATAACAGCGCAATGGTGGATAAAAATACCTTCCATTTCATTCCGAGTGTATTTTGATTTAAGGGTACTCGGGAGTCAGTTTCCATTTTCTTAATAAAAGTTTTTTTGCAAATTGGATCGCAAGTTTTAGTACCTTACGGTTAAAACTACTGTTCGAAAAAACATATTTGATCGGGAGTTCTTTTATACTTCCATTGTTTTTGGAAACTATGGATAAAGCTTCCATATGAAAATCAAATGCAACCGACTCTAATGGATAGGATGCAATTTTTTCAAACATCAGCTTTGAATATCGCCTATAACCACTTGTGCAATCACGAAGATTGTTCCCAAATAAATTGAAAACTCCATTCGATAAACAATAATTCATTACTTTAGCTGCTAACCATGAAATGAATTTTCGGTACAAAGGTACATTGACTGTCGAAGTCCGAGATCCAATCACCAAATCACAGTTAGGGAATTGGATAAAGTCTTTTAAATAGGCAGCATCATGTGATAAACCAGCATCCATTGTAACGACCCAATCATATTTTTTTTCGACAGCATACTTCATACCATCTTGAATCCCTTTAGGTATGTGAGTATTTTTTTCATGTCGAATTACATTGAGTCGTGTTCCAAATTCTTTTTGGAGTTTCTTTAAAATAGCAGGAGTTTCATCTTTACTAGCATCATCAGTGACGGATACATCAGCATAAACGATGGCACCGCGAACCACCTCTTCGATAGTCGCGGCTTCATTATAAGCAGGAATAATCACTAATGTTTTGTTAGCCATTTTATTTCCCAGCGATGTTGAATACGTCTTTGTTTGCTTCAATCCATTTCAAAAGACGAGTGACACCTTCTTTTGGTAAAATTTTAGGATTGAATCCAAACTTTTTTGCTTCTGAAATATCACAAATGAAATAACGCATATCACCAGGTCGCTCCACTTCAAAAAGGATTTCCTGTTTTTTCCCAAGAATTTCACCAATTAAGGTAATACATTCTAGCAAGGAAATTTTATGTGGGCTTGCTCCCCCGATATTGTATACACCAGGGATTGGATTTTTGAAAAATTCAAGATACGACTTTGCTCCGTCTTCAGCATGTAAGATGTCACGTGTTTGTTTGCCAGTTCCAAAAATTCTAAGTGGTAATCCAAATACAGAACGAATTGCAAAGTTAGCAACCCATCCATGGTCTTCACCGCCAAACTGACGTTCGCCGTAAATTCCTGTGAATCGAAAACTTGCAGCTTTTACTCCATACATATCTGTATAGGAGCGAACATAATGTTCTGCACTCATTTTTGATGCATGTAGAGGAGATATTTGGCCAACCATCGTTGGATGAGTAACAGGGATTTCGACTGGCTCACGGACGTAAGAGGTTTTATCTTCTTTTAAGCTATCATTGATTGAATTTCCGTACACATGAATAGAAGAAGTGTTTACGACAGGAATTTTATGTTTCCGCGCTGCTTCCATCACATTAAAAGTTCCAATTACGTTGGTTGAAAAATCAAGCTCTGGGTCTTCCCAAGAGATCGTCATTGCTGGTTGTGCAGCAGTGTGAATGATATAATCACAATCGGCACTTCGATCCATCAGATGTTCAAGATTACGGATATCACCTTTCACCATTGTGACACCAAGTGATTTGAGATAATTCCAATTATAATCTCTAGTCGCATCAGATCCGTAACCAGTTCTTTTTAACTCATATTTTGTCATGTTATCAAAACTGACAACATCCCAACCTTCTTTACGAAATAATTCACAAACATGCGAACCTAAAAATCCGCATCCACCTGTAACCAATACTTTATTCGCCATCGCGACTTTCTCCTAGGAAAAACTTTTTTGATAATATCAATTTGAATATTTGGAATGAATCAGAAATCATATCTCGAAGACGATATTCGATCTGCCCTACTGGCTTAAAATAAGACACAGGAATTTCTATACATCGCATATGTGATCTAACGATGTCAATCATCAGCTCAACAATAAACTTTCTGTCTTCGACAACAAGTTGTGATCTGACTCGGTCATAGGATTCTCGCCAAACAGAGAAAAATTGGCAGTCGACATCTGTAAATCTAGGTTCTTGTCCCCACCAAAATACTTCGACAAGTTTGCCCATCAGTAAATTCACCAAACGATACAAGGGTTTTAGATTTGAGCCTTGTTCTATCATCTGCCTTGTGGTTCTTGTGCCAATAACCATATCCGAATCCTTCATATATTCCAGAAGTTTCGGATAATCTTTAGAACGAAAAGATCCATCGGGTGATACAACTACTAAAATATCTCCCGTTGCATATTCAATTCCCCTTCTCACTTGTTCACCTAATCGAGTAGGATCTCCATCACCAGGGAAAGTATATGTTTTTACTTTTTCTTTTTTTGCAAGCGAGAGAGTATCATCTGTTGATTCATTGTCAATGACTATGATTTCATTAAACTTATCTTTAAAATCAACAATCACATCGGTAATGGAACGTTCATGATTATTGGTTGGAATGATAAGGCTAGTTTTAAACTTAGAAAACAAATCATTTCTTACTTCATAAACAGCGTGGTAATAATCCTGCATTGAATTGATGTTAAAGTATTCACAATTCAACATCGTTGCATATACACCACCCGTTGACTCTTTTGCCATTTTATCGATAACATCTGTTATCTCAATGACACCCGATTTTGGTGAAGGAGGTGTTTTTTTAAAAAAATCAAAGTATTCAGGTGTAAAAAAATAACTTCCTAATCCCAAAAGTTCGTTAGGTGGATTTTCTGGTTTTTCTACCAAATTCAGAATTTTGTCTTCAGACAGTACAACGGAATAATTTTTACGAATACGAGACAAAAGAGAAGTTTTGACAACTCCGATGGAAGCAGCCATTTTTGGATGTTTTTTCAAAACTTTTAAAAAGTTTTCATGGTCAGTTCGGTAATAAAACTCATCACCCAAAATAGTTAAAAATGGCTCTCGGATCGTTTTTTCGAGGCTGGCCACATCCGATGCAAGTCCTCGTTCTGTCCAATCCACGGGTTCGATCACAACTTTGGGAAGTGCCAATCGAATTTGTTCTAATTCACTGATAATCTGTTCTTTGAGATGTCCCACAAGGACATATACCTTTTCGATTCCAAAGGTTTTGACCATTAACTCCACGTTTCGATGGAGGATGGTTTTACCTTCTATGACAAAAAGGGGTTTTGGAATAAAACTAGTGCGGGGGTAGGCTCTTGTGCCTTTTCCAGCTGCGGCTATCACCCCAATTCTGATCTTTTTCAATGTAAAAGGAAAGTCCCTGGAAGGAACGTTTGGGTCAATTAGAAAAGGATCGTTTCCATTGGTAGAATTGGAGTTCCTGGTTCCGTTTGAACCCTGAAAAAGACTCCCAATTCCCTTTGGAAGGGTTCCAAATTTTTGCGGGTGGTTTTCCCCCCAAACCATTCAAATGGAAGCCCCAAAACCCCTCCGTAACCTCAGGAGCGTCAGGGATTTGTACGGCGACAGGGTTCCCAACTGTGTGGTCCAATCGGAAACGGAAGGGAAGATTTGTTTCGGTACCGAGTAAGGATTCGGAGATCACCCACTGGTCTTTTTCATTTTTCCTTAGGTGGAATACCAAATGGTCACAATCAAACCTGCGTAAGAGGGCAAATTTGGCATCCCAAAGCGTTTTGGCTCGGATCTGACAAGCTTCTGGAACTAAGATCCAATTGTCACCTTCCTTCGTCATTTTCCCTACAAACAATACTTCTTCCCAACCAAAGGTTTTTTTGTACCGAAGTTCTTGGGCATTGTAAAAAGACTTTCCCTTTTCAGAAAAAATTTCTATCCCTAAAAGTAAGTATCCGTTTTCAGTTGTTTGACGGTCTGAAAAATACAATCCTTCAATTGACTTTCCATAAAAAGGATTCGTCCAAAGAATGGAGAGAGTAAGGAAAAGTAAAATCGCTAAATTATGATGCATTTTCGAAAAAAAATCTTACTCCCTTTTTTCTTTTTAATCACTTCATTCTCACATTGCAATCCGGTTAATTCTGAAATTGGGAAAAATGATGACCTCATTTTGTTACTTGGAGCGTATTCCTTACTGGGAGCCAATTGTTTTTCTGGCCCTGATTTATGGGCACGCGATTTGCGAACTCAAAGTAGTGTATGTGTTCCAGTCGAACTTGTTAGTTCTGGCAACTACATAGAAGTGTACAAAGAAAAATCCTTATCGTTAAACTTTAACTTAGTCCAATTTGCTAAAGATTTTGATACCATCACATATCCCAAATTGATTGAAACATTTGGAACACCGAGTGACGTCGATGGTGATGGGAAAGTTAAAATATTAGTGATGGACATCAAAGATGGAGCAACGGCTAACAGCGCCTATGTTGCAGGATATTTTGATCCTATAAATTATTTTCCAGATAATTTCCTACTACGGGTGAGATCAAATTTTGCAGAAGTTTTGTACTTAGATGGAAAGGAACTGATCACAGCAAATACCAAAGACCCAAATGCATTTGCATCAACAGCAGCACACGAGTTCCAACACTTACTAAGATTCCCAAGGATGTATGAAGCAAATCAATCAGACGAATTGTGGATCAATGAAGGTACAAGTGAAGTTGCAAGTGACATTGCTGGGTATGGACCGCAAACAAGTCGTTTGGATTGTTATTCAGGTGTAAACGACTCTAGATGTGATGACGGAATCAACGGGGTTTCCTTATTAGATTGGAATAGCAGTAGTTCGGATGTTCTAAAACAATATTCCTTTGCTTATGTATTTATGAGATACCTCTATGATAGTTCCGGAACGAATGATACTCAAAGGAAACAATTTTTTCGTAATACTGTAATTGGGGTTGGTGGCACTCGTGCCAATGCCACTGGTAATCTTATGAATGTATTCAAAACCAGTGCAAATTATGATTCAACTGTACTAACCAGTACAAATTCAGATATGTTTTTTCGATTGTTTGCAGTTCTCTCAGCACAGAGTTTTGGGATTGGGAATGTATCTTCTGTCCAACAAGTCGCAAGTGATGGGCAAGGAGCAACAACCGTTGATTTGTCAGGAGTTTTGACTAAATACCCTCTTTCTTCTAGTTTGAATCGACTTGTCTCAAACCCTGTGACACCAACAACTAGTAAAACGACAATCAAACAAGGAGCTGCAAACTTTTACACTTCCGCAACCCCTACTTTTTCAGCTCCCGATACTCGGAAGAACTATGGTCGACTAACAGGGATTTCACAAGGAATTGTTTTTTGGGCAGACTCACCCCAAGGATTCAATACAAGCCTTAAATACGTCCCAGGACAAGATGATACCCCCATTCAAAATCCAGGCAAACCTAGATCACTTAAATCAGTCATTGAAAATTCAACTCAAAATGGGATGACCCCAATTTGTGGAATTGAATTTACAAACGATTTGGCTCATACTTACGAAAGTATTCCAATAAAATAGAACGCATTAAACTTCTATAACAATCTTTGGCGACGTGTCCGCCATCAGCATACGCATTACAATTATAAGAAGGATCATGTTTCAATTTTAAAATCGAATAGTTATGATTTTTGGTAATGGAATCAATTTCCGTTTCCCATGTTTTTACAAGAGATTCTTTTTCCATCAAGGATTCAAAATCAGGAGACGACAAAGGCCATACGATCACTGCCTTGATTTTTTCTTCTTGCAATCGGTTTAGAATTTTTTCATAAAATCCAAATTGCATATTACTCCTTTGGTAAGATGCAAACAACCAATCAAGTGTTCTATGGCTTGTTAAAAGGAGGGCGTTGGAATCTTTTTCCATGTAATTATCAATGGGAGACAAACCATTCCCATTATGAGAAATTATATAATCATAAGTTGACTGGTGCATTCCTAGCACATTATCTAAATATGGATTTTTGTAATTTTTCCACATTTGGTCTATATAAGGTTTATATGTTCCAACTGCGAAAAGTTTGCGACCAAGGTAAAAGGAAACATGGTCTTTTCCAAACAAAGATAAATTAGAAAGAACATAACCTAAATCAAAACTATAAGTTAAATTCGAACTTTTGAAAACAGAGTTTTGATTGAATTGGTTTGGATCAGTTTCCATGATCACAAGGTCAGGTTTGATGCCTGCATCTAATATTTTTGTGAGTTGAAAATCGTAATAGGCTGGAGTTGTGACTGCCGAAGATAAATTGTAAATTTCCCAATCAGGGTAAAAAGATACTAACTCATCATAATCAAAATACAACAAACGAGAAGATCCTAAAATCAGCATGATTTTTTTCGTTTTAGGAGAGTTTACACCGGGTTTCTCTTTTAATAATTTTTCTAAAAAATCTGATTTGGCTTTATAATTAACAGCTGTTAGGTCAATCTTGGCGAGTGTTTGGATGTATGGGATCCTAAAAATAGAATCCACTAAAAACAAAAAAATCAAAAGGTAAACTGGATAAAAAAGGAACCGTGCCTTGAGCATATCTGAAAGGAGAAAGGAAACGGATTAAAATGTAAAGCGAATTGAGATAACTCCCTCAGACTTTCGAATGAGGGAGTAAGTGATTATGCTACTTGTGTACGAGCAAGTTTGCGTTTCTTTTTGAGACTTAGGAACCAATCATCAGCCTTACGAACGTGGCTTACTAACTTTTTCACGTGTTCTCTATTTTCTGGATTTAAGATTTCACGTGCTTCTTGGATGATTTCTTCCACTGTCTTCACATGGAATGTGAAATAACTAGTAAAGAGTTCATAATACTCTCTATCAGTGTTTTCCCAATCCTTTGATTGAATGTCATCAAACAATTCAGATAACTGTGGTATGTCGATCTCAGGTGTCGCATCAAAATGATTGTTCATCATTGCGATACGGTCTGTTATATCAGTTAATTTCTGGAAATAAGATTCCAATTCAGGATATTCCATCTTCCAACCCTCCTTAACAACCCTTACTTTTACCAGGATTTTAGAAAGGGTCGAGAGATCAAGTTTTTTTCATAAATTTGCTGATATCTGGATTCTGTTTTAAAAATTCTTTTAAGAGGACAGCTTGTCCATCCCAAGCATCTTTTGCACTTTCCAACCACACATTTGATGATTCGTTATCAGGGAATCCTCCATTAACAATCGTTAATCTGGATTGATTGGGTGAGATAGATTCGAAAATTAATTGTAAAAAAACATCTCCTGCGGGATGGTCTTTCCACTCCATCACAAGTTCACGAAGAGGTTCTATTTTTTTATAAGTTCCATGTGAAGTGAAATTTCCTTCAAGTCCAAGTTTCCAAGTCCAAGAAAACTCCCCTCCTACTTTTGGCCTACCACGTACTTCATCTGCCAACCAATGCACTAACACTTCATAAACGGTGACCGCTGACCATAAACGTTCAATTGGTTCATCAAATGTAAAAATAGACTTGGTTTCTCTCATAGACAGAGAAATACGTTTGGAAGCTTAGTTTGGCAAGATGTTTTTTAAGCAATAAAATCCCAATGGATGGAAATAATACCCTTCCATTGGGAATGATTCTGATTTAGATATTTAAATTGTTGGGCCTTACATAAACAGATTGAACAACGCTGATATTTCGCATCTGGAAGGCAGCTGCACAATATGCTAAATAGTATCTCCACTTACGAATAAAGGTTTCGCTATATCCTTGGTTTCTCACTTCTGTTAGATTTTCTTCAAACGCTTTTAACCACAAACGAAGCGTTTTTGCATAACTGAGTCCCATATCTTCTAAATTATGAAGATACATGTCACCTGTACGGTTAATGGCTTGGTTCATTCGGCCAATGGATGGCAAAAGTGATCCTGGAAAAATATGTTTTTGGATAAAATCAATTCCCTTTTTAAAAGAAGTGAAGCGAGCATCCGGGCAAGTGATCACTTGTAAAGCCATGATTCCATCTTGTGTGAGTAAATCTTGGCATTTTTGAAAGAAGGTTTCGTAAAATGCATCTCCTACTGCTTCTAACATCTCAACTGATACTAATTTTGTATATTTACCTTCAATTTTACGATAATCCTGAATACGAATCTCAATTTTGTCGGATAAACCTTCTTTTTCAATCCTTTCCTTCGCAAATTTGTATTGTTCTTCTGATAACGTAACAGTAGTTACTTTACATCCATAGTTCTTTGCTGCGTGTATAGATAAAAATCCCCATCCACTTCCAATTTCCAATAAATGATCTTTTGGATTTAGTTTTAACTTTTGACAAAGTTTATCAACTTTAATCGTTTGTGCTTCTTCCAATGACTGGTCGAGAGATTCAAAATAAGCAGAACTATATGTCATTGTAGGATCAAGAAATAATTTATAAAAACTATTTCCCAAATCGTAATGTTCCACAATATTCTTTTTACTACCAGTTAGTGTATTCCTTCGGAGGAAATGTAAGAACTTATTTCCCAAATTGAATAAATCCAAATGGAATAGTTTTTTCTTGGCTCCAGATAAATTTGGAGCTTCGTCCACATTCAATATAAACCAAGAAATTACATTTTCAATGGAGTCTGTATCCCAATCTCCAGTTAAATAAGATTCGGAAAATCCAATATCACCATGTAACACTGATTTTTTGAAGAATACAGGATTTTTAACATGGATTAATGCCGAGTGAAACTTTGGATCAAACTTACTATTGGTATCTCCTAATATCACTTGTTCTCCACTGGGGAGAATCATTCGAAGGGATCCACGTTTCATGGAACTCATCGCTTTAAAAAATATTTTCCTGTAAATTGGATATTGTTCGGTAACCGACTTATCCTTTAGTTCAATAAAAAGCTCTGAATCAATCGTTTCTTGTAAAAGGGACTGGTTCGCTGATTTTTCCAAGGGGAACTCCTGTTTGTTTCTCTAAGTTTTGGTGTTTCTTTATATAAGGGGTATTTTTGATCCACAACTTGAATGCTTGCCAATGAATCAATGTTATTATTTTGACGGTAATAATTGGAAATTGGATGAAAAGTTTTAATAAGTATTTCGTTTGAAAGCGAATTTTTTTTCCTATAAAGGACGTAATCAAAATTCGTTTCCCATCTTCATAAGAGTCGACTCCGATCTGTAATTTTTCATTGGGTACATTCAGTCGAAATTCAAATTCGGAATCTAAGGCAATGAATGGAGAGACATAAAAGTTCTTTGGTTCTCGTATGTATACCTCGGGGTCTGCAATGGTTCCCTTACTTTTTTGGAATTTCCCAATGTATGGTTTGATTTCCCCAAAGGTATTCCCTACTTCTGCAATTGCAACAAGTGGTTCCCCCAATGTATCAAAACAAAAGTAAAAACTAACAGGATTGAACACATAACCTAAAACTCTTAGATTGGTTAAGAGGAAAATTTTACCAATTGGTCCTTTGACACCCGAAGCTTCCAAAAACGTTTTTACATTTTCATAAATGGATTCTTTTCCGAATTGTAAATGGTCTTTGTCATAAAAGGAAAACAAATTCCACCGATTTCTGGAAAACAAAAAACTAGACTTCGCCAAGTTATCAATTTCTTCCAAGTCCAAATAAAAATTAAATATTTTATATTGGAATTTGTTTTGTGTGGGAGCGGTACGCATATGAAATACGTCCGCTTCATACATAGAGGAATTTAAGTCCATGGGTCTCTTTTTAAAATACTTTTTGATACATTCACTGCAGACAAAAATCCATCTTCATGGAATCCATATCTAAAATAAGCACCTGCATAAAAAATTGGCCCATCTTCATTTAACATGGGCAAACGATTTTGACCAAGAGACGCTTCGACCGAAAACAATGGGTGTTCATAATCTATTTTTTTGATTGTATGGCTTTGTTTCACACGACCTGGATCATTGATTGTTACAAAATAATTCTTCTTTTTGGATACATTTTGTAATCGATTCATCCAATAGATGGTGTACGGTTCCAATTTTCCACTGTTTGATTCAGTGATTTTATAATTCCAACTCGACCAACAAGATTTGATGGATGGCATATCGGAATCATCTGTATGTAATGTGGCTGTATTGTGTTGGTATTTGTAGAGAGGGAGTAATTCTTTTTCGAGTTTTGTTGGGTTTCCTAGTAATTTCGCGGAAATATGCCCATGAGTTGCAAGAAGGACTTTGTCAAAAACTTCCTTTTTCCCTTCAGGTAACACAAGTTCCACTTTTCCATTTGGCAATCGGTTCACGGCGAGTACTGGTGTATTCAATCGAAATCGGTCTTGGATGGGAGGAACAATTCGTTTTACATATTCTTTAGATCCACCGTCAACGGTATACCATTGGTGTTGTGTATGGAGTCCCAAAAATCCATGGTTGTAAAAAAATCGTATGAGTGATTTGGCAGGGAATTCCAACATTAAATCTGGTGGAGTGGACCAAACAGCCGAACTCATGGGAACCAAATAATAATTGAGAATGTCTTTTCCATACCCGAAGGTTTCCATATAACGACCCAAATTCCAATCATCGTATGTTGGATTATCCAAAATTTTAGGTGCTTCCGTATTAAATCGATTGATCTCGAGTAACATTTTTAAGTACCGAGGACGGAAGAGGTTTTTTTTCTGTGCAAATAAACCAGCAAGTCCAGATCCGCAAAATTCGAGTTTGGTGGGATCATATTGCACACTGAATGACATATCCGATTTTTTAGTCGGAACATTTAAGGTTTGGAATAAACGTAATAAATTGGGATACGTAACATGGTTGAATACAATAAACCCAGTATCAATGGGAATTTGGATTCCATCTTCTTCTACCATAACCGTATTGGTATGTCCGCCGATATAATCAGCATGATCAAAAATGGTTAATTCAAAATCGTTTTTTAAAAAGTAAGCAGAACCTAAACCTGCGATTCCAGTTCCAACAATTGCTAATGTTTCTTTCACTTGATTCCCTAATGGTGATTAGACCGTTAAGGAAAGAGTTGGTTCATCTGCAAATGTACTTCTTCTGATTTCTTTTTAGAAACTTCTCCAAAATTTTCAGCAACTGTACTCATGGTGATCCCACGTGATGAATTGATAAGAGATTCTTTCCCACTTGCTTTGATGATGGATTCTAAATCGCCACCTTGTGCTCCAAAACCAGGGATGAGAAAACATAACTCTGGGTGGCGCTTTCGTAAGGATTCAATTTCAGAGGGATGGGTTCCACCGACAACTAAACCCAATTGTCCAGGATAGGATTCTGCCAGGCGCGCCATTTGGTCACTCACCTCTTCGTACACGTACAAATCACTGGACCCAATCCTTAGTTTTTGAAAATCAGATGAACTTGGATTTGAGGTTAACCCTAAAACAAATAGATACCCACCCAAATCTAAGTATGGCACAAGGCTGTCTCGCCCCATGTAAGGATTCACTGTGAGGGCATCCACCTTTAAGGTTTGGAAAAAATACTTTGCATACTCTTTTGCCGTATTCGCAAGGTCCCCACGTTTGGCATCCATCACAATGGGGACTTCGGGGGAAATTTCCTTCATTAAGTGGACTGTATGTTCTAACGCAAAATAACCTTCTGCGCCGAGGCGTTCAAAAAAAGCAATGTTGGGTTTCCAAGAGACCGCGTAAGGATGGGTGTATCGAACGATGGTCTCAGCAAAAAAGACAAGAGGTGATTTTGAATCCAAACAGGGTTTTGGTAATTTTTCCAATTCAGGATCCATTCCAATGCATAATAAGGAACGTAATTTGTCTCTTCGGGAATGGAATTTGGTTAAAAATGAAGTCATGGATTGGATTTTGGTTCCTTGATTTTTTTCTTTTGTTTTCGTTTTTCTAATTCGAGAGGGATGTCTCTTTTTTTATAACGACCATAAATATGACCAGGGATGACTGCGACAGCTGTTAATGGGTTCACAACCACATCTCCAATAGCTCCACCCACATACGTAGAATAAGCAGGTGTTAACAATTCATAAGAGGAATTTAATTGAGCCATGTCCTCTTTCTCTGCAAAATAATTTAAGGCATCGTCAGATGCTTTTGCTTCATGGTAAAGAGCTCCAACAACGGGAATGGCATAAACAACTGCATACAAAGTCCTTTTTTCTCTTTGTGAAAAATCCTTTGCATGCCCACCTTCATGGATCACGACTGGTGGTAAGTCAGAGTAGACATTGATTGTATTGGTAAATGAATTATAATGATCACCACCAATCGTACCTGCGAACAATCTACCAGGTAAAAACGTATAGGCAAGGAGGGAGATGGATCCAAAAAAATATCGGATCACAGGGTTAATATTTTTGTTTTTGGGAAGTCTACGCCATTCAGAAAGAGGAGCATACTGGTTGAAACGTACTTTAACATCTCTTAGGTTGTTTTCTTTGATGTAACGAATTAAATATTCTTTGGTTTCTTTTGAAATATAATGGTTATCTGCTTTTAGATTCCATAATACCAATTTGGAGGGAAGAGAAAAAACCCAATTCCCCGTTTGGTCCAAAATCCAAATCGGTTCCCCTTCTTCAAATTGAGGATCATCTTCTGTAAATTCAGGGCTTGGATGGTAAGGATTTCCATAATTATATGGTTTTTCCAAGGAATAACAATTGGAAAAAAATACCAAACTCCCCAAAAATAAGATGAATCCATATCGTTTCATAAACTGTCTAAAATTTCCTTTAACTTTGGATCCACTGGCTCTTGTTTGGTGGGTGTTTGTTTTGGAATGATTTTTTGCTCCTCTAACTTTTGTGATTCGGTGGATTTTTCAGTGTAACCAGAACGTATTTCTAGTTGGGTAAATAGTTCTGTCAACGCATTTCGGCCCAATTGGTTTAATTGGTCTTCGCGGTTTCCACGAAATCCATTATAAGGCACATACCACAAAAGAGGTACAACAGTGATGATGCTACCTGTTAAAAAACAATTAGTAACCTTCGAATCAATTTCATCATAATAATTAATTTCTTCTTCGGCATAACCTCGGATTTGGATTTTTGCCTTTAACCGAACATAGGTTAAATTCCGAGAACAACGATCTAAAGATACTAATTGGAATTCCTCTACAAAAATAGAACCCCCTCTTTCAACAAGTAATGGGTACCGTGACTCTCGGATGGAAAGTTCTTTTCGGATGAGATAGGATAATGGGCCATATTCATTTTGTAGGGCTTCGGAATCAAAAAAATAGGGATCATACACTGCCATTTGCCTTCGATTTTCTTGTTTGACCTGGATGACAATATGATCCATTTTTTTTACAAAATCATATTCCCTTTCATTTGGGAAAACTCGGTACACTCGCAACGAAATCCCGCACTGCAAAAATCCAAAGAGAAACAAGAACAAACTTGAAACAGAAAGGATCCGATTAATAAACATAAGTATACCCAAAGTACAAATTCGAAATACCATAGGATCTCATTGGACGACCCTTCCCTCCATCTGCTTCGTAATACGCAGAACTCACAAAGTAATCCCTAACACCTGCAAGATAAGATTCTTGGTTTAAAGCACGAAGCCCTGGTGCTTGCGATTCATTGGCACGCCAATTGTATTGTATGGCTTGTAAACCCAGATGGAATTTATGATTCGGAAAGGGAACCCAATTCAATTGGGCATTCAGATTCAGCCCAACAATCGTCGTTAGAATTCGCTTTTCTGAGAATAAAGAATACACTTCATCTGTTGTGGTTCGTTCACCCCCAAATCGGCTCACTCCTCCACTACTTGTCAAACTATCTCTTCTATACTTTAAATTCCCAACGGGGGTAAAAAACAAATCACCACCCAATTCATAGGAATAATTCTCAAAAAACTGATGCACAAATTTAAAACCAGTACTTGGAGCCACATATTGGATTGTATCTCGGAAAAGTCCTGTTTGCCCCAATGATTGTGAATTCTGAGATGAATTTGTATTTAATGATCCCATTCGAAATCCAAATTCCCACACAAATCTCTTGTTATGCGAATATTCATCATGGACTAATACAGATAATTTATGGTCTGCACTATAAAATCGATCCGTTTGGAATCCTAGTTGGAAACCTGCAATGTCCCCCATCGAAAAAAAGTTTCTAGTGGTGTTAAACTGCATGTATACATATTCAATTCCCCACTTTTTGGAACTATGTTGGTAGGAAATCCTTGGAGAAAAAGTATCTGAATTTTTTCTAGTATCTTCCCATTCCAATTGGTAAGGAAGTGTGCGGATATTTTGGTATCCCATGGGGGACCTTGGAAAATAGGGAGTGCCCGCTTGGAAGGCAACTCTTCCATCATCTAACGCCCATTCCTTGCCGGAACGAAATCCTGCATTTTGGCTTAAAAAACGAAACCCGAATTCCCAAGTCCCATTCATAAATTCGAGTGAACCGTTCTTTGTCGTTGGTAAATTTTGGTTAGGTGCGAGATATACCGATTCGTTTTCTTTGGATTGAAAATTTTCCTTTCGTATCCGTTTGATTTTTTCTCGGATGAGGTTTGCTTTTTTTGGATAACCTCGTTCTTCGTACGATTCGGCTTCCAATTCCATCTCTGTTGCTTTTGTTTCTTGTGCAAACAATAGATTTGTACTTCCCAAAAGGGAAAAACAAAAAATGAAATTGGAAACGAATCGAAATTTCACAAAGTTTTAACCTTTTCGTTTGATATAAGCTTTTGCAAACTCAGGTAATACAAAGGCAGCTTTGTGGATTTCAGGGCTATAGTACTTAAGTCCTTTTGGAACTCGTTTTGGATCAGGTGTGACCGAATACGGATCAATTGCATTCGATAAAAAAGTAAACCCAATGATTCCGGAAGGGTAAGTTGGAATCGTTGTGTAATAGTATCCATATTCAGGAAAAATTTTCGGAATGAATTCAAAGAGTGAAGTGATCACATCACCATGGTACCAAAACGATTCTGCTTGAGTGGCAATGATCCCAGTAGGTTTTAAGGCACTTGCCATATCACGAAAAAAAGGTTCCTTAAATAAAACTTCTGCAGGGCCCACAGGGTCACTAGAATCCACAAGGATCACATCAAAACGACCTTTGTTGTCTCTTGCGAATTTGGCTCCATCATCATAATGGTGAATGACTTTTGGGTCTTTCATGGCATCTGCACATTCTGGAAAGTATTTGTAACTGATGTCTACAACGGCTTTGTCAATCTCACACAAAACAACTTCTTTGACAGATGGGTGTTTTAATACTTCACGAACAGTTCCCCCATCCCCTCCTCCAATCACAAGGACAGATTCTGGATTGGGATGGCTCATCATTGGGATATGCGCAATCATCTCATGATAAGAATGTTCGTCTTTGTTTGTAACCATTGTTACACCATCTAAAGTAAACATACGACCGAATGATTGTGTTTCAAATATATCAATTTTTTGGAACGGAGATTGTAGGCTTTCGATTGTCTTTGTTACTCGGTAACTGACGGCTCGCCCTTTTTCTAATTCCAATTTTTCTGTGTACCAAATCTCCATTAAATGCTCCTATGGATTCTCTCTTTGAACCAGAATAGGAATGGGAAGAAGAAGGTGTAGTTTTTTTTAAAGATTTAGGAATGGGAAAGCTTAAAAATTGAACTTGGCGGGAATCGGTCAGTACCATTCCATAGATTTGTATGCAGAAATATTCTCGCGTTTTTTACCTAGTTGGTTTTTTAGCGATGCCACTCTTTATTTTACTTTTGGTTTTTGGCTATATCAAAATCAACCAAATGGCAAGTGAAGAAATCCATTGGGGCCATAATAAATCGTTTGCGTTTGGACAAGCTTCAAGAGAAGGAAAACTCATTTTATTATCCGTAACAAAATCACGTTGTGAAATGTTAAAAGGATTGGAATGTGGGGAAGGAAAACCAGACCTCGGCACCTATGTCCTACTCAACTTCACTCCACGTGACAACGAATTCCAAACCCTCATTTTGGATGATCGTTTTGCCTCACTCAAATCTGACCCTCTGCCTCAATATTTTCTGTTGAATGCTTCGGGCGAAATTAGGCATACCTCGAACCAACTTCCCAGTGTAGAAGAAATGCAAAAACTCCCGAAAAAAGAAACTTCTCCTTAAAAATTTAAAAAAAGCTCTTGCAACTTCCAACTTCTCCTATACCCTATGGGGTATAGGATTTCGGAGGATTTATGTTAGGGTTAACCGTTCACAGAAAAAAAAGTTTTGAAGAAACCATAAACGATACAACGGAAGCGTTAAAAAAAGAAGGGTTTGGAGTTTTGACTACCATCGACGTCAAACAAACCTTAAAAGACAAAATTAACGTTGATTTCAAACGTTATACCATCCTTGGTGCATGTAACCCAAGTTTTGCGCACAGAGCCCTACAAACCACGGACGAAATTGGAATGTTGTTACCATGTAATGTGGTAGTGACAGAAGAAAAAAATGGTGAGATCAAAGTTTCTATTTTTGATCCCATGACAATGACTAAACTCGTGCAAAATTCCGAACTGGAAACGATCGCCAAAGAAGTGCAGGACAAACTTGTACGAGTGATCCACCACCTCCACGAATAAAGTACTTTTTGTAATTGTTTCTCCATTAACGGGGGCGCCTCGCCAATGGATGAGAATTTCGCATTCTTTCCATTAGGTGATCCCGCCTCAAACCAAATTACTGAATACGTACTGTTGGTATTGGTACGACCGTAACAAATACCACTTTGGAAACAATTGATACTATTTTCCTTCTTCTTTTTCAAGAATTGCATTTACTAATGAATTTAAATCTAAAACATAATTCGCCATAGCAAATTTATTTGTATAAATGTCGTCTTCAAAATAAAAATTGGAAAAACCTACAAACTCGCCTTTAATATTAAATAGTAAACCGGGATCCGGTATAATTCTTGATCTCGATGAGATCAAGAGACTTTCCCTAGTTGAATATTCATTTTGAGGATAAATTTCATCACTAATATTGATTTTTGAAATGGATGTTAAAGCATTTACAGATTTATCTTTCTCATTGTGAGTAATTAGAATTAGAAATTGCCCAATTTTCAATTTTGAATCATTGTTGAAGCGAATTGGTTTTAAAATCACATTATTTGCGACTTTTAAGATTGCGAGATTATTCTTTTCGTCTATACCTACTAGTTTGCCAGGAATTTTTCTTCCGTCTGCGAAGGTAATTTCAAAATCGGAATTAAATTTACGAAGTGCATAACGATTAATAATTATGAGTCCATCTAAATTGAATATAAATCCTACTCCGAGTTGCCTCGAAAGAACATTTTCTGAATTTGTTTTCTCTTGATTCTTTACACTAACAATTACAATTGATTCCTTAACATCATTGAATATAAATTCAGGTAATTGATTTAAAATTGATTCATCTATATTTGAATTTATATTCTGTGAGAGTATTATATTACTTTGAAGTATAAAAATAATATTGATAATCCATTTAATAGCGTATTTCATATTTCCTCCCATTTTGCCCTATTGACGCATAACTTGGAGTTATTTGAATCTCCAATAACACTCAAACCAATTTCAAAAAAAACACTAAATAATTTTCTCTTTTTCCCGCGTCCGAGACTCATTCTGTTTCCGAAACACTTCCATCACAGCACAAAACAAAATCACAGCTCCACCGAGCCATAACCGATCGGGTGGAACTTCTCCGAGGAAGTACCATGCCGCCAAACTCCCGTAAATCGGACTTAGTGTGGACAATGTTCCCGCTGTAGTCACAGATAAATTTGACAAACTGCGAATCCAAATGGTATGGGCAAGGGAGGTAAAAATTCCTGCAAGGATCACTTGGAAGAGGAGATACTTTGGTTCTGCGAGCATCTGGGAGAGTCCATCGGCAAACGGGAGTAACACCAATGAGGTTGCAAAGAGTTGGGTGAATAAAATTTGGGAACTCGGGTAATGTACATGCATCTCTTTTGTGAGTAGATTGCGAATCGCATACAAAACAGCAGAAACCACTCCCCAAACCACACCTTGGAACATTTGGTTGTCCCAAGACAGATCAGGCACAATGAGAAATAAACCAAAAAGAGAAAAGGAAGCCAAAAATAATGTAAATGGTTCTGGCTTTTTACCACCTAACATAGGTTCTAAAATTGCAGAAAAAACAGGATAGGTAAACAGTGACAACATCCCAACGGCAACTGTGGATACTTGGATGGAGTGAAAGTAAGTTACCCAATGTAAGGCGAACAAAATCCCAATCCCAAATACATATCCAAAATGTTTAAAACTCTGGTAGGATATGGACTTACGCCTGAGGAGAAAAAATAACCCTAATATCAGTACAGAAAACAATGCACGACCAGAGATAATGGTTACCGCAGGAAAAGGGAGGAGTTTGGCAAACAAAGTGACGTTCCCCATAATGAGGATCGTCAAATTGAGTTCTAATACAGAACGAAGGAAAGAAGGGCAAGAAGTTTTCACTTCTTCCTTAGGATTCAACCCCTAGAAATTTGGCGATGGATTTTCTGTCCTTCTCCAAACTATGTTTGTGAATTTCTTCAATTGCCTTTTCCACAATTGGAGAAACAAAAAGTAAACTAGAAACCACGTCTACATCATAAGAACGTTTGGACTCAGAGCCACTTGCTTCGTATTTACTTTTCCCTTTGATCACAAATACGTTGTCTTTGCCTGGTGGGGCAATTTTAAACTCATGTGTATTGGTTGTGGTATCAAAGGTAGATTCTTCGAGTAAGGAAAGATCATTGAGAGCTGCTGATAAAACGGCAGGCATTGATCCTTCTAAACTCACCTTTCGTTTTTGGTGGATGAGGTTCCCTTCTTTTTTTTCTTCGAGTAACGTTACATTCTTTAGATCAGGAAACTGGTCTAGGTGTTTGTATCTCTCCTCTCTAGCATGCAAAAGTTTATCTAAGGGAACTGGGAATGTATGGGTGACTTGGTATTTCACTATTTTTTCTTACCTTTTTTCTTTGCAGGTTTTGCCTTTGGTTTGGCTTTTTTAGGTGTAGGTTTTGCTGCTTTTTTAACAGCTTTCTTCGCCTTCACTTTGTTTTGTGGTTTAGCGACTGGTTTGGATGCCGGTTTTGCCTTTGTCGTAGTTTTTGGTTTCGCACTTGGTTTTGATTTCCCTTGTGACTTCGAAGGTTGGTTTACCTGTGCGAGTAAATCTTCATCTTCCCAATAAAAAACTTGGTCAGCTGGAGTGGATTGTTCCATCGCCATTGCTTGGGCTTCCAAAAGTGAATTATTGGATTCATTAAAATTTGCTAATTTTTGAAACAACAAATTGATTTTTGGATCTTGGAATTTCCCACGGATGGTTGCATAAAAATTACGTGCATCTTCCCCTTCGCGAATGGCAAGTTCAATGGCCTTTTTTTCGTCAGCTTTGACTTCTGCATTTTTGTTTCGGTCTAAACGATCCATGATCTTTTGGATGGTGGAAGAGTGGAATTTTTCAATCTCCGAAAGTTGTTTGAGGTTCGGAAGTTCTTTCCCCTCTGCACTTTTATAAATGTCTTTGATGTATTTGATGTGCTCATCACCATCTAACGCAAGTTGGCTGAAAAGTTCTCTAATTTGACCTTCAGGCAAACTTTCAGATAGTTTAAGATAAAAATTGAAACATTGAACCTCATGTTCAATCGCAGCTGCTACTGCTTCAATAAAGGATGTTTTTTTTAGTGATTTCATAATCCCTTTCCCTGGTTTTGTAAAACCATAAATACGATACTCGTTTGAGTGAAGTGAATCAAGTATTTTTCACTGATTGAACATCTAACTCTTCTGTCTTTGTTGCAGCATAAATGAGTAGTTGTGCAAGATAATAAGTGATCATGATTCCAAGAGATGCAACGGACCGGTCCATTTCTCGGTTGAGAAACATCGAATATGCGATAATGGAGTCCGAGAGGATGAAAACCAGTGCACCGAGGAGTCCCAAATAGAATGGTTTGGTGATCGAATTTCTTGCAGCTGCCCGCCAACCCATAAGGCAAATGGCAGAGATATAAAATCCTACAGGGATCGTGAGAGCACCTAATTTCGGAACAAGCACCATAAAAAAGGAACTACCAAATAACAAAAATGGAATCGCAAGGACAGGTTTGATTTTGGAATCAATGGTAAATGCATACGAATAAATCAATTGGGCGATGAGAAACGAACCAAGCCCTGGGACAAAATATCCTTCTTTCGGGATGGCCAAAAAACTATCTCCAAATAGAGAAAATACAAGTCCTACCGCAACCAATTTTCCTCGTTTTTCCAATGTGGGAAACGAACGAAACAATGCGACAATCAAGATTAAGATTGGGACAATTTTGGAAGGTAGATAAAAAACATCTTCCTTTGAGATCGTAACGATCGCAAGCAGATGAACAACAGAAAAGAGAACAAACAAAACAATTTCTTTAGCCATATTTCTTACTTTACACAGATATCATTCTCGAGATTTCATCAGATGGAAAGCCCGAGTGATCAGCCTATGAAACAAACACGACCCTTGTCTATCCTTTTCTTAATCTGTCTTTTGTGGACACAAACCTTATCTGCAAGAGAAGTCCCTTCCGGCGGAGAAATGTTGATAGATCTCATCGTTGCTCGTCCCATGGGACTTGCAGGTACTGTATTAGGAACTGCTGCATTTATCGTCGCATCTCCATTCACTCTTCTCTCTGGAACATTCTTGCAGTCTGGAAGAAGATTGGTTGTATACCCTGCAAAATTCACCTTCACACGAGGGTTAGGCGACTTCCCTGGTTATATGGAAGATTACCAAATCGTAGAGGAATAAATTGAACGAATTTTTATTTTCAGATTTTCCTGAAGTATCCACTGAGGATTGGAAAAACCAAATCCTCAAAGACCTAAAAGGCAGTCCTTGGGACAAAGTGACCTGGGAAACCGAAGAAGGTTTTAAAATTGAACCTTTTTATCGCAAAGAAGACCTTCCTGTTTTACCTAGAGTTTTCAAACGAAACCCTGGATGGAAAGTAACCGAAACTATCACATCCAAATCCGAAACAAAATCTTTAACAGAGAAAGGTGTTGAAGCAGCCATCCTTGTTTCTCACGAAGAGGCAGGAAAACAATATGGTTGTAAAATCTCCTCAACTTCTGACTTAGAATCTCTCGCAAAATCAGTGGGTGAAATTCCTCTTATCGTTTCACTTGCCACACGAACTCCAAAGTTCACCGACACATTCAAAAAACTGGCATCTTCGCATAACACGGTTCTAGGTGACTTTGATCCGTATGGTACTGCTCTTCTTTGTGGAGAACTTGGTTGTGAAAAAGAGAGTATTGGCAAAACCTTCCAAGCACTTTCAGGAACCAAAGGGTTCTCTGGTGTGGGCATTCATAGTTTGTATTTACGGGATTCAGGTGCTTCCATTGGCCAAGAACTTGCCTATTCTCTTTCTTGGGGTGTGGATTACTTAAACCAACATTTGGATGCGGGAGTTTCGATCGAAGATGCTGCATCAAACCTTTGGTTTTGGATGGGGATTGGCTCTGATTACTTCACAGAGATCGCCAAATTCCGTGCTATGCGAATCCTTTGGACTGAAATTCTCAATGCCTACAAACCAGGCCTTGGAGAAATGCATCCTGCTCTTATCCTTGCCCAAACTTCTAATTTTCAGTACACGGCATACGATCCTTACGTGAATATGTTACGTGGAACAACGGCTGCTATGTCTGCCGTAATTGGTGGTGCTGATTTTATCGCAGTATCGCCTTTTGATTCCGAATATACCACAAAACAAGAGTTAGGCAAACGAATTGCAAGGAATGCACAACTCCTTCTTCGTTACGAATCCTTCCTCGACAAAGTAGAAGACCCTGCGTCTGGTTCGTACTACTTAGAATTACTCACGAAAAAATTAGCGGAAACGGCTTGGGAAAAATTCCAAACTGTGGAAAAAGAAGGTGGGTTTGGTGTTTCTTTGAAAAAAGGTACCATCCAATCCGAAATCCAAACTCGTGCTTCCAAAAAACGGGAAGCCCTTGCTACCAAAAAAGAAATCCTGCTTGGAACAAACCAATACCCACTCCCAACAGAACGGCATGCTGAGCTAAAAGAATCAGTGGCCGAAACTGAAAAACGGCTATCTTACTCAGAAAAATCAACATACGAACGTTTGGTGCCACTCAGACTTTCGTATGAATTTGACAAGTGGAGAAACAAAACAGACCTCCAGGTTGCTTCTGGGAAAAAAGCACCTAAGGTATTTTTACTGACCATTGGGGACCTAACGATGCGAAAAGCACGTGCTGGTTTTAGCTCCAACTTCATTGGCTGCCTAGGATACGAAATCATCGACAACCTGGGATTTTCTTCTATAAAAGAAGGAGTGACCAAAGCAAAAGAATCGGGAGCCGAGATTGTTGTCCTTTGTTCGGCTGACGAAGAGTATGCGACCTACCTTCCTGAATTTGCAAAGGAAATGGCAACCCAACTTCCAAACGCTTGGAAACTGCTTGCTGGTTACCCAAAAGACTTAGTTAGCCAAGCGGAATCTCTCGGGATCGATGACTTCATCCACATGAAACGTAACCTCGTTCAGTTTATGGAAAAAGCCCAAAGCAAATGGATCGGGAAATAAAATGAAGAAACCTAATTTTGCAACTACCCCACTTTCTTTTAGTGCCCCAAAACCAGACCCAAAGTCCATTTCTCTTTGGCAAACGGCAGAAGGGATTTCCATCCAATCTCGGTACCAACCAACCGACTTGGAAGGAATGGAACACCTAAATTATGCGGCTGGAATCCCTCCCTATTTACGTGGGCCTTATTCCACCATGTATGTAAACAAACCTTGGACGGTCCGCCAATACGCTGGATTTTCCACAGCTGAAGAATCAAATGCCTTTTATCGTCGAAACTTAGCCGCAGGGCAGAAGGGACTTTCCGTTGCCTTTGACCTGGCAACACATCGGGGTTATGATTCCGACCACGAACGAGTCGTAGGAGACGTGGGGAAAGCGGGTGTGGCGATTGACTCTGTCCTCGACATGAAGATCCTCTTCGACCAAATCCCTCTCGATCAGATGTCTGTTTCCATGACCATGAATGGTGCGGTCATCCCAGTCCTTGCATTCTATATTGTTGCAGCAGAAGAACAAGGGGTTTCTAAGGACAAACTTTCTGGTACCATCCAAAATGATATTTTGAAAGAGTTTATGGTGAGGAACACTTACATCTACCCGCCAAAACATTCGATGAAAATCATCGCTGATATCTTTGGTTACACTTCTAAATACATGCCAAAGTTTAACTCCATCTCCATCTCTGGTTACCATATGCAAGAAGCGGGTGCCACAGCCGATTTGGAACTTGCCTATACACTTGCGGATGGTTGGGAATACATCAAAACAGGAATCGCTTCTGGGCTTTCTGTCGATGAATTTGCACCACGCCTCTCATTCTTTTGGGCGATTGGGATGAACCATTTTATGGAGATTGCCAAGATGCGTGCGGGGCGTCTGCTTTGGGCTAAAATCGTAAACCAGTTCCAACCGAAATCCACAAAGTCTTTGGCTCTCCGAACCCATTGCCAAACGTCTGGATGGTCCCTCACAGAACAAGACCCATTCAATAACGTGGGAAGGACTTGTATTGAAGCCATGGCAGCAGCCCTTGGCCACACTCAATCCCTTCATACAAATGCTCTTGATGAAGCGATTGCCCTTCCGACTGACTTCTCAGCAAGGATTGCACGTAACACACAAATTTACTTACAAGAAGAAACTAACATCCACCGAGTCATCGACCCTTGGGGAGGATCCTTTTATGTGGAAAAACTCACAAACGATTTAGTCCACAAAGCGTGGGATCTAATCACCGAAGTACAAAAATTAGGTGGTATGGCAGAGGCGATTGAGACGGGAATTCCAAAGATGCGGATCGAAGAAGCATCCGCAAGAAAACAGGCTCGTATCGACTCTGGGAAGGATGTGATTGTCGGAGTAAACCGATTCCGTTTGGATAAGGAAGCTCCCCTTGATATATTAGACATCGACAACACTGCAGTTCGACTCGCCCAAATCAAACGACTCGAACAAATGAAAAAAGACCGTGATAACACAGCCGTCGAAGCTGCGTTAAACGCCATTACGAAATGTGCAGAAACAGGCAACGGAAACTTACTCGAACTCGCAGTGGATGCAGCACGCAAACGTGCTTCTCTCGGTGAAATTTCATTTGCAATGGAAAAAGTATTCGGGAGGTACAAAGCTGTGATCAGATCTATCTCGGGAGTGTATTCCTCAGAAATTTCCGAAGACAAAGGTTATATCGAAGCGAGAGGTCTTGCCGATGAATTTGCCAAACTCGAAGGCCGTAGACCAAGGATCATGGTTGCCAAAATGGGACAAGATGGCCATGACCGTGGTGCCAAGGTGATCTCCACCAGTTTTGCTGATATGGGGTTTGACGTTGATATCGGGCCTCTTTTCCAAACACCTGCGGAAGTTGCCAAACAAGTGGTAGAAAACGACTGCCACATCCTGGGAGTTTCTTCCCTTGCAGCAGGACACAAAACCTTGGTTCCGCAAGTGATCGAAGAATTGAAAAAACTTGGCGCAGAAGATGTGTTAGTTGTTGTGGGAGGAGTGATCCCTGCACAAGACTACGACTTCCTCTACAAATCAGGTGCTACAGCGATTTTTGGACCAGGAACAGTGATTTCGGAAGCCGCAAAACAAATCCTCAATTTGTTACTCGGCGAACGAAGAGCCGCGTAAGGTTTACCAAACAAAGATCCGGCAAAACACCGAATCAAACAACAAACACCGACTTGTCAATCTGGCGGTCGGTGTTCGTTTGGTGTCTGACAAATCAGGATTCAAAACACAACCGAGACATTCTTACGTTTCATAGAGAATCAAATGGATCAGGAAAACAAAGACTCACAGAAAACCAAACTTTCCAGTGAACCGAAAGAGCCAAAATCGGCCCTCTCTGTCAATCCTGGTGTTGCGGATGCTCCCGCCATCTCTCCCTATATCAAAGAACAACGAAAGTCCCTCTCCAAAAAAGAAACCACACCAGAATCCCTTGCAGATGGAATTTTAACAGGGAACCGAACAGCCCTCTCCAAAGCCATCACCCTTGTGGAAAGTAATTTGGAAGAACACAATGACAAAGCCCAAGCCATCTTAGAACTTGTGATGCCAAAGGTAGGAAACTCCATTCGCATTGGGATTACAGGGGTTCCCGGAGTGGGAAAATCCACTTTCATTGAAAGTTTTGGAAGTTACATCCTCGAACAAAACCGAAAACTCGCAGTACTCGCCATTGACCCCAGTAGCCAACGTACAAGAGGTTCTATCCTCGGAGATAAAACGAGAATGGAAGTTTTGTCCAAAGCAGAAAATGCCTTTATCCGTCCCTCACCTAGCAGTGGTTCACTGGGAGGTGTCGCACGAAAAACACGAGAAAGTATGTATCTCTGTGAAGCAGCTGGGTTTGATACTATCATCATTGAAACGGTAGGTGTCGGTCAGTCTGAAACCCAAGTCCACTCCATGGTGGATTTCTTTTTGTTACTCATGCTTGCAGGTGCGGGAGACGAACTCCAAGGGATCAAACGAGGCATTATGGAGATGGCAGATCTGATTGCCATCAACAAGGCCGATGGACAAAATGAAGCCTATGCCACTCGGGCTAGAGCCGAGTATGAATCAGCTCTCCACCTCTTCCCTGCCCCCGAATCCAAATGGACACCTCGTGCCACCACTTGCAGTGGACTTGGAGGAAAAGGAATTGATGAAATTTGGAATCTCATCCAAGACTACACCACCACCACAAAAACAAACGGTTATTATGCGAAAAATCGGGAAGACCAAACCAAAACTTGGTTTGAAGAATCTTTGAGGGAAGCTGTTTTGGATCAGTTTTTTGCAACTGAAGGGAAAAAAGAAGCCATTAGCCTCTCTGAATCCAAATTGATGAGTGGAAAATCCACACTACTACGCGAAATCAAGTTCCTCCTCGGGAAATAAAAAAAACACCACCGTGACTGAACACGATGGTGTATTATAAGGTTATCATTCATTTAAAGGAAAAGTCCAATTCGAAATAGGGTGAATTAAAGAATAAAATTCACAAAAAACAAGATGGTGAAATAGACACCGAACCAAAGGAAAAAACGAAAGTAGGTAACAAAAAAGAAGACCAAAACTTTTAAAGTGTCCTTAAAAGAAAAATTCTCTGAATCCGGATTTCATTATAAGGGAGAATTGTAGATTCGTCTATCTACCAGATGGTATAAAAAGAAACCTGCAAACAAATCAGAAGATACCAAATACCCTCGCTTTTTTTAACATTTGGACCCTGGTATTGACCTGGAGTTTTTTGTAGATGGTTTTGATTTGTTGCCTGACAGTCCCGATGGTTGTTCCAAACAATTGGGCAATCTGTTGGGGAGTATCCCCTTCAATGATGAGCTCTAAAATTTGCCTTTCCCTGGGTGATAAAACTTCTAAACCCAATTCTTTTTCTTTTTTAGGATGGGAACTTAGGGTTGGACTCGTTTCTGGTTTTCGAAATGCTAACAATACTTTTGTGGCGATAGAAGGAGAAATCACACTCCCCCCATCCAAAATTGTTTGGATGGTCTCCCATAGGGAATCCAATTCTGACTTCCAGATATAACCTGATGCACCAAGTTTGATCGCAGCAAAGATCACATCATCTGTTTGTAAAGAAGAGATCACAAGACTTTTCCTCACATCAACAGTATGGTATTTTTTTAAAACATCGATACCACTGGCGCCCGGTAGTCCAATATCAAGAATCAATAATTGTAATTCTTCCTTAGGAGGATTTGAATCGAAGGCTTCTGCAGAGTTCCAAGTTGTGATAGAGAGTGTATCTCTAGTTTTTAATACAGCTACTAAAGAATCTAAGTAGTCAGGATTGTCTTCTATGATGCCAATTTGGACTACATTCATAATAAGAATAATGATTTCGGGATTCGCATTTTGATCCGGTAAGGAGATGGACTAATTTCTAATTGACCATTTAGGAATTGGATTCTTTGTTCAATCCCTTTTTCTCCGATTCCCAAATTCCAAAACGATTCTGGATTTTCAATGATTACATTTGGATTCTCTGCTTTTGTTTTTTTGCCTTCTGTGGCAAATTCAATGGAGATGGAATTTTCAGTTTCCTCTAAACGACAAATAGTTTTTCCACTACCATGCCTTAAATCATTGGTACTAATTTCTTTAAAGATTTGTAATATATGGTGTGCAGTTTCTGGTTCTTTGATTGAGACCAAACGGTCGGTAAAGGTCTCGCTTTGGATTAAAATTTCCCTGCCTAACATTTTATATCTTTTTTTAACAAGGAGATGTAGACCATCGATAAGAGATTCCTGCAAAATTTCTCTCTGGTCTTCTTCTTTTACTTGGTTCCGTAAAGATTGTAAAGCGTCGGAAGAAAGTTCTTTGATTTTATGTACCACCGCAGTTGCAGTTCCAACTGAATTGGTCTCCAATGTTTGGCAGAGTAATACCAAGTCCGTGAGTTTAGAACCCAAACTATCATGGATGTCTTGGAAAAATGTCCTACGTTTTTCTTCGAGTAACATACCTCGATACGCTGCAATGTAACGTGTTTGGAACCACCAATGGTTCAGAAAAAAAGAAACTAAAAACAATGGTACAATGGTAGACATCTCTCTCCATGTTTCTTCTGGAATCAAAGAATCATTTTGGATGAAAACTCGTATTAAATAAATGCAAAAAACAAGTGTCCATTCAGAAATAAACTGCCAAACAAGTCCTGGATAAAAAAACGAATTTGAACCAATGAGTGCGATGATCGTTAACCAATTTCTTGGATCAAAGTAAGGGATAGTTGGATCATGAAAGCCAGTTTCAATTTCGACTAAGACTAAAGAAAAAAATAAAATTCGAACGAGTTTTGTGATATTGGCATTCACTGTTCGATAAAAAAAAGAAATCCCAACTAAGCATAAACTGATGATGAGTTGTGAAAACGAAAGATAACAATTCGTTAGATCAACTTTTCCCCACTCCAAATAAACGCTATGAGCATAAGCCAAGGTATAAGCGAATCCTAAAAAATATAGTTTGTTTAAAATTTCAGAATAAACAGCAATTAAAGAAATTGGGTCAAATTGTTTGCCCAACAGTTTGTGATAGAAAACACGAATGTTCATAAATCTACCAATACTTTGTTTGGTAGGGAATGAAGACTTTCTTCATACTTCTAGTTTTTTGATATGTTCCAATAGAAGTTTTTTATCATCATCAAAGATTTGGTTGAATTCAAGTCCGACTTCATAAAAAGCACCTTCACCAAATTCCTCCAATCGAACTACTTTTGCCTTTGGGTACAAAACATATTTTACATCTGGGAAACGTAATTCCAATTCAAGCCTTGTACCCAATGACATTGGTTCCTTCGTACGAAAGAGGAGTCCACCTTCTGAGATGTCTTGTGAGTCCCCTTCCCCTTTGTCACTAGGCAAAAACTGAGCCGAACCTGCACCCGATTGGATCACACGGTAGGTGAGATGGACTTTTTCAGAGATACGATTGTAAATGCGGCGTTCGCTAGACATGAATGCTAGAGAACACCGAATTCAATGTTAGGGCAAGTTTAAAATGAAAATCTCACCCGTATCTAAGAGTGAGATTTCTGTTATCCTTCTAAATCCTCAGGTCGGATTTCGTAATCTGGACGGAAGGCTCCTTCAATTTTCTCTCTGAGTCGATCAATGTATCCAAAAACGGCAGGTACCACAATGAGTGTGATCAGTGTCGATAGGATGAGTCCACCAATAATGGCAATCCCCATTGCAGTTCTCGATTTAGATGCCTCACCAATCCCGAGTGCAATCGGCAATGTCCCTGCAATCATCGCAAGGGATGTCATAAGGATTGGTCTCAAACGTTTAGCACCAGCATCAAAGATGGCATCGTTTCTAGACATTCCATGTTCTTTCATGGCAAGCATCGCATGGTCGACAAGTAAAATGGAGTTTTTAGCAACAAGTCCCATTAGTAGGATGAGTCCAATCATACTAAATAAGTTTAACATTTCACCAGTTAAAGCGAGTGCAAAAAAGGCACCCGAAATGGCAGGTGGAATGGCAAACAAAATCGTTATCGGTGTGATAAATGACTCATAAAGAGAAGCTAACACAAGATAGATGAATATAAGCGCCATTCCAAAGGCAAGGACTATGTTTTGTAACAATTCTTTGAAGTCTTCTGATTGTCCCACAAAGGAATACGTAATCCCAGGAGGTGGAGGTAATTTTTCCTTCAGGATTTTGACAGCAGATTCAGAAGCTGATGCTATGGCACCACCTGGTGCTAGGTTTGCATTGATAGGAACAACTCTAGATCTGTCTTCACGAATGATCCTTGCAGGGGATGTACTTTCCTTACCATCTGCAATTGCACTTAGAGGAATGAGTTTGTTTTGAATGTTTGGCACTCTTGTTTCATAAAAAGACTTACGTAAATTTCGTTGGTCTTCTTTCAGACGTAACCTAACATCATATTCAATTCCATTTTCAAGGTATTTGGCAACTTCTCCCCCTTCGATGTGGTAACGAAGTTCTGCTCCCATCACCCCTGCCACCACTCCAACAGTTTGCATTTTGGCACGATCTGGTACTACTTGGAATTCTGGTTTACCTGTTCTGTAAGTTGTGTCCACATCGGTTAAGTCTGGAATTTTCCTAAGTTCATCCATTACCTTGAAGGAATAGGTTTCCAAATCTTTTAAATTTTCCCCTTTTAAGTTAAGGTTGAATGGATATTGAACACCACCACCAATCGCAGAATAGTCGTTCACTTTCGGTCTTGCATGAGGATATGCTTTTAGAAAATCTCTGATTTGGTCTTTTACTGCGGCTGTTGTACGTTTGCGGTATTCAGAAGGGAGTAAGGCAACACCAATCGTAGCGATATTCGATTCTCCATCACTATTCCCTACAACTGTTGCCAATAATTCTAATTCGGGAACGTTTTTGATAATTTCATTTTGGATTTGTTCTACCACTTCAGAAGTTCCTGTTAAGGAAGTCCCTGGTGCCATCTCCACATTCACCATAAATTCTCCCTGATCGTTTGCAGGAAGGAAGGTCTTTTTTACAAAGGCAAGCGAGAAGATACTTGTGATGAGTGTAAGAATTGTGAGTAAAATCACTGCCCATGGTTTTTTTAAGGCAAACTTCATAATGATTGCGTACATTCTGTCCAGGAAATCTTGGAACTTATCAAAATAACGAAGGACAAAATTCTTTTCTTTATGAATGTCAGTTTTACCTGCAAAATAAGCAGATAACATTGGTGCAACTGTCAGACCATCAAAAAGAGAAATGATCATGGCAAAAACAACTGTGAGTCCAAACTGTTTGAAAAACTGACCCACAATTCCTGATAAAAATCCAATGGGGAGGAAAACCGCAATCACTGTGAGAGAGGTTCCGATGACCGCTAAGGTTACTTCTTCCGTTCCTTTACGGGCTGCAACAATGACCGATTCCCCCTCTTCCAGTTTACGGAAAATATTTTCCCTAACCACAATGGCATCATCAACCAAAAGTCCTACCGCAAGTGATAAGGCAAGAAGTGTCATCACGTTCATGGTAAATCCCATGGCATACATGATGATAAAAGCACCTAACATTGAGTTTGGGAGTGCCATACCAGTGATGATGGTAGAACGAACGTTCCCAAGGAAAAGATACACAACTAAAACAGCGAGAAAAATTCCTAGAATAATGGCGAGTGTTACATCTTCAATGTTAGCACGAATCCATTTAGAGCCATCTCGGATGAGGATGACTTTTGGAGTGCCTTTCATATCTTTGATTTGGTCATTGATGGTATTAATTTTTGCTAAGATACCATCGGCTACTTCAACTGTGTTTGCTCCCGATTGTTTGTAAACATCTAGGAAAAGTGCTGTTTTTTGAACCCGCTCTTTTTTTGGTGCTTCGTATTTGAATAATAATTTTCCAATGATGGAAGGTTCTTCGTGTTCTTCTGTTTTGATGGGAGCATACAAAAGTCCACGGGTTTGACGGTCTTGTAATGTATCTTTGACCTGACCAAGGTCTTTGACAAGAACTCCTCTACCAAATTCACCACCAAACGAAACAACTGTGTTCTCAATTTGGGATAAGGATTCGTATTTTGCAACTGTACGAAAGGATGTTTCTTTTTCTCCACCTTCTACTTTTCCTGCAGGGATGTTCACACCAGAGTTTTTGATTTGGTTCCCTATCGCAATGGCAGGCACTTGGTAAGCATTAATTTTGTTACGATCAAGTTCGATATGAATCTCACGGCGTGCACCACCGATAATCTTTACCGCACCAACGTTATTCACCTGTTCTAATTTGGTTTTGATTTTTTCTTTTGCTAAATCGTACAATTCACCTTCAGGTAAATCAGCAAATAAAGAGATCCGCATAATGGGTTGGTCTGAGGGATCAAACCTTTGTACAAGAGGTTCTTTTGAAGATTCAGGGAAAAGTGGTTTGACCCTTGCTGTTTTATCCCGAACTTGTTGTTCGGCATATTTGATGTCAGTGGTCAAACTGAACTCAGCAAAAACAAGAGAGATCCCTTCTTGGTTTCGGGAAGTGATCCTTTTAAGTCCAGAGATAGAACTAAGTTCCTCTTCCAAAGGTTTGGAGATGGAAGTTTCAATTTCTTCTGGGCCTGCTCCAGGGTACACTGTGGACACCACAACAAATGGGATGTTGATATCCGGGAATAAATCCACACCGATACGTTTTAAGGAAATGTAACCTGTGATCACCATGATGATCACGAGGGATGAAATGAAAATGGGGCGTTTGATCGAAAAAGAAGCAATACTCATGAATTTTTATCTCTATTTAAGCAGTTTGTATTCTTGTAAACAAGCAGTACCAGAGCTCTCTCTGTAAGTAGACAGCAAT
The DNA here is from genome assembly GCF_026151345.1 of Leptospira paudalimensis. NCBI lineage: Bacteria > Pseudomonadati > Spirochaetota > Leptospiria > Leptospirales > Leptospiraceae > Leptospira > Leptospira paudalimensis. Next base: position 136,947 of record NZ_JAMQPR010000002.1, read on the forward strand.
GTTGACTTACTGTTCAACATTTTTGTGCGATTTTCAAATTTTTCTTCAACAAAACTATCAGGACAAACATCACTTAATAAGAGAACGGAATCAAAATTTGTCCAATCTTTCCATCGGTATTTGTTGTCATTTCGTACCATCCCTTCTTTGTAAGTGCGAAGTTTCATCGCCAGATCAAAATCAGAGGCTAAAACTCGCCCTTTTGTCTCATATTTTTCTGTAAAATGGAAGGCATTGATGAGGATGTATTTTTTATTAGGAGCCACATGTGAGGCAATTTCTCTTGCAGGTTCGAAATCACTTGCGTTCATCCCTCGGTAACAGAACATTTTGGTCTCATAAAATTTCCCGGAAAGAATCCCTTGTGCATAAACCGAATTATAAAATACAAAACTAGTTGTGAGTAAGATCACTGATATGGAAGTGATCCTTTGAAAATTGTGATCCGCTAAATGATAAAGTCTTAAAATCCATAAAAACCCCACAAGACCAATCGCAGGGATAAACTGGAGAACATGCCTTGGTTGTTTGTTCCCAGTGGTGAGTTCCAAAATCAAAAGTTCTAAAAATAGAATAAAAGTGCCAGCCACAAGTGGGTCTTTGATTTTATTCCACATTGTTTCTTTCGTACGAACAAAAAAGTATAACAAAGACAAGGTGGAAAATAATACCAAAGTTCTAAATCCCCAAATGAAATCAAAAATCCCAGGAACAGATGGGTCTTTTCCTGGTTCCGTCCAAAGGGTCAGGAAAAAACTCCTTGTGTAGGCATTCACAATCATCTGTGCATCAATGAGAGCATTCACTCTATCTGGATTTAAAAATAACCATAAAAATGCAGGGAAAATAGCATAAGCCCAAAGTACAACAGCTGTTTTTGGGAAGATTCTCTTCATGGCATCGCGGTTTCGGAATAAATATACAGAAAGATCAACAAACAAAACCAAGGTGATCCCAAACATAAACTGTTTGAAACTCTTTTGATTCAAATTGATTTTGGTGACAACACGTAAGACAGGTAAAGAAAATACCATGAGTATAACAAATACTAAGTATAAAAGTCGAATGCCTTTCGCGTATTGTTTTAACAAATAAAGAATTACTTCTTTGTACTTACCTGGGGAACGAATGAGTTCATAGGCAAAACATGCCATAAAGAATAAAATCCCATATGGATATTTGGTAAAATAAAATCCAAATAAGGAAACAAAGATCATCCATTTAGTAGTGCCATCAATCTCACGTTCTCGGTTATCTGTATCATACAAACGGTAAATTGCATAAACAGAAAGAAGTAAAAAAAACATCGATTGGGTTTCCAACATAGAAGACAAAGAATACGCAGGCACTTCTACTGTTTGGATGGTAAGGATAAAAATGAGAGATGAAAAAAGTCCTGACCAAAAAAGAGATTTTGTCATCCGGAACGATGTATACACCAAACCTGGATACACTAAGACCAAAAAGAAAAGTCCAAGAAAACTATCTCGATAGGTTTCAAAAGCATCAATAGGTAAGTATAAAGTAACAAAGGTTAGAATCGAACGTAATGGTGGCCAAGTGGGGCTTTCCAAAAATGGCATGATTCCATAAAACCAATTTCCATTCCGAAAATCGACGTATTGGTCGAGGACTTGGTTCAGTCGAATGTTTTCATCCCAAGACAAAAAATCTTTGTTGGGACAAATTTGGAGGAAGGCCTCCCAAGATTTTGTAGCATAGAACACGACGAGAAAAACGCCGAAACCGATGAAAAGAACCCCAAAACTGTTCAGAAGAATGTTTTTTGCCTTCATACCAATCCTTGGAATCATTCTTTCTTTGGGGTGGAATTGGGATCAACCGAAGTATTTTTTACGCAAATTTTCTCTTTGATTGTTGTCCAAGGGATTGGATTCTGTCCGTTAGAAGGTTCAAAAAATGCAAGATTTCGTAGACATTGGTGAAAAAATCATCTTTCTCGTGATGTTATTCGCGAGTATCCTCGCCATTGCTGTTTTCATCGAAAGGTTAATTGTTTATAAACGCAATTTTAACAAAGAATCTGAATCACTTCTCGATTCACTCACACTTCTGATTCGCCACCGTGATCTAAAAGGTACAGAAAAATTACTCGAAAGCCATCCTATGGAAAATTCTTACACACGATTCATTCATTTTGTTTTGGAACGTGAAAAAGAAAATCACAAAGGTTTATCCGAACTCATGGAAGGGAAAATTCTAAAAGAACGTCTCAGTTTAGAGGAACGACTCCCAATTCTCAACACTCTTGGGAACAACACTCCCTTCATCGGACTCTTGGGAACTGTGCTTGGGGTGATCAAAGCGTTTTATGGTTTAGGTACTTTAGGGAACTCTGGAGCAGAAGTAGTGATGCGTAGTATTTCCACTGCCCTACTTGCCACTGCTGCTGGTCTTGCTGTTGCGATTCCTGTTGTGATGGCAAACAACTACTTCACCCGTAAAATGAAACTGGTATTAGGACAATTAGAAATTCTTTCGAAAGAAATCCATGCAAGTTTCATCACGAGTGGAAAACACAACCAATCCTCTAGTTCCACACCCAACATCCACCACTAAACATAAGTTATATGAAATCATTTACATTATTTTTACAATACAAACTCAGGCGGTTCGGTCTTTTCCGAGCCAGCTTATTTGTTTCTGTGAGTTTACATGTAATGTGTTATTTGGTATATTTTGTTTTAACATTACCCAGTGAAGCAGCTTTTCAAGAAACTTCGTTGGAAGATATGGATGTATCCTTTGAAGAAATTCCACCAGAACTCATTGGTGGCACTTCAAGCCCTGCTCCCGTCGAAAAACAAGAGTGGGTAGAGGGATCGAATAAAGATGCAGAAGACAAACCCGATAATTCAGACTTAAACCCAAACCAACTTTCAGGGAATGGAACAGACAAAGATGGATTTTTGTTTTCATTTAACGGAGACAGACCTCCCACACCTATCATTGATTTTGATCTAAAAGCATATTTCCCGGAGGCAGCCAAAGCTGCTAATATTAGCCAAAAGACAGTGGTTGTTATGGTGCAAGTTGACGAACAAGGTGTACTCCAAGGAGTCAAAATTGTTTCAGGGCGAGCGGGATACGGATTCGATGAAGCTGCAATTAAAATCATCCAACGTGCAAGGTTTACACCTGGTTATGACAAAGGAAAACCAACTCGAATGGCACATAGATTGCCCATCAGTTTTGATTTAGAAGAGGATTAAGATGTTTCGGAATACAAAACAAAAAATTGCAATTGGTACTTTATTGTTCATTGTTGGGCTAATCGTTGTTAGTTTCCAATCAAAACCAATTACTGGAAAAACGGAAACCAAATCATCTTTAAAAAAACCAGGGTTAACACCAGACCCATTTGCCTTATACCAAAGTATTCCTCCCTTTATTTCCCAAGTTTCCCCTTCAGATTTACCTTCCAGTATCGACCTTAGTGCGGACTTTCCGACTCCGATGGACCAAGGCACAGGAAAAGATAATGTAGGATTTACGGTCGGTTATGGCCTTATTTCGTTTTTAGAAGCTGGTAAAAAAGGGATTCGCAATTTAGCAACAATTGGGCCAAATTCTGCAAATGGACAAAAACTACTATATTCCGCAAATTTCATTTATAACCAATTGAACAGTGGGAAAGACCAAGCAGTTTCCTTACTCGATGCCTTGGTACTTGCAACGAGTAGAGGATCTGTGCCCATTGAGCTCATGAATGAATCAAGTAACAATCTGAGGGTACGACCAAAAGCAAACATTGTAGAAATAGGTCGAAAAGCGAGGCTTGGGCGAATTTATAAAATTGAACCTCACGACCTTTCCTCCATAAAACTTGCATTAGCTGAAAAAAAACCAGTTTTAATAGGATATTTGGTCTATGAAAATTTTCTAGATCCAAAACCAGATGCCGTTTTCCAACAAGGCAGTGGAGAAGTTATAGGAGCCCAATCCCTTGTGATATTGGGATTTAATGACAAAAAGAAAGCGTTTAAAATTTGGAATACTTGGGGAACCAATTGGGGAGACAAAGGTTATCTTTGGATTTCTTACGAAAGTTTCCCAAAACATACCAAATCAATTTATGTTGCCGATCCCTCAGAAGGAAACCAATTACTCACAGAATCAAAGTTGATGAATGAATTGGAATCATTGGAATTCGGTGAACATAATTTATTCCCACCAAAAGAAGTATATGCATCCCGAGGTGATTATTCTGATCGGATTAGAATCTCTTGGTCGAGTGAAAAACGTGCCATTGGGTACGAAGTGTACAGAAAACGTAAAATCGACACAAAATACCAACTTGTTGGACTTTCCAAACAACCTTACTTTGACGATTTTGGTGTTCAAAAAAATACTGCCTATCATTACAAAGTAGCTAGCTTAGATGAAAATTATTTATCCAAACCTTCAATTGACTCAAACGATGGTTATGCGTCAGAGCCAACAAAACCTGCAGGGATTTTACCTGTCACCAATTTACGAGCATCAGTAGCACCAACTAATGACCGCATCATATTAGAATGGGACAACCAATCCATCCCTACTACCTATGTCGTGTACAAATGGAACGCAATGGCACGGATTTTTCGCTTTTTAGGAAAAACTGAAAAAAATTCTTACACGGATTTAAAAGCAAGTCGTAATGGTGACAACGAAATTTACCAAGTTGTTCCAGAAAGAAACCAATTAGAAGGAGAATCCAGTTATTACGTATCTGCACATTTAGATCCTTCTGAAGTTTTAAAACCAAGACCTGAACATTTCACCGCATCCAAGGGTTTGTATCCAGGTGTGACCGTCTTACAATGGGAAGGTTCTCCGAGTGCAACAGCTTACCATATCTTTCGAAAAACAAATGGTTCCTGGAAACGAATTGCGAAAACCACAGACTTACTCTACAAAGACGAGGAACCTTCTGGAAAAGAATCATTTTATGCTGTCACAGCAGAATTCGAAGGGGAATTGTATAGTTTCCCATCTGAACCAGATATAGGATATGCATCACTTGTTGCAGGAAGGTCTTTAAGTATAAAGACTCCTGAATTAACAATCACAGAGAATCGGAAATCTGGCGAACTCTGGTTCAGTTGGAATGTAATTCCAAAAGTCACTTCCTATAAAATTCTGATGAGAAAAAAGAATGAAGAAGACTGGAGTCTAGTCAAAGAAACTTCAGAATCTAATTTTAAACTACAAAATCTTTCTAAAAATGAATTTTATTTTTTTGTGATTCAATCCGTTCAAAAAGGAGTTGGTGAAAGTCTGTATTCTTCCCCGGTCACTGCTGTTTTATCAGAAACTGTTCCCGATATTAAAAAAGTAAAAACTTTTGGTGAATCCGCCATACAGAAGTTTATCGGCCCTTGGACCGCAATGTATTGGGATGGAAAAAACAAAGTGAAACCAGTTCGATTGACCATCGAAGCTGAAGACGCAGAAGGGAACATTGTCATGAAATGGAATGAAAATCCAATCTTTCGTGGCAAAAATATAGTAGATTCCGATTTAATTGAAGAAAAAGGAAAATGGAAAATTAAACTATCTCCAAACTATGAATCTTTATCAGGTGAATTTGAAGATAAAGGTTTAGTCCCAGAAAAAAGCCAACTATCATTTATCCGCGAATAAACAAATTGATTTGGATTCATTGAATCATGAACCAATCAAACCACTTACAATAACGCTAATATAGACTTGGAGTCATGATGGACTCTTTTTTAAGAAATCAAAAAAGAGTCCCACTTTCGCAGTTTTTTCGGCAGACTTTTTCTAATCCAAGACAACTGCCAACAATGGCCGCCAAATCTGCGTTACTGTAAGTAGACGCCCCAGTTGACACTCGATAAAAAGCATCGTTACGTAAAAAACACGCACCTTCAATTGTGGAACATTTGTTCCGCTCATAACAAGCAGAACGAAACGAAAATGGCGCACCACACCCCATTAAAAATACGAAAGTGAAAGAACCAATCAAACCTTTCATAAGGAAATGATTTGGTTTTCAAATTCAGCTTTTGATAAAGATGAAATTTTTTGAAGTGAACCAGAAACATTTTGGAATTTTACTTTCCCTTTTATTTTCACTGGAATATCAAATAAAATCTCACCTTCCACAATAAGTTCCTCACATTCAACTAAAGATGGTAAGGCGACAAACAAAGCATCAAATTGTTGGATTTTTTTATAGAATTTTTCATCTAAAGAAACAAGAACTTCGCCAAGTCCTTTTTGTTTTCTTTCCTTCGTCATTGTTAACGAATAATCTTCGTTTAAAACATAGGCATCTGAACGACGGATCAAATAGTCTTCTGTTTTTTTGACTGGAGCAAATCGATCTCTTGGAATGATGATCCCTTTGAACTTTGAAAAGTTACCAACAGCACTGCCCATTGCTGTTTCCAGTTGGATGACATCCTTTCCAGACACTTGTTTTGGATTGACGATGAGAGATAATGAAAAGTTTCCTTTTTGAAACCTTTCCTTAAGAGCCCGTAAATTGATCCAAAGATTATTGGTAGAAAACGTTCTGAATTTTCCAAGCCCACTAAATTCGTGTTCGTGTTCTTTTGGAACTTGAGCCGTTTCCAATAATTCGTATTGGATCATTTTACCGCCGACTAACTTGCGATAAATGGCCCCGCCTTTTTTATCCGCCAATGTTTTTGGTGTCATTTCCATTGCAAAGTGGATATTTTCTTTGAGTAAATAAGATACAATTTGAGGGTCAACCGTTGCGCCCAAATTATCCCCATTGGAGAGGAAAGCGATTTCAAATCCTTTGGAGAGAAGTTCATCTAAAATCCCTTCTTCCATCATTGTGAAATAAATATCACCATGGCCAGGCGGACACCAGTTTTCTTTTTCTACATCGGTTTTGATAGGTGCAAAGGTTTTTGCATCTAATCTTGGAACCTTATGTTGTAAAAAACTAGAACGTAACGATTGTTTGAATCCACTATGATTTAATTCTTTTTGAGAATCTTCTTGGGTATTATAAGAATCCATAAAAAGTAGAGGAACATCGATTCCATACTTGTTACGAAGGTATTCGATTTGTTTTGCCATCACGGACAAAAAAGACAAATTCCCTTTAATCGGGATAAGAGACTTGGCTTTGTCGAGTCCCATACTTGTCCCAAGTCCCCCATTCAATTTGATGACAACAAGTTTTGAAAGAAGTGTGGTATCGAGTGGATAGGATTCATGGATTGACTCAAGGGAAATTTCGTCAGATTTGGGGTCTAAATCTCCTACCTCTTCCCAACGTACGATCCCTGTTTCACCATTACGGACTGCGTCTACTTTAAGAATAAAGTCAGCGATGAATGCATCAGAAAGACCTGCTTGTTTCATCGTCTCGCGGATCAGTTGGTCTACGGTTTCTTTCTCCATTTCATTTCCCTTCGTGTGGTTCCCCTAATTCGATCCGGTGGGGTTCATCAATGATTCCCGGATTCCAGAAAAAAAAGACATGAATATTACGACCTTCCAGTTTTGGAACCGGTGTCGTTTCTTTCCTTTCGTACTTTGGCATAAATACTTCGAAATTGTACACCCAATACTTTCCTTTTTTACGAGAAATCTGACGGATCCCCTGATTGAGAGGGTCCTTCTTAATGAGTTTTCCATAAGGAAGTGGGTATTTTGTCTCCCAAATTTCAGGGAGTAATTTGGCTGCATCCTCATAGGTCCCAGGATTTGCCGAGAGATAGGACGGCAAAACCAAAAAGAACAAAAAAAAGCGCACCAAATGTAACATAGCTTACTAAAAGGCAATCCTATGTGAAGACGGTTAGAGGTCAATTCAGGAATTCTTCCCCTGGAATTGATTTTCCTAGACAAGAATTGTGTCTGATTGAATCATCAAATTCATGTTTCGATTCATGGAATATCTGGAACGATTTTGGGCTTTGGTGTCGTTTTACCTGCCTAGTCATTTGTCGATTGATAACAATAAAGATAAAAATATTCTCATTGTGCCTGGGTTTAGAGCCGGACGTTTTTTTTATGCAAGACTAAAGTCAAATTTAGACAATTTGGGTTTCAAGGTTGGGATTTTGTCTACTTTACGAAACCCCACTTCGTTAGAAGAAGCAATCCAACACTTGGCGAAACAAATTTTAACAGCACCTAACGAAGTTACTTTGATCGCTCATAATACTGGTGGTCTATTGGTTTTGATTTTACCAGATGAAGCGAGACGAAAAGTAAAAAGATTAATCACTTTAGGAACTCCGTTTCATGGATCTGATCGATTTACCAACACAAGATTTTCGTATTGGGGTTTTGAATCGGATTGGGTGAAAACCAATTATAAAAACGCATTGTTTTTTCCACTTTTCCAACCACTTTCTGCAATTGAAGATTTTAGTTTTCCCCCTCAAGAAAGTACTGAGTTTGGACAAGGACGTGACCTATGGTTTGACATTCCAGGAAATTACAATCTTGTACGCAGGAATGAAAACATCCGAACTTTACGTGAATTTTTAGGAACACCGAAGGACAATATCAATATCACACCAAGTCCAAAAGCAAATCCCGACTTTGCAGTCCCTAAAAAAATCGAAGTTGATTTTTCTAAATATGAACCAGCTGTTTATAAAAAGAATAAAGCAACACTATCAAAAAAGAAATCTTCTTCTAACAAAGAGTTGGCGAAACCGACACCAAAAGCAAAACCAAATCAGAAAGCGAAACAGACTCCGAAACCAAAGGCAAAACCGAAAAAGAAATCCAAACGGTAATCCATAAAAAAAGCTGTCCACCTAACGATGGACAGCTCCTAAAATCAAAGTTCTAAATTGAACTTAAACTTTTTTTAGTTCTTTTGCACAAGCAAGACAACTGTCTCTACATTCTTTGCAAACTGCATGGTGATTGGCATGTTTGTCACATTCTTTTGCACATGCCTCACAAACTTCCACACATAAATTTGCTAGTTTTTTCGTAAACGTTGAACTTTGGCTTGCAAGTTTCACAAACGAGTCACATAGGCTAATCACTTCACGAGTGGAGGCCGCACATGCTGCCATCGCTTTATCACCTTTCCCAAGTTCGGTGATACAATGACTTAGGCATACTTCTGCTGATAGTTGGCAATGGATTGCCGCCATCATTGCTTTTGCATATTTGGATTTTCCAGCTGTGGGCATAGCACCTGAATGGTCATGGTCTTCTGCGGAAAGTGTTGATAAAATTCCAGAAACAGCTACTGCCATTCCTGCTTTTTGTAATAATTCTTTTCGATTCATATTTTAATCCTTCTAACGTTATTGTAATCATTCGAAATCGGTTCACCTCAATCCCAGGTGTGCCTTTCTCAAATCAGAAGGTGGATCGTTCGAATGGGAGTATGAGGAGGGAGTCTGTGTTGTGATCTGGCAATCCAAATCTCGGTTGGATTCGGTTTTAATAAGGATACAGACGATTTATGGGAATCTGACCAAACAACGAATGTGACAAAGGGTTTGCCGATGGAAAGATCCGAATCAGGAGAAGATTGGAGTGATTCTAAAACAATCGGACAATCACAATTGTCTTTTTTTTCCGATTCACCTGCTTGTGTTTGGTGGCAAGGAGGGAGTGATGATTTTTGAACGAAGGATTCAGGAGACAAACATACCCCAAATAGGGACGATTTGCACCCTAAATAGAGTAAAAACAGCAGTATGAACCCTAAACTCGCCTTCCGTTTCATTGTTGTTTCCCAGTTATTAGACGAAGAACTTTTGTGATCAGATTACCAGTTTAAAATAAATTCTTCAAGCCTTTTCCTGCGACAATAAAGGTTCCAATTGTGGACCCAAATTGGGGGAGGAAAAAAACCAAGAAGATATGCAATACTCGATTTTTCCAAAACCCTTGAAAGGTTTCTGAATCTTCTGCAATTCTTTCAAAATCTTCTACAAGTGGTTTTCGTAAATAGGACTCGGATAAGGCACTCACCCAACCTGCTTTAAAAATAGGAACAAAGGTTCCGATAGGTGCCGTAATGAAAGCAAGCAAAATGGAAATGGGGTGTGCCCATGCGATGAGAGCTCCGAGGGCAGCAAGTCCCCCTTTGATGTAAATGAGTTTAGAAAACAAATCCAAACCCGCCTCCCCTCCTTGGCTCCAAGTGGTATATCCAATGAGACCCGCAAAAAACACAGGGTAGATGATTAGACTCAAACTATCCCAAAGTTTTGGTTTGGGTACTTCGTCTAACACAGATAAGTCATTTTGTAAATCAATATTCCTCTCGATCCCAGCGAGGTGGCCTGCTCCCACAACAGCTACCACTTTTTTCACCTTTTTGTCTAAGGTAGAAACGCGGATTTTTTCCGCTAAGTATACATCCCTTTCATCAATGATAACATTTTTGATAGATTCATATTTTTTAGGAATTTGTGAGAACAAATCTTTTAGGATATCATCCGATTTCATCTCTTCAATCTTTTCGTCAGAAACATCTTCTTTGACAAGTAATGATGCAAGTAAGGCACTAAAGAGATACATCTTAGAAAAAAATCCAACATTGCCCCACGAACGTTTGAGAGTGGTTTGGATTTCTCGGTCAACAGGAAGGACGGGTTTTTTGAGTGATCTTCCAAGAGAGATGGCTTTCCGCATCTCATCTCCTGGTTTGATATCTTGGTTTCCCATTTTTTTCTGAAACGAGGAAAGGATGAGGCTCGAAAGTAATAACCACATCTTTCGTTCTTTGAACACTTTAAAAATATCTAATTTTTTAAGATAGTCTGGGTCTTCCACAGACTTCATTCGTGATTCACATAACTCAACACAAATGACATCTGGTTTGATACTTTGGATCAGTTTTTCAACTTCTTCCACACTTTGTTTTGATATGTGGGCAGTTCCTAAAATATGGACTTCTGTTTTGTCAATGGTTTTAAACAGGTAAGGTTCTTTTGTTTTGAAACCTTTTTTGGTAGATTTTCTTGGTGGAGTAGTTTTTTTGATTGAACGCATACTGAGAAGTGACTATCTATTATACCTAAATAACGGTTCCTCTCTCTAGAAACAAGTAGAATGTCTATAAAATCCAAAATCATCAATGTGGGAATTGCTGACATTAAGGTCGGAAAAGATACGGATGTACTCCGGACTACATTGGGTTCCTGCATTGGAATCGTCTTGTATGACCCCGACCAAAAAATTGGTGCCATTTCACACATCATGCTCGCAAAAGATCCAACAGGAAAAGACATGAGTAAGTTTCCTCACAAATATGGTGAAACAGCACTTCCAATTCTCATTGATATGATGAAAAAGGAAGGATCAAACATTGGGCAATATTCTTGCCGAATTTTTGGTGGAGCTTCCATGTTCAAAGGAATCAATTCCCAATTCTTACAAAATATTGGGGAACAGAACATTCTCATCGTCAGAAAGTTTATGGAAGAGAAAAAAATCCCAATCATTGTGGAAGATGTAGCTGGTAACGAGGGAAGAACCATCAGCCTCTACTGCGATGACGGTCGCGTTTTGCTAAAAAAAGCTGGTATGGAAAAATACCTTTATAAGGTGCGTTAGGCGATATGCTAAAATCAAAAGTTGATGAAGTATTACAAGACGTAAATAAATTACCGGCCATTTCATCGGTTGTATCCAAAGTATTGGAAAAATTACAAAAACCCGATGTCAACATTGCTGACTTAGCTCAAGAAATTTCTAAAGACCCAGCCATTACTGCCAATGTAATCAAACTTTCAAACTCGGCTTACTACCGAGCTTCCAAACCGATCCGCACTGTCCAAGAAGCTTTGATGACATTAGGGATCAAAACGGTAAAAGAAATTGTACTCCTTACTGCTGCAAAGGGAATCCTTGCACAAGACTTAAACAGTTACCAATTGGAAGCTGCACAATTATGGACGGCATCCTTACTTGTCGCAGAACTATCTAGTAAAATCGTCCAACACAAAAAACTAAAAATCGATAAAGACTTAGCCTTTACTTCAGGTCTTTTGTGTAGTGTTGGCAAAATTGTCCTCGCTCAGTTTTTTAGTTCTGTGATGATGCAAATCAAAACAGACCTCAAGGACAACCAAGAACCATTCCCTGCATTAGAAAAAAAATACTTCGGTTACACACACATGGAAGTTTCCGAAACACTTTTAAAACGTTGGAACTTCCCTGTTGACCTTACGGATGTTGTGGCAAACTACCTCACTCCTGAAAATTCAAAAGTAAACCCACTCCTCACTTCAGTTGTGCATATAGCAAGTATCCTCATTGTAGTATCAGGGATTGGGATCGATATCGGTGGAGAATCAGTTCCGATCTCACCTTTTGCTCTCAGCCAAACAGGTGTTACCGATGCAGATATCGAAACATATTTTGTCCATATTCCTGACTTACAAGCAGGTCTAGCCGATTTGTTAAATGTTTAGAACAAACTAAGGATTTACTCTTAGATGAACATCATACTCATTGGGGCAAGAGGAGCGGGGAAATCAAAAGTTTCACGCTCTTTATCAAAACAAACAGAAATTCCAGTGGTGTCAACAGATTCCATCGCAGTTTATGAAGCTGGCGGTATTCCTATTCCTAAGTTTGTCGAAGAAAACGGCTGGAAGGTATTTCGTGAATTAGAATATTCTATTTTGCAAAAACTACAAAATGCAAATGGTATCATTTTAGATTGTGGTGGTGGAATCTTATTTGATTTGGATGATTTGGGGAACGAAGTTGTTAGCCAAAGAAAGTTGGACCTATTGCGGAAAATTGGTAGGATTGTTTACCTAGAACGCGGCATTGAAGAACTAGTAGAAAAGGTAAAAGGGGATAAAACAAGGCCCGACCTATCGAAAGTGACATCGTATCGCACCATTTTAGAAAAACGCCTACCTGTTTACCAGGAAGCGGCACACATTAAATTGAACTTATCCAAACTTTCGAAAGAGGAAGCAGTGGAACGGATCTTAGACTGGCTCGGACTCAAATCCAAATAAAGGAAAGAGGTGTTGTCGGTGATAAACATTGCGCTTATCAGGTTAAAAATTTTTAGTCGTCCGAATGACAGATAACTTTTGGTACGGTTCGGTAATCGCAAAAAAAAATTGATTCCAAGATTCAGGTAAGCCGAGCTTACTTTCATTACCAACTTCCACTTGATCCCCCACCTCCAAAACTTCCACCTCCTCCACTGAATCCACCACCCGAACCTCCTGATGACCCACTCCCACTACTTCCAGAAAATCCACCAGATGAAAAAAATACATTGTCTGTTACCTTCGATGCAATGTGTTTTACCCATTTCACTTTATCCCTTGTGAGTCGTACAAAAACAAAACCGAATCCATAAACCAAATTACAAAATAGCCAAGCAGAATAACCAAAGAACATAGTTGGAACCCATTGGAAGAATACCAATATGAAAAAGAACATACCAATTCCTTCCGCTTCATAATGAAAGGCCGAAATAAAAGCGAATAAAAACAAAACACCTATAAACAAACAACCTAGTGGGTATAAAAACCAATTTCCTTGGAAATCAAAACCTCGAAAGGATTTGAATTTTTGAAATAAGGATGGTTCTTCTGGAGTGACTCCAACTGTTGCGGTTTGTAAGAACTGTTCCAATCCCAATCGTATCCCTGTTGGGTAATCTCCTTTTCTGAAATGAGGGATCATCGTATCATAGATGATTCGTTTGCAATATACATCAGTGAGAACACCTTCTAAACCATAACCAACTTCAATCCGTACTTTTCTGTCATCAGTCGCAAGTAAAACTAGGACTCCATTATCCAAACCTTCCCCACCAAGTTTCCAGTTTTCCGCCACTTTTAAGCTATACTCTTCTAAGATCTCACCTTCGAGAGAATGTACGACAAGGATCGCCACTTGGTTTGAAGTTTGTTTTTCGTGTTCGGCAAGGATTATTTCCCACTCCAAAGCCACATCTTTAGGGATTGTTCCTTCTTCAAAAGTAACTCTCGATTCTAATTTAGGAATCTCTTTTGCGAGTAATCTGGAATGATAAGGAAGGAGATACAAAGATCCGAGTACGATCCAGACGGATATAAATCTGATTTTCATTGGCATAAGGTTAGTTGACAAATTCAAAAAAATCAAAGAGATTTTTTCGCACGTGGAAACAACATTTTTACAAAACTCAATTCTCATCCAAGGGGCAAATGTACATCCTTACGTACTATTATTGGGAGCGATTGTTTGGGGGATTCTCTCTCTACTCGGGATCCTTTTTTGGAAACACCCCATGATCGGTAAAAAAGGGATTCTCTTTTCCCTTCTCACGTTTACCCCACTCAGTTTGGTTTGTGTGAAATCGTATCAGGAAACCAATTCGTTTTCCTACCATGTACAAGTGGACGGAGAATCGAAACAGGTTCGGTTTGGAGATACTCAAGGAATGAATGATTTGGAAATTCCTTTTTCCGATTGGGTTTCATACCAAATCCATTCTGATGCAGAATCCAAAAAAGATGGTTGGAAATACACGGATACTATTTATCTCAAACATAGGTTAGGTTTACTGATTCCGGTTTCGACCATTACAGTTAGAAAATACACGGACAAATCAAAAGAGTTTAGCCGTTACCTAGATTTAAACCGGGAACTAAAAAAATTCTTCCGATTTATACCACTCCCCATTGAAGATGAGTTAGGTGACTCATTTTCTGGGCTACCCATCCCCTTAGATCCACCAAAGGCATTGGATTCGAATACATCACCTAACTTAGAATTTCTCCGTCCAAATTCGCTTTTCCCAATCCAATGGGAACATTCCATTTCGAATGCGAATTGGTTTTTTTCGTTTTGTTTACTTGCCGTTGGACATTTGGGACTTCTCATTTTACTTGCCAATCTTACGAACAAAGAGATGAGCAATATAAAAATGGGAGTTGTGATCCTTCTTGTGGGGTATTTATCCTTCGGAATCCAGTTTTACTTTTGGATTGGAAAAAAAATGGGAATGTCTTATCAAATTGAACGTTTGTCGGATGGTTATGCGTTATATGGAATCACAAAGAAGGGAAAAGAGAAATTACAAGAATGGAAACAAACCGAAGATTTGATGGTTCACCTAGAACTGCCCTCAAAATACATATGGGTCCAATCCCGAAAAAGTTACGAATCCACACGGTCGCTAGCAAAATCCCTTCTCGACCCGAATTCAGAACTAACTTCCACATTGAACCATACGAAGGATCTGTTCACCTCTTCACAAGCACAGCGCTGGGATTTAAGCGATCTTCCTATGGAAGTTGCAGTTCGCTTCTTTCTTGTACTATGCCAAAGATTAGACTCAATATAATATTGCTATTTATATAATCCGATTTAATATATAGTACACTAAACGATCAAACAATAAGCATTTTTATGCCTTTGCTTTTGCCTAAAAATAAATCATTTTGCTGAAAACAAATTAATTGGACAGTACACCCAAATTCTAAAACAAGGTACAGTAATTGCTTTAGTGTAGGGTACGTATGTCAAAATCCAACCAACCACCCATTCTTCCACCACTCGGCCCACAGGCCCAAGGTATGTATGATCCTGCCATGGACAAAGACTCCTGTGGTGTTGGTTTTATCGCAAACTATAAGGGCAAACGTTCCCGTGACATCGTAGACAAAGGGATCCGCCTTATGTGTAACCTCGAACACCGAGGAGCCGAAGGTGCTGATCCAAAAACGGGAGACGGTGCAGGGATTATGATCAACCTGCCAGATGCTTTTTTCCGCAAAAACCTACCCTTCACCCTTCCCAAAGAAGGTGATTACGCCGTTGGATTTTTATTCTTACCTCAAAATGCAGAAGTGAGAGCGGCCGTTGAAAACGTAATCGAAAAAATCATCATCGACGAAGGGGAAGAGTTCCTTGGTTTCCGCGATGTCCCAGTAAACAAAGAGTATGCGGGGGTTGTGGCTTCCAAAACCATCCCAGTCTTCAAACAAGTGTTCATCGGGAAAAAATCCAAAAAAATCAAAACATCAGATGATTTTGAAAGAAAACTATTCCTTATCAGACGACTCATTGACAGACGAATTCGTGCAGAACTCAAACTTGATCGTTCCCAATACTACGTACCTAGTTTTTCTTCCAGAACCATCGTTTATAAAGGGATGTTACTTGGAGACCAAGTCAAAAAATTCTACGAAGACCTAAAATCACCTGACCTCACTTCGGCCTTCTGTTTGACACACACAAGGTTTTCCACAAACACCTTCCCTACTTGGGATTTAGCTCACCCTTACCGACAAATTGCTCATAATGGTGAGATCAATACGTTACGTGGGAATATGAACTGGATGGCAGCTCGCCAAATGGTCATGCAATCTCCGTTATACGGTGATGAACTCAAAAGAATGCTTCCTATCGTAATGGAAGGCCAATCAGATACTGCAACTTTTGATACTGTTCTTGAACTACTTGTGATGGGAGGAAGGTCATTACCACACTCAGTGATGATGATGATCCCTGAAGCTTGGTCAAAAAACAAAGCGATGGACGCCGACAGACGTGCGTTCTACGAATACCACGCTACGTTTATGGAACCATGGGATGGTCCTGCTGCCATTGCGTTCACTGATGGAAGGATCATTGGAGCCACGCTTGACCGAAATGGATTAAGACCTGCTCGTTATATCGTGACCAAAGATGATGAAGTGATCATGTCTTCCGAAGCAGGTGTTCTCAATTTACCACCAGAAGAAGTCCTTGTCCAAGACAGACTTCGTCCAGGAAGGATGCTCCTCATCGATATGGAAAAAGGACAAATCCTTGACGATGAAGAAATCAAAAAACAAATCTCTACTCAAAAACCATACCGCAAATGGGTAGAAGACAATATGATTCGATTAGGTTCTTTACCAGAACCTGAGAACGTAAAACAACCACAACACGAAACCATTTTAGAAAGACAAAGAGCATTTGGTTACACACACGAAGATGTGTTTACTCTCATCAAACCGATGGGTGTTTCGGGAGAAGAACCAGTTGGTTCCATGGGAGTGGATTCCTCTCTTGCTGTCCTCAGTGAAAAACCACAACCCCTCTATCGTTATTTCAAACAAAACTTTGCTCAGGTGACAAACCCTCCAATTGATCCAATCCGTGAAGAATTGGTGATGGAACTCACAACATATATTGGTCCAGAAGGGAACCTTCTTTCAGAAGAACCAGAACATGCCCATAGGCTTGAGTTGGAACACCCGATCCTTACGAACGAAGATTTTGAAAAGATCAAACAAATCAGTGAAGGGCATTTTAAAGCGAAAACCTTTGATATCCTTTTTGATCCTTCTAAAAAACATGATATGCGTAACTCACTCGATAGAGTATGCGCGGATGCAGCAAAAGCGATCAGGGAACAAGGGGTAAACCTCATCATACTTACTGACCATGCAGTGGGAGAAAAAAAGGCAGCCATTCCTTCCTTACTTGCAGTTGCTGGACTCCACCACTACCTCATCCGAGAAGGCCTTCGCACAAAAGCAGGGATCGTTTTGGAATCTGGGGAACCAAGAGAAGTTGCCCACTTCGCATTGTTATGCGGGTATGGTGCAAATGCCATCAACCCATACCTAGCATTCGAAACCATTGCTGATTTGTCTCTCCAAGGACTTTTACCAGAAGTTCCAAACTACAAAGATGCAAAGAAAAAATACATCAAATCCATTGGAAAAGGACTCTTTAAAGTATTCTCTAAAATGGGAATCTCCACATTACAATCGTACTGCGGAGCTCAAATTTTTGAAGCTGTAGGACTTGATTCCGAACTCGTGAACACGTATTTTGCGGGAACACAATCAAGAATTGAAGGGCTTTCTCTTGAGATGTTGGAAGAAGAAACTGTCAGAAGGCACAAAGCTGCATATGACCCAACTTTTTTCCCTAACAACTTAGAACCAGGTGGAGTTCATTATTACCGTAAAAATGGAGATAGCCATCTTTACACTCCCATCACAGTTCATAAATTACAGAAAGCAACACAAG
The DNA here is from genome assembly GCF_026151345.1 of Leptospira paudalimensis. NCBI lineage: Bacteria > Pseudomonadati > Spirochaetota > Leptospiria > Leptospirales > Leptospiraceae > Leptospira > Leptospira paudalimensis. The sequence continues at coordinate 154,935 of NZ_JAMQPR010000002.1, forward strand.
AAAACGATTACAAAACATTCAAAGAGTTTTCTGCTCTCATCGACAACCAAAACGAAAGAGCGATCACACTGAGAAGTTTGTTCCAATTGGACTTTGATGGATCAAAGGCAATTCCAATCGAAGAAGTGGAATCGGTAAAATCCATTCTCAAACGTTTCCAAACGGGAGCGATGAGTCATGGTTCCATTTCTTGGGAAGCACATACAACTCTTGCCATCGCCATGAACCGCATTGGTGCAAAATCCAATACAGGAGAAGGTGGAGAAGACCCAGTTCGTTTCAAAACCCTTCCGAATGGAGATAGCATGCGTTCGGCGATCAAACAGGTGGCATCTGCGAGATTTGGTGTGACCATGGAATACCTCACGAACGCAGATGACATCCAAATCAAGATGGCACAGGGCGCAAAACCAGGAGAAGGTGGACAGTTACCTGGACACAAGGTAGACAAATACATTGGATGGTTACGTTACTCCACTCCAGGGGTAACACTCATCTCCCCTCCTCCTCACCATGATATTTATTCGATCGAAGATTTAAAACAGCTCATCTTCGATTTAAAAAACTCAAACCCAAGAGCTCGTATCTCCGTAAAACTGGTTTCGGAATCAGGTGTTGGAACTGTAGCGGCAGGGGTTGCAAAAGCCCATGCGGATCATATCCTCATTGCAGGTCACGAAGGAGGAACAGGAGCAAGTCCAATTTCTTCCATCCACCATGCAGGAACTCCTTGGGAACTGGGACTTTCGGAAACCCACCAAACACTTGTTGCAAACGGATTACGTGATCGTGTGTATCTAGCAGTGGACGGAAAACTCCTCACTGGAAAAGACGTGGTTGTGGGAGCTCTCCTCGGTGCAGAAGAGTTTGGTTTCTCCACTTCTGCACTTGTTTCGGTTGGATGTATCATGATGCGTAAATGCCATCTCAATACATGCCCCGTTGGTGTTGCGACCCAAGATGAATTTTTAAGAAGTAAGTTCACAGGAAAACCTGAGTATGTTGTGAACTTTATGACCTTTGTTGCAGAAGAAGTTCGTGAGATCATGGCAAAACTTGGTTTCAGAACTTTCGAAGAAATGATTGGCCAAGTGGAAAAAATCAAATTCAAACGACCTCACCACCATTGGAAGGCTCGTGGACTTGACTTTAGCAAAGTGCTCCATAGACCAAACCCTGTATTCCCAACAGGTCTCTATCGTGCAAAAGAACAAAATCACCATTTGGATGAACAGATTGATAACGAACTCATTCGTAAATCCCTTGCAGCGATTGACCACAAACAACCTGTAAAAATCCAAACATCGATTGTGAACTTAAACCGTTCTGTGGGAACTATGCTCAGCCATGAAGTCACTAAAAAATACGGTGTGGATGGACTAGCAGAAGATACAATCGACATTGAGTTTACGGGAACCGCAGGACAGTCGTTTGGTGCCTTTGTTACAAAAGGTATGACACTTCGCCTGGTGGGTGAAGGAAACGACTATGTTGGGAAAGGACTTTGTGGTGGAAAACTTATCTTCCAAACTCCTAAAAATGCTCCTTACAAAGCAGAAGAAAACATCGTTATCGGTAACACATGTTTCATCGGTGCAACTAGTGGGCATGCTTATGTAAACGGTATGGCCGGTGAACGTTTCTGTGTGAGAAACTCTGGAGCCCATGTCATCGTGGAAGGAACTGGTGACCATGGTTGTGAATACATGACTGGGGGACGAGTGATCATCTTAGGTGAGATTGGTCGTAACTTTGCTGCGGGTATGTCAGGTGGAATTGCTTACCTCTGGGATCCAAAGAAAAACAAAGAAGCTCTCATCAACAAGGAAATGGTCGACTTAGATCCGTTAACTGAAGCGTCTGAAATTGCAGAAGTCAAAAAAATGGTGGAAGACCATAAAAAATACACTGGGTCCAAACGTGCAGAAGAAGTTCTAAACAATTGGAATGAAGTCGTAAAACAAATGATCAAAGTAATTCCGAGAGATTATAAAAAAGCCTTAGAAAAAATGGCTTCTGAAAATGGATCGGAAAAACAAAAAACAGAGGGGGTAACAACTCGTGGGTAAACCAACAGGATTTTTAGAATTTAAAAAAGAATACCTTCAAAAGATTGATCCGAAGGAAAGAGTTAAAAACTATAAAGAGTTTGAAAAACCTTTTCCTGAGGTTGTTGCCAAAGACCAAGGAGCTCGTTGTATGGACTGCGGGATTCCATTTTGCCATGGCGACACGGGTTGCCCTGTGGATAACCTCATCCCTGAATTTAATGACTTTGTGTACCGAGGTCGCTGGAAAGAAGCTTGGGAAAATCTTTCGAAAACGAATAACTTTCCTGAGTTTACGGGAAGGTTATGCCCTGCTCCATGTGAGTCAGCTTGTACCCTTGGGATCATTGAGCCACCAGTATCCATCAAGTCCATTGAACGAACCATCATTGACCGTGCTTGGGAAGAAGGATGGGTCATCCCACAATCTCCTGTTTCTAAATCGGGAAAAAAAGTAGCAGTTGTTGGATCGGGACCAGCTGGTCTTGCCGCAGGACAACAGTTAGCTCGTGCAGGTCATACAGTGACAATCTTTGAAAAAAACGATCGCATTGGTGGCCTACTCCGTTACGGAATTCCAGATTTTAAAATGGAAAAAAGACACATCGACCGCCGAATGAAACAAATGGAAGCGGAAGGTGTTACTTTCAAAACCAATGTGAATGTTGGGGTTGATATTACCGCAAAACAATTATTAGCTGAATTTGATGCGGTTGTCCTTGCTTGTGGATCTGAAGTGCCGAGAGACCTGCCTGTAGAAGGTAGAAATCACAAAGGAATCCATTTTGCAATGGAGTTTTTGACAAAAAACAACAAACACGTCGCTGGTGATGCGATTGAAATCATCAATGCAAAAGACAAACATGTGATTGTGATTGGTGGTGGTGACACAGGTTCTGACTGTGTAGGAACATCCAACAGGCATGGTGCAAAGTCCGTCACTCAAATTGAATTATTCCCTGAACCTCCAAAAGATAGAGACAAATCCACTCCTTGGCCTTTGTATCCAAAGATGTACCGAACATCCACATCTCACGAAGAAGGTGTGAATCGTAAATGGGCAGTTTCGACAATGGGATTCAAAGCCAATGAAAAAGGTGAAGTCACTGCAATTTACGGATCGGAAGTCAAAGAAGAAAACGGAAAGTTCATCCCAGTTCCTGGAACCGAATTCGAATGGCCTGCCGACCTAGTCTTTTTAGCGATGGGATTTGTGAACCCTGTGAAAGAAGGTTTACTTGCTGATTTACAAAAAGAAGGATTAGAACTTGATAATAGAGGGAATGTCAAAGCAGAATTTGGCACAAAAGCCGGATCCTTTGCAACCTCAATTCCAAAAGTGTATGCTTGCGGAGACGTAAGACGAGGACAATCCCTGATTGTATGGGCAATTTCGGAAGGAAGAAAGTGTGCAGACCAAGTGCACCATTTTTTGACTTCAGAAGTAGAAGCTTAAATTTTCAACAATCTCGCTTAAGGTCCACATTTGGAGCAAACTTTCTCGTAACAGGGATAATTTGTTTCCAATTGTGGATTCTGATTCATCTTCTCTTTTGCAAAAAAATTCTTGCCTAACTTCCAAATCGATAAAATCATAGGAGAGATTAATTGGAACGTAGCAAGTAACACTATAAAAATTGTTAAGTAATATTCCAACATTCGAGATTCCCTTGAAACTAATTGTAAAACAAATTGTAAAAATCGCAACACTTTTGGTACTCCTATCTACCAACGTCTCTGCAGAAAGCATCCTACTCAAAAAAGGAGGAACTATCAAAGGGAAAGTTGTAGAACAAGACCAATACAAGCTTAAAATCAGAAAAGAAGATGGAACCACTGTTGTTCTCAATAAAACTGAAATTTTAAAGGTCGTTTATAAAGACCAACTAACAGCTGCAGAGGAAGATAAACTCAGAAAAGCAGAAGAAGATAAAGAACGTATCAAACGAGAAAAAGAAGAAGCGGCAAGACTCAAAAAAGAGCAGGAAGAAGCAGCTCGTTTGGAAAAAGAAAACGCTAAAAACAATGCAGCTTTAGAAGCAGAAGCAAAACGTAAACAAGAAGAAGACGCAAGGCTTGCGGAGGCAGAAAGGAAAAATCTGACCCGAGCAGGAGCAACGTGGCGATCTGCTGTTCTCCCAGGATGGGGTCAGTGGAAACAAGGAAGAAAAGTGCAAGCGATTGTTTACCCTTCCATCATTGCCATTGGACTCTTTTTTACATATGACAAACACCGCATGTATCTAAATGCAAAAAGAGATTATAATAATTTAGATAATCCTTATACAACAAATGGACTCATCCGTGCTGCTTTCACACCACAAACGGCTGCTGTTTCTCCTGGAGAAGCTGTGGTTGCAAGCCAACTTGGGCCTTTTAAGGGGCAAAGGGAATCTGTAGAAAGGCACTACCAAGAAATGCAGTACATTGGGATTGCCACCTTACTTGCGTATGCTTGGAACATCTTTGATGCATATTACTTCCACCCTACAGGTTCTGGACTCAGTATGGAAGATACCAGGAAAGAAAAGTTCTTCCTCCATTCAACTGTAGACAGAGTTGGATACCACCCAACAGCAATCGCTGGTGACAGAGGTATTGAACATCGTACTCAATTAGGTTACGAAGTCACCTTCTAACCAGAATTATATTGATATCCCCACTCCTTAAATTTTAGATCAATTCTAAATCTCAAGTCCATCCTTGACAAAAATCAAGGGTGGAACATAGTCCATCTTTCCAGTTTTTCTTTCTTTTCTTCGTCTTCTTTGTATAAAGGATTAAGTTCTCTAAAGAAATAGAACTGATAAAGATTAAGGAGAGAAACATTGGCTACGGAAAAAACTCAATATGACGATTTTATCGTAAAAGGGTTTATCATTTCAGCGTTAGTCTGGGGCGTTGCATCAATGACATTTGGTGTCATAATTGCCTTCCAACTTGTGTATCCACAGCTGAATTTGGAATTACCTTGGACGAGCTTCGGAAGGTTACGACCACTACATACCAATGCTGCCATTTTTGGTTTTGCATTGAGCGTAATCTTCGCCACTGCTTATCATACAGTACAAAGACTTTGTCGCACAAGAATGTGGAACGACACTCTTTCCAAACTGCATTTGGCATTATACAATCTATCAATTGTTTTAGCTGCGATCACATTACCACTCGGTTACAGCCAATCAAAAGAATATGCTGAATTAGAATGGCCTATCGACTTACTCATAGTTGTATGGTATGTAATCTTTTTTGCAAACTACCTCATGACGGTACTCAAACGAAAAGAAGAACAAATGTATGTTGCCATTTGGTTTTACATTGCTTCCTTCGTAACAGTTCCCCTACTTTTCATTGTGAATAACATCGTAATCCCTGCTGGATTCTTAAAATCGTATTCGGTTTATGCAGGAGTATTTGATGCCAATATCCAATGGTGGTATGGTCACAATGCGGTGGCATTTGTTCTTACTACTCCATTTTTGGGACTTATGTACTACTACCTCCCAAAACACATCAAACAACCAATTTACTCACATAGACTCTCCATCATTCACTTCTGGTCCCTCATCTTTATCTACATTTGGGCAGGTCCTCACCACTTATTGTATTCACCAATCCCTGAGTGGTTACAAACAACTGGTATGGTATTTTCCATCATGTTATGGATGCCATCTTGGGGTGGTATGTTAAATGGATTTTTAACCCTCACGCAAGCCAAAGACAAAATCAAAGTGGATGCAACCCTCAAAATGATGTTAGCTGCCGTTACATTTTACGGTATGTCAACCTTTGAAGGTCCTCTTCTTTCGATCCGTGCGGTTTCTGCATTAGGTCACAACACAGACTGGATCATTGGTCACGTTCACTCTGGAACTTTAGGATGGGTTGGATTTATGTCTGCCGCTGCTTTGTATTACTTAGTTCCTAGACTTTGGAATGCAAACCTCTATAGTGAAAAATTGGCGAATGCACATTTTTGGCTCGGAACTCTTGGGATCCTACTCTACATCATTTCCATGTGGGTATCTGGTATTACAGAAGGATCTATGTGGAGAGCTGTTGGTGAAAACGGTGAACTCGTTTACAAAGATTGGGTCGAGATCGTTGAGTTCTTAAAACCATTCCGTTTGTTCCGTGCGATTGGAGGAACACTCTACCTAACAGGGATTATCCTTATGGTGTATAACTTTATCAAAACCATTCAAAACAAAGACAGTGGTTTTGTGGAACAAGACTTACGTATAGGAGTGAAATCATAATGTTTGGTTTTAACAAATTCTTAGATTGGTTTTCAGAAATTGCTGACCGTTGGGATACAAAAGGTGTCAAGTTTACTATTTATACAACCATTGCGGTTGTGATTGGTGGACTTTTTGAGCTCATCCCGCCGTTTTTCCTAACCAAAACGGTCACTCCAATATCCACTGTAAAACCATATTCAGCATTGGAGTTGGCAGGTCGTGATACCTACCAAAGAGAAGGTTGTATTGGTTGTCATACACAAATGGTTCGTCCTTTTAAATGGGAAGTGGATCGTTTTGACCCAACTAAATCTTACGGAAGAAATGGTTATTCCAAGGGTGGGGAGTTTGTTTACGACCATCCATTCCTTTGGGGTTCAAAACGTACGGGACCTGACTTAGCACACGAGTCACAAATGTTACGATCAAATGAGTGGCATAAAAACCACCTCATCAACCCTAGAACCGTAGGTGGTGTACCAAACTCCATTATGCCAGCCTATCCATGGTTATTCGAAGAGTCACACAAAGTAGATGTCGAACAAGTGGTTGCGAACATGAAAGCACTACGATCCATCGGTGTACCTTACACAGAAGAAGATTTGGCAAATGCTCCATCACTTCTCAAAGATAAAACTGAGGGAGATGCACTTGTTGCTTATTTGCAAAAACTGGGACGTGACTCTGCGGAGTTACAAAAAGGGATGAAGTAAAGTCATGAATGACGCCGACCTTCTCTTAATTTACAAAAGTTTGCGATTGCCGATCCTTGTGATCGCAATTGCATACATCACCTACTACGTTTATAAAAAACGCAGTAAAGAAGAAATGGAAAAACCCAAGTATCGAATGCTTGAGGAGGATTAATACGAATGAAAGAACCAAAAGAAGTAGACGGAATCTTCCAAGCCGACAATCCAATGCCACCTTGGTGGAAATTAGTATGGCTCATCAGTATCATCGTATCCATCGGTTATGTTGTATACTTTCACTGGTACTCAGATTGGCCACAAGATGTTGCTTTCGAAAAAGAAGTAGCTGAACACGAAACAAAGTTTCCAACAAAACAAGTTGTTGTAGCAAATCCTGAAGATGGCTCAAATCCATACCGTGATGATGCTGTTGCGATTAAAGAAGGTGAGAGCACTTACAAACAAATTTGCTCAGCTTGCCACGGCCCAACTGCAGAAGGTGCAGTAGGACCAAGTTTGGTTGATAAAGATTGGATTCATGGAAACACTGATAAAGAAGTGTTTAACAACATCATGAAAGGAATCGGACCAGATAGACAAAAACTCAACCGAGGTGGTATGCCAGCTTGGGAAGGTTTAGGTGCTGAGAAGGTATATGCTGTAATGGCATGGCTTGCAACAAAGAACAGTAGTTTGGTAAAGGCAAAATAAAGATGATCATATCAAGACCCCAATCAGGAAAAGTAAGGACACGTAGAAATATCGTTATGAGTTTTCTCGTGGGATTATTTTTAGTCGCACCTTGGGTGGTGTTACCAGAAGGTAGTCCACTCATCCGACTGGACATCCCGAAGAGGATGTTTCACTTGTTTGGTGGTCTTTTTATTCCACAAGAAGGACTGATCTTATGGTTTTTCCTTCTCACAATGGGATTGTCACTTTTCTTTTTTACATCCGTCATTGGACGTGTCTGGTGCGGATGGGGTTGCCCCCAAACCATTTATACCGACTTATTCGACCGAATTGGTCGGTTTGTTTTAGATTCTAAATATGGGAAAAAAGACGCATCCATTATAGGAAAATACACTGTGTATTTTTTATGGATCGTAGTTTCATTTATTGCTTCTTTTCACTGGATCGCATACTTTGTTAGCCCCTATGAAATGTTAGCTGACTACAAGAGTTTCTCAGCATTTTCCGAAACATATTTTTATTTTACCTTATTTTTTACTGCAGCGATGTTCATTGATATCGGGTTTATCAGAGAACAATTTTGTCGATATGCTTGCCCTTATGCAAGATTCCAAACCCTTCTCATGGATGAACATTCCTGGAATGTAACTTACGATTTCAAACGTGGTGAACCTCGTCGTGATGGAAAAACCAAAATCGGTGACTGCATTGCTTGTAATATGTGTGTGGTAGTTTGCCCAACAGGAATTGATATCCGTGATGGCTTACAAGTAGGTTGTGTTGCCTGTGGGAAATGTGTGGATGCTTGCACTTCTATCATGGCAAAAGAAAACAAAAAAACCTTAATCGGTTATTTTTCTCTCAAACAAATTGAAACTGGTGATAAAATCAAATGGGTTCGACCAAGAACCGTGGTCTATGCAATTTTATTAGGTGTGGTTCTCACAGGGGCAAGTATCCAACTGCTCACAAGAATTCCGATGTCAATGATTGCTGCTTCCAATAAATCAATGCCCCCTATCCTCATTCCAGATAATAAAATTAGAGCCTTCATAGCACTTAGAATTCAAAACATTGCTCCAGTCGAAAAAGAATTCCAACTCACTGCTTTTGATACAAGGCATGGAAAGGAGATACTGATTCGATCAGGTGAAGAAAACAATCAATTCACATTAGGTTCAGGAGAAATCAAAAGCATATCTGTTGTGTTGGAAACGCAAACCCTCTCCGAACAGGAATTAAACGAAGGATATTTACCTGGTTCCATCGTTTTAAAAAACACACAAGATCCAGATGAAAAACTAGAGAAAAAACTATCACTGTCTCTACCGAGGAAATAATTATGTTCAAAGACTTACACCCTAGTTTACGCAATGCAATGTATGTAGTATTGTTTAGTTTTACTGGCCTCGTGGCAGCAACATTTTATACGATACGCCTTACTTACAAACATTTTGAACCAGTCATGGACAAAAACTATTATGAAATCGGTTTGAATTATGAAAAGGCGATCGAGAATCAAAAAGAATTGATCAAACAAGGTTACAAATTATCTACCAATTGGGACAAAACAACAATTCTTCCTCTAGGTGATTTAGAATTAACAGTGACTTTAAATCAAAACGAATCATTTGTGAAAGCAGATTCAATGTATGTCATACTAGAACGAAATGCAACTACCAAAAACACAACTCGATATGATTTAAAACCATCTGATCTCACTTTCACTGGGAAAATTCCATTAAAAGAATCGGGCACTTGGAACATGAGGCTGATTGCAAACATTAGCGGGAAATCCTTTGAACGAGAAGGTAAAATCATAGTTAAATGAAAGAGACAACATCACAAAACACAACAACAGAATGTGACCACTGCGGGAATCCCATTCGATTGGTTCGTATCGAATCCAAATTGGGAGACGAAACAAAGGTTTTCTGTTGTGAAGGTTGTGAAACTGTTTATTCCATAATCCATTCATTGGGTGGAAGTTATTATTATAGCCTAAAAGGAAATACAAAACTCAGCCCCGTTGAAATCGAAGAAAATGAAACAGAGGTTGAGAATGAATTGGTATACCAAAAGTTCGTAAGGCCTTCAGGAGAATTTTCAGAAGTTTCAATCCAAATCACGAACATCCATTGTTCTGCCTGCGTTTGGATCAATGAAAAAGTTTTGAATGAAGAAGAAGGAATCCTTTCTGCTCAAATCAACTTTGCATCTGGACGTGCAAGAATCCGATTTGATAAATCTAAGATTAAAATTTCACGTATCCTATCTCTAATTCGTGCCATTGGATATAAACCAATTTTGTTTTCCCCTACTGAAGGGAATTTACAAAAGTCAAAACAACTTAAGAACTTATTACTTCGAATTGGCGTAGCCGGATTTTGTTTTGGGAATATCATGATTCTCAGTGTTGCATTGTATTCTGGATACTTCACTGGAATTGATCTCAATCTCAAACGTATGTTTCACTATGCCTCTTGGGTTTTTGCAACTCCTGCTTATTTGTATTCAGGGTTTCCTTTTATGTCGGGGTTTTTAACAAGCATTAGAAGGCGAACTCTCTCCATGGACTTCCTTTTATTTTTAGGAATTTCGATGGCTTATTTTTATTCTGTTTTTGTCACCTTAACCGATAAGGGAGAAGTGTATTTCGATTCCGTTGCGATGATTTATTTCTTTATTTTAATAGGGAAATACTTTGAAGAAAAGGCAAGGGTATTTGCTTCTGATAAATTAGAATCCATTCTTTGTAAACTTCCAGAAACTTCAGTTCGTATCAGTGAAAATATTGAAACTACAATCCCTAGTAGCGAAATTAAGTTAGGTGATAAAATCCAAGTTGCTCCAGGTAAACGTATCCCTGTCGATGCAATTTTATTGTCGAAGGAAACCTATGTTGATGAATCGTTTTTAACAGGGGAATCTGTTCCGATTCGAAAACAAACAGGAGATTCCATTCTTGCTGGTTCCCTCACAATGGACAATCCAGCTCTTATCCTCGCCAATTCTGATTACCATGCATCTACATTGTCTTCGCTGAAACTCCGTTTAGAGGAAGCATTGCACTTAAAACCAAAAATCCAAATCCTAACGGAAAGAATTGCCTCTTATTTTATTTCTGTCGTTTTCCTATTGGCATTTATTTGTTTTGGAGTCTGGATGTTTGTCACGAATGGTAATCTAGAACAGAGTTTGGTCACTACAATTTCTGTTCTGATTGTTGCCTGCCCATGTGCCTTAGGAATTTCAGTTCCCACTGCCCTTGTCACAAATCATATTCTAAATGCAGAAAAAGGTGTACTTTTAAAAAATCCGTCTGTTGTGGAATCTTTAGCAAAGGCAAATACAATCTATTTGGACAAAACAGGGACACTCACGGAAGGGAAATTCCTTGTTCGTTTGGTGACAGTTTCAGAAGATCACCTACCATTTGTTTATCGAATCGAAAAGGAAATTAACCATCCCTTAGCCAAATCTCTCGTAAAGTATCTTTCCCCTTTCCATTTGGTGAAGGAAAAAGCAAAAGAAATGGATCTTGTCCAATTACAGAATCTCCCAGGACAAGGTGTCAAAGGAACTATCCTTTGGTTGGGGAAAGAACATTCGGTTCTTATTGGAAACCAAACTCTTTTAAAAGACCAAAATATAACCATAGATTCCCATGCTGAAAAAGAAGGATCGATCATCTACGTTGCCATTGATGGTAACATGTTAGGACAATTTGTTCTAGCAGATGAAGTAAGACAAGGTGCTCATTCATTTGTGACCTTACTGAAACAAATGATTCCAAAAATAGCCATCCTTTCTGGGGATCGTTTCCTGGCAGTAAAGTCCATAGCAAATACATTGGGGATCCAACAGTTTTATTCAGACCTTTCTCCCGAAGAAAAAGCTAATATCATCCAAGATTCACAAAACAAAGGCAATGTGGTCATTATGGTGGGTGATGGAATCAACGACAGTTTGTCTTTGGCTAGAGCAAATGTTTCCATTTCTCATACGGAAGCTGAAGATATGTCACTCGAAAAATCAGATGTTGTACTAACTTCTGGAAATTTAAACGGACTCATTCATTCCTTACTTTCAGCCAAAAAAACAAAGGAAGTCATATTGCAGAACATTATCATTTCTTTCTGTTACAATTCGATTATGTTACCACTTGCCATGTTTGGTTTGATGTTACCCGTAATCTGTGCAGTATTTATGGCTTGTTCTAGTTTGACAGTTCTCATCAATTCGTTATCAATACGGATAAGGATCCCCAAATGGAAGCCCTCTATTTAACCATTCCCATGGCAATGTGTATTGCTGGTTTCTTTTTATATGTATTTGTTTTGGCATTTCGAAAAGGCCAATTCGAAGACATTGAGTCACCCAAATATAGAATGTTCTTTGAAGAAGAGTATTCTGTTCAATCAAAAGTGGAACCTACTTCAACAAAAACAGAAGACAAAAAAAATGGACCAACTGACAAACCTTAGTTTTTTTGTTTCTATCATTATCTATGGTTTACTCAGTAGTTTTCACTGTGCCTTGATGTGTGGACCGTTTATTTCTCTCCTGCAAACATCGAATCCATCTAAACAAATACCCGTGATTCTCTATCATTTAGGCCGGATGGTATCGTATTCTTTTTTAGGAATCGTGTTAGGATTGATTGGCAAAGGAGCAAACGCATTAGGAGAACTCAAGTCCATCCAAAGTATTGCAGGAACATTTACCTTTGTCCTATTACTCTTTTTTTTAATTCGGATGCTTATCCTACCTACAAATTCTAAATTTGGAACCTTGCCAAAAGGGATTTCCAATGTACTACAAAAAATCCGTGAAAAAACAAATCTGAATGGTTTAGGGTTTGGAATTGGAATTCTCAGTGCTCTCCTACCCTGTGGTGTTTTATACCCAGCATATGCCGCATCGTTTGCAACTGGAAGTGCAGTTACAGGGGGGCTTGTGATGTTTTGTTTTTATCTAGGCACAATCCCAATGCTAACAGGCTTAAGTGTTGTTATGGGGAAAATTCGAAAATACATTCAACCCAAGTGGATTCCAGTTTTTGGCACTGTGATCATTCTCACTTCACTTGGGTTTTTACTCTTCCGATTGTTCTTTCATGCCCACTCGGAGTCTTGTGATCATTTGATCTAAAAGTTATGCCCTTCCTCGAAAGTACTTTTCTTTAAAGTGACTGACGACACTTGGATTGATTTTAGTTTCGATTGTACTTCCAATCACAGCGATGAGTTTTTTGGCTAAAACACGGTCATGGTTGGCTAACCATCGGCGGTATTCGGTGTTCAAACCCGATTCACCCACAAGGATCACTTCATTTGGTGAATTTAAAGTTTTGGTGATTTCTGCAAAATCCCATTTGTCAGTTTCCTTCATTTTTTCCCAGGACTTTGATTCCATGTGATCTGATTCTAACTTGATCATCTCAATTCGTTTTTTGTTTAAGTAGAGAATGCAAGCGTTCATTTTATGTTGTTCCTTCCCAAATTATGACGAAACAATTGAATAAAATATACCTAATTCTTCAGTAAGATGCCTCCAAATTGTACTGATATTTATCAATGACAAATATCAATCAAAACTCAAACTCACGAGCGATTCAGAACTTAGTTCTTCGACCAAATAACTCATGTTACTGATCATTTCGTTGGGTTCAATCACCCATTGGTGAAAGGTAAATGAGGACAAAATGAGAAAACTAAGCCCAAATGAGACAACTAGGTTTCGATTCTTACGTTGTGTTCGCACCTTGGTTTCAATTTTACGAACAATACGCGATTCAAAATCAGAATCATTCAATAATTCTTCCCATCTTTTATGATTCTTGGAATTCATTTTTCACTCCTGGCAACGATTTTCGAATCCATTCTTTTGTACGAAACAATCTGGATTTTACAGTTCCCTCTTTGATGTTGAGTTCGTTTGCAATTTCATCCATTGATTTACCTGATAAATACAAACGTACTGTCTTTTGGTATACTTCTGGGATTTTTAGTAAGGTAGATTCAATCCATTCTTGTTTTAAAATGGAATGATTCTCATCTGATTGGAACAAGTTCGATTTGTTTTTTTGCAAATATCGTTTTGCTTTCTCTTCTTCTCGTAATCGTTTTTCGTTCATACGTATAGCTTCATTTTTTGCAATCGTGTAAATCCAAGTGGAAATCTTAGATCGACCATCAAATCCACCTTTTTCGAGGGACTTAAAAACACGGAAATACACTTCCTGAACTACATCCTCGGTGGCATCGTCAAAACGATCGATGAGAGTGTCACCGATCGTTTTTAAAACCAAGTATTTGGTTTCTTTGACTACAGATTCGAAGTCAAAATTTGCCATGTTTTACTCTTCAGGTGATTGGTGACGAGATGCAAATTTTTCTACGAGTTCTGCAAATTTTTCCCTTTGTTCTGGTTTTAAAACTGCATGGAACTCAACAAGTTTTGTTTGGAAAAACTTACGCATTTCTTGGTGGCGTGTTTCTCTTTCTGCACTCATTTTGTCGAGATACTTGGTATCAATTTTTTCAGAACGAATCTGAGTTGCCAATTCTTTGGCCCAAGATTCATGTTTTGGTTTCATCTCTTTGTGTTTGGCGATGAGTTCTGCTTTGATACTTTCTAGTTTTGCTTTCTGAGCATCGTCTAAATCTAATTTTGAAGTGAGTTTAGATGTCACCCATTCGATACGTTTTTCAAAGTCTTTGTGACCACGGCAATTTCCAAAGGCAAACGCCATAACCGATACAAGACCAACTGTCGTTGTGATTTTGAGGGCTTTTTTAAGAGAGATCATAAAACCTTCCTTTTTAGTTTTGAGAATATGACCCGGAAGATTTTGAATTGGTTCCCTGCTCTAAAAAAAAGAGCAGGAAAAATATGGGAAGATTTTAGAAGCTTGGGAACGGATCTCCAGTAATATATCCATCTGTTTTCAAATCCTGGCAGGATATAATATTTGTGATCAAAGATCCAAGTACAAAACCTTTGAATCCAGTAATGTCATCGATGCATTGATCAACATCTGCTTTTACATAATATTTATCTGATTCAATTTTTGCAATATCGGAAGCGAGTAATGTGATAAGTGAAATCGCAGGTCTTCCTGCCAATAGAGTTGAATTAACCAAATCGGTTTGGATGGCTGCATCCGTGATTCGACCCGCAGCGACAGAACCTTTTTCCCTATCAATTGTTGCACCAAGTGGATTTAAAACCAAACAGTTGGTGAAAGAAAGTGCGATGGCACCTAAAAGCAATTTTTTTAACATATTGAATCCTTTTACGATTGTTTGTTCTCATTTGAAAATCTAGCTTTCGAATATCAAGAAAAAACTAATCGAATTGATAATTTAACAGCTATCAATCGCCAACAATGAATGTTGTTAGATACCACTGCCCATTCTTTTTTTCGAAAAAAGCTCTGTAGTCGAGAGGACTACGGATGAATCGATCACAAACAAATCCGGCTTTTCCCTGAGGTGTACAAATCTTTTTCCAATTACAATTACTTTCCTTTTCCAGTCTCCTTCCATCCAAATCATCAGCCTCTGACTTAACAATTTGGTAACTGAGTTGGGCAATCACCTTTGATTCTTTTGATGCATCCTCTCTTACATTTACATTTTTACCAATGATGAGATAATGCGAAAAGGGATCATAATCACTTGGGAATGTTTCAAAAAAATAAGGAGCTACCATTTGGCCTTCCGCATTTTGACGTAAACCTAACTGGATCGTATCGTTCATTAAATTCCAAAAATCAGAATCATTCGGTTTTTCTGTCAGTTGGAATGATTTTAAAAATTCTTTTTTGCCAGTTTCTGGACCAAACGTAAAATGGATGTCTTTGTCCAAAAAAGATTCTAAGGATTTTCGATCTTTTGATTTTAAGGTTTTTAAAAATTTGACTTTGAATTCCGAAAAACTTTTGTCTTTCGATGAATGGTCGATAGGTGACAAAACTTTCGTAACAAAAGGTTCACATGGCAAAAGGACCATAGGAGAAAGGAAAAGAAGGGAAATAGAAATGTACTTCAACATATACTTGGCAATAAATTTACTAGATTGAGTCGAAGAATCAATTCTTTTTCGTAACGGATTGGTAGGAATTACATTGTTTAGAAAGACCCAAATTGTCTCGAATTTCTTCTAATGTACGTTTTTTGCGTTTTAACTCACACACTTTCAAAAACAATTCTTGGTATTCTTTATCCAATTTTTCGCCTTCTTCATCTTCTTCAGTGAGAACAAGTTTTGCAATTTCAGGACAACTCCGTTCTGAATCCGGTAAAAGTTGATAAATCGTTTTGACTGTTTCTTCTTTCTGTTTGCAAGTCACTTCCAAATTTGTCTTTTCAATACCAAATAGAAAGATGGAAAAAAATGGAAGGCTAAAGTAAAAAAATAAGAATGTGAATTTCTTCATGCAGAACATAAATCTTCTTCCCAATTCTTTTTGGTCTAGTATCTTTCGTTCTCAATTGGAGAAATTCTGAAATGACAGAAACAAATTTTCGGATGGAACATGACCTGCTTGGCGAAAGAGAAATTCCTAAGCATGTTTATTGGGGGATTCACACTTTAAGGGCACTTGAAAATTATCCCATTACGGGAAAGTCCATTGGCACGTATCCTGATTTAGTGTGTGCCCTCGCCCATATCAAAAAAGCGTCTGCATTGGCAAATCTACAATTAGGACTACTCCCTTCCGAAAAATCAAAATGGATTGTGGAAGCTTGTGATCAAATTTTAAATGGCAAATTCCATTCTGAGTTTGTAGTGGATGTCATCCAAGGTGGTGCAGGCACTTCCACAAATATGAATGCCAACGAAGTGATCACAAACATTGCTTTAGAATTAGCAGGCCATCCCAAGGGTGATTATACATTTCTCCACCCACTCAATGATGTCAATATGTCACAAAGTACGAATGATGTTTATCCTTCTTCTATCAAATTGGCTGCTGTGTTTTCTATCATCGGATTACTTTCTGCTCTAGAAAGTTTACAGGTTTCGTTTCAAAAAAAATCAGATGAATTCAAAGATATATTAAAAATTGGGAGAACTCAGTTACAAGATGCAGTGCCAATGACCTTAGGCCAAGAATTCTCAACATACGATGTAATGTTAGGTGAAGACATTTCCCGATTAAAAGAAGCAACTTCCCTCATAGGTGAAATTAATTTAGGAGCAACTGCAATCGGCACAGGAATCAATACTGACATTCGTTATTCGAAAATCGTAACTGAAATCCTGGCAAAACAAACGGGGTTTGATTTAAATGCAGCTCCAAATTTGATCGAAGCAACACAAGACACAGGTGCTTTTGTCCAATTATCTGGAGTATTAAAACGAATCGCTACCAAACTGTCAAAAGTATGTAACGATTTACGATTACTCTCGAGTGGCCCACAAGGTGGATTTAATGAAATCAATTTACCAGCAAAGGCTGCGGGTTCCTCCATCATGCCAGGCAAAGTGAATCCTATCATCCCGGAAGTGGTGAATCAAATTGCTTATGAAGTGATTGGAAATGATATCACAATCACTATGGCAGCAGAAGCAGGACAATTACAATTGAATGCATTTGAGCCAATCATTGCTCATAGTTTATTCAAAAGTATCGAGCACCTAACGGCCGGTTGTAAAACTTTGGAAACTAATTGTGTTTCAGGAATCACTGCAAATCGAAAAGTTCTTGAATCCAGAGTCAAAACATCAGCAGGTCTTGCGACTGCTCTCAATCCATACATTGGGTATGAAAATGCAACCTTAGTCGCCAAACGAGCTCTTGCCGAAAATCGATCTGTGGAATCCATAGTCCTTGAACTTGGATTCTTGGAAGAAACAAAACTAAAAGAAATACTTAGACCAGATGTTTTAACCTCTCCACATACCTTATAAAGAGAGGATGTTTCATTTTATTGGTTGCTTCTTTTCCAGAAATCGATAGTTTCTGAGAGAAGTTTTCCAGAATCATGAGCCAAATTTCAAAAGTATTTTTGATCGAAGATGATGTTGTTACTACTTTTCTCATCAAAACTCTTATGGAAAAACTTTCCTTTGCTTCTGAAATTTTCACTTACCCGAATGGATCGGAAGCACTCACTGCCTTAAAGTCCACGGAACATCTTCCTGAACTTTTGTTTTTAGATTTGAATATGCCGATCATGGATGGTTGGCAGTTTTTGGAGACAGTCCAAACGATCACACCCATTTCTCAAATCCCGATTTACATTCTCACATCCTCCATAGATCCTTCCGACCAATCCAAAAGTTTGTCCTTTCCCAATGTGAAAGGTTACCTTGTAAAACCACTCGACCCAAAAGACCTACACCATATCCAGACTAACAAAATTCAGTAAGAGACATAATTTTTTACTTCAGTTTTCTAGAATCTGACCGAAAGGAATGATGTGAAACTCACTGATATCCCTTCTGTTTCTTCTGTCTTAGGCAGAATGGAATCTTTGTCCCAAATGGCAAAGAACCCTAGTGCCCTTGTCTCCTTCCCTGATCTGTTAGAAAAGGAATGGAACAAACAAAATGGGGCAAAACAAACGAGTGAAACAAATCCCATCCCGAACGACTCCATCCAACTTCCTTTCCCTGATACAGCGAAATCCTTAGCACCTGCTCTTTCACGAGGGCCCAAACAAACAGAGGATCTCATTGGTACAATCGAATCCATAGCCGAAGCACAAGGGATGGATCCAAATTTAGTAAAGGCAATGGTGAAGGCAGAATCTGGATTTAAAACGAAGGCGGTTTCTCCCAAAGGTGCAATGGGCCTCATGCAACTAATGCCCGAGACTGCAGAAAGTTTGGGTGTGAAGGACCCTTTTGATCCCGAAGAAAACATCACTGGTGGTGTAAAATTCTTAAAAGGTCTGATGAAAGAATTTAAGGATCCAGAAAAGGCAATTGCTGCTTACAATGCAGGTCCTGGTGCTGTGAAACGATACAAAGGTATACCACCATATGAGGAAACAAAACAATATGTTTCCAAAGTGAAACGTTTTTATAAAGACTTTAGTTCTTAATCTGAAGTTTTAGTAAAAACTCAAATAACCAAACTTTTTTTGTAAACCAGCAGTATATTCATCAAACGGGCGCTTTGCGGGAACATTGGCCCACGATTCTTCAATCTTCTTAGAGATAAAACTTAGATTTTTTTCATTTTTAATTTTATCGAAGGTGATTTTTTGGATCAGGACATCGTCTTCACTTAATGGAACAATGCCATTCGACCGATTCGATCTTCGAAACAATCCAGATTTTTGTACCAATTGGATGTCTTGGTTCCATATCCCTTCTACATATAAAAAAGATTTATCAGGTATCACAGTTTCTTTTAAATATTTTGTTTTGGTTCCTGTTTGGAAATACAAAGCAAAGGAAAACTCTTTTGGTAAATAAATAGGATCGGATTTTAGAACAAGTGCCTGCCCAAATGATTTGGTTAAATTTTTAGTTTGAGTGTCCCACGGTTCTTTGGCAGTTGAACGTAAATCCTTAAAGATAAAATACACGGAAACAAGAATGGAAATGCCTAACACAACAGAGGCTGTGATTGTATTCAGTTCTTTTTCTGTTTTTAATAATATATGTCCAATCCCTATGGTTACCATGGGAAGTAATATCATCAGAGCTATTTGGTACCAAGTTTTGAAAAGAAAACTGATCGATTTTTCTCCAAAAAAATTGGAGTAAGAGAAAAAGATAAGTGAGATAAGAAAAAAAGCTAAGTATCCAAGTAAAAATAAAAACGGAACATTTTTCTTCTTATAAAAAACTGATGTTTTTTGTGCTGCTTTTCTCGATCCACGAATCCCTGTGAAGATCACGAAGAATGTGAAACCCAAGTAGAACATGATAAAACTAGAGAAAAAGGCAAGAAGTGTGAACGTTGGGAAAATGAGTAAGTCTGTCATCTTTTCCAAACGAAATGTCAAAAAAACTAGTAACAAAAATACCAAACAAAGTGTCTCTGTGAAATAGGAAGTTGGGAATCCGTAAGAAAACGGCAAAAAGGCAGCAAGATAAACCACAAAATAGTGATTTCGTTTCCATTCTACATTTCTGAGTAACAACAAAAAAAGATGTAAAAACAAACTATAAAATAAACCAGCTAACGCAATGAAGGATGGAATGTAATTGCTACCAAAGATTTTTTTCCATGTGACTACAAACCAGAATGCAAGTGGTTCTCTTGCAGAAATGAGCCCCCCCTCCTCCGTTGCAGCTTTGGCATTTGCCAAAAATTCCCATTCTGTTTCTGTTGTGGGGAATGGTCTAAAATATGAGAACAACGCATAACCCAAACTTAAGAGTAAGATGCTAAAAATGAATGGAATTGGTGAAAAAGGTTTAGGTTCGCGCATCTTGGAAAAGGCTTAAATTGCCTAGTCCTGTATAAATTTTTAGGTGAAAATATTCCAGAAGATTTTCAATTATACATAGAAATTATAAAACGAGGCAAAGAATGTCCGCCGAAAAAAAAGATTACCTTCTCGTTGACGAGAATGGACAGGGAAAACCTGACAAACCATGGATTTTTAGGACCTATGCAGGGCACACCAACGCAAAAGCCTCCAATGAGTTGTACAGAAAGAACCTTTCTAAAGGCCAAACAGGGCTTTCCATTGCATTTGATCTACCCACTCAGTGTGGTTATAGCTCCGACCACGAAGTCTCAAGGCCTGAAATCGGGAAAGTGGGAGTTCCTATCAACTCACTTGAAGATTTCCGCATTTTATTTGACCAGATCCCAATCGAAGAGATGAACACATCGATGACCATCAATGGAACTTCTATGTGGTTATTGTCGCTTTATGTGGCACTTGCGGAAGAACGTGGAGTTCCCCTCGAAAAACTAAACGGGACCACTCAAAACGATCTCATCAAAGAATACCTGGCTCGCGGAACTTATATTTATCCACCAAAAGACTCGATGAAAATCATCGTGGATATGTATGAATATTGTCTGCACAATATTCCAAAGTGGAACCCCTCTAACATCTGTTCTTATCACTTACAAGAAGCGGGTGCAACACCTGTACAAGAACTTTCCTTTGCTCTTGCAACAGCGATTGCTGTGTTAGATGCCATCAAAGAAAGAAACTGTTTCACAGAAGATGAATTCGAACAGTGTGTGGGAAGGATTTCCTTCTTTGTCAACGCTGGGATTCGTTTTGTAGAAGAGATGTGCAAAATGCGTGCGTTCACAGAAATGTGGGAAGAAATCACGAAAGAACGTTACGGTGTCAAAAATGCAAAGTACAGAGTGTTCCGTTATGGAGTACAAGTGAATTCACTTGGTCTCACAGAAGAACAACCAGAAAACAATGCATGGAGAATCCTCATTGAAGCATTGGGTGTAACGTTATCTCGTAATGCAAGATGCCGTGCTTTACAATTACCAGCATGGAATGAAGCACTTTCGCTTCCAAGACCTTGGGACCAACAATGGTCACTTCGTCTGCAACAAGTATTAGCATATGAAACCGACCTTTTAGAATACCCAGATATTTTTGAAGGATCAAAAGTCATTGAATCAAAAGTAAAAGCCCTGAAAGAACAAGCCAAATTGGAAATCCAAAAAATTCTCGATATGGGTGGAGCTCTTGTTGCCATCGAAAACGGTTATATGAAATCACAACTCGTGAAATCACAAACCGAAAGGCTTTCCAAAATCAATTCCAATGAACTTGTGATTGTTGGTAAAAACAAATGGACTGACGGGATCAAATCACCACTTATGACTGACTCTGACGGTGGTATTTTCAAAGTTGATCCTAAATCCGCTGAACAAACATTAGGTGTATTGGCAGAAGCAAAAACACGTCGGAATGCAGAACTTGCTAAAAAATCTTTAGAGGAACTCAAACAAGCTGCAAAAGATGGAAAAAATCTTATGCCATACTCCATTGCATGTGCAAAAGCACTTGTGACAACAGGAGAATGGGCAGATGCTCTTCGCGAAGTGTATGGCGAATACAACCCACCAACTGGTGTGGACGGCCAAAAACTCTTCCTCTCTGATGATAAAGTAGCAACTGTTCGTGGGAAAGTGGAAGCCTTCACAAAAGCCCATGGCCATAGACCAAAAATTGTTGTAGGAAAACCAGGACTTGATGGTCACTCCAATGGTGCTGAGATGATTGCAGTATCAGCAAAACACAGTGGGTTTGATGTGATTTATTCCGGAATCCGACTTTCTCCAGAGGAAATCGTACAATCTGCGGTGGAAGAAAATGCAAATGTGATTGGACTTTCCATTCTTTCTGGTTCCCATAAAGAAATCGCAAAACAACTATTTGATGAACTTGCTCACTACAAAGCAAACATCCCAGTTGTGATTGGTGGGATCATCCCAGAATCCGATTTTGAAGAACTGAAAAAAATGGGAATCCGTGAAATCTTTACTCCAAAAGATTATGATTTGATGTCGATCATGAACAAAATCATTGATATCATTTCGGTTGAACCAGCCCTCGTTTAAACAAGAGATCCAACTGCCTCCACTACACTTCGATATGAATGTTAGTGGAGGTTTCACCTCGAATTTAACTCATTTTACAATGGCACACTCTTTGATGGATTCCACAGAAACACTATCGCAATTGGTTTCAGAAGCACTTCTTGGTGAGAAGTTTCCCATTGCTAAAATCATCTCCAAAATTGAAACAGAAAACAATCTAAGATTTCGAGAAAGTTTGTTCAACGAAATCCAATCGCAAAAACCAAATGCCAAAGAAGGTCTCACCATCGGAATCACAGGCACCCCTGGTGCTGGCAAATCATCGTTACTCGGAGAACTTTGTCGTTTGTTCCTGGACTTTGCACCAAACAAAAAAATGGCAATTGTGGCAATTGACCCCTCTTCCAATATCAGTGGTGGGTCGATACTTGGAGACCGAACAAGAGTCACTCTTCCCAGAAGGGACACGAGGATTTATTTTCGATCACAACCTTCTCAACTTGAATTAGGTGGACTCAATCCCTATACCTATCATGTAATCCGTTTTTTAAGAAAGATATTTGATTATGTATTCATTGAAACAGTCGGCATCGGACAAAACGAAATTTCAGTATCACTCATTTCCGATATTTCATTTCTCGTGATGCAACCTTTGGGTGGTGACCAAGTACAGTTTATGAAGTCTGGGATTATGGAAGTTCCAGAAGCTTTTATCATCAACAAATGTGATGAAGAATCTCTCGCCAATTCAAGTTATTATATGTTAGAGTCTACTCTGGAATTTATCAAAGACATTCTCCCTGACCAATCACTTCCACCTATTTTTAAAACATCAGTGGTAAAAAAGAAAGGGATAGAAGAACTATTAAATTTTATTCTATCATATACGAAACGGAAAGATAAAAATATTGAAACCATAACTCAACTTATGCAGTGGATTCGAAATGAATACGGCCGATTTGGAATTGGGATTTGGAAAAAAATGGAATCCAATACTTGGAATCAAGCAGTCAGACTCAATTCTTTAGGTGGCATTCATAAGCTCAATTATGAATCAGAGGAAACAAAATTTTTGTCTCTCATTCAAAACAACATAGTTCAAAACGACAAAAATTAATTCTTAGATTCTTTTTTGATGACACTTAAAAACACTGCTGGGATTGAACAAGGTTTCCGTTCCGAATAATCAAAAAAGACAATTGCAGTTTTAGCACGAGCAATTTCTTTTCCATCCTTATGTGTGATCACATACAACATATCCAATGATTTTGATGAAATTTGATCTACATACAATTGGATGTTTAGATCATCAGGGAAAAAAGCTTCTGATTTATAAACAATGGCTACGTCAGAAACAACTATCCCTTTGCCTTCTACATTGATCTCAGTCCATCCATGAGAATGGAAAAATCTAGCCCTACATTCGTGTGTTAATGTCAAAATCGCATCATGAGCCAAATGACCGGCAAAATTGATATCTGATATTCGAACTGATAAGGATGTTTCAAATATTTTATGATTTGGAATCTCGATTTTTATTCTAGGCACTTAATCAACATACCACTGATAACGTTCATCAACTTTTTTGACTTCTTCTTTCAGGCGATCTGCGCTCCAACCAAGTAACTTCGCAATTTTTTTATCAAGACGAGTTCGTTCCGAAGTTTCTACTTTCCCCACTGTTCCGACTCCAGACCTTCTGAAATAAAAATCAGTTAAATGATGAATGTCTTCATTTAGAACAATGTATTCAACTTCGTCTTCAAAATACATCTCACCATTAGGAATTCGATATGTATCCAATCCTTTTAATGATAATATTTTCCAAGTTAAACTTCCATACCGCCTAACTAAAGTATCGATCTTATTCCCCGAAACATGTGGGAACTTAAATTGAATTTCCGTCACTAATTCTTTAAGGTTCTGATATCTTCCGCCAAGTAATGGAGTGAACTTTGTGACACAAGTTACATGTTTTCCTTTTGTATAAGTATCAATTGCATTCACTAAACTTTCTGCAACAGCTCTACTTGTTGTGTATTTACCACCTAAGGCTGAAAAAAAACCTGGGAACCCTTCATTTTCATAATGAAAAATTTCCGACTTCCTTGATGCAGAGTATGTTCCCTCCGTACTACCTGGATCCTCTACAAGTGGCCTTAATCCACCATAATAATAATCGACATCTTTTAATGTTAATTTTGCAAAACCAAAACTGAAATTCACTTCATCTATCAAATCAACAATTTCAGATTGTTTAACTTTAAATTTGTCTGGATCATCCTCATATGCAGTATCAGTAGTTCCAATGATTGTTTTCCCACGCCATGGTATAACAAATAAATGTGAGCCATCTCGTTTTGACAATACAACACATTCATTTCCGCAAATATTGCGTACAACTGCGTGGATCCCTTTAGATCGAACTAATTTTTTTTCAGCAGAAATCCCCGCCATTGATTCGATTATATCTGCCCAAGGTCCTGCCGAATTGACAACTACCTTAGCGGATACCAAAACTTTTTTGCCAGTGATTTCATCTGTTAATCCTACCGTATAACCACCACTATTTTGTTTTTTTAAGGTAGTAACTGCCAAATAATTAAAAGCATGTGCACCTTTTTCTTTTGCAGAAAGGATAAATTCCGTTGTATGTTTCTCTGGATTTGGGTTTGCATAGTCGTAATATTGGAAACTTCCTTTGAGTGATTTTCTACCAAGCCCCATCACTTTATATATTGTTTCCGCTACTGAATTCCATCGGTATTTGGGAAGTTGAACATCTGGATCAATATCTTTGTTTCTATCAAAAGATAGTAAATTGTATAATTCCATTCCTAATAATAACTGAATCCTTTGGAAGAGAGACCGAATCGGAATGATAAATCCCATAGGACGAACTGCGTGTGGAGAGATTTTTGCTAGATACCTCCGTTCTGATAAAGATTCACGCACAAGCCCTAGTTCAAAATTCTTTAAATAACGTAGCCCACCGTGGATCAGTTTGGAAGTAGCTTGGCTCGTGCCAGATGCATAATCATTCTTCTCCACTAGAAGGCAATTATACCCTCTTAGTGTTGCATCCCACAATACATTGGCACCAGTAATCCCACCTCCAATGACAAGAATATCGTATTCTTTTTTTAAATGATCTAATCTCGAATTTTCTTGTTTGGTGCTATTTTTCATAAGTTTAACATTTAATTGGCAATACCTTGGGAAGAACTTTAAACTGAGCAGGAAGTTGCCCCATATTTTCTCCATCTACATCGATAAATACATCTTCTTCAGACTCTGCTTTGAGTTCAGTAATTTGTTTGGAAATTACTTTGGCATCATCAGATAATTTTCCTTGGTAAAGATTTCCAAATTTGCGAAGTGTTTCAAAAACAGAAACGTCTTGGATTGCTAATAAATCCATTTTCCCATCATCTAACTTCGCATTCGGTGCAAACCACATTCCTCCTCCAGCAAATTCGCCATTCGCACAAACAATTAACCGACATTTATTTGTGATTTTCTCAAATTTGGAAAGTGTGAGTGTGATTTTTTTATTTGTATAAGAAAACAAACAAACAACTGTATAAAAAAGGAATACACCTTTCCCACCAATAAACCTACCTAACTTTGATTGGTTTACCCTATATACAACTTCTCCACCCATTCCAAAATCAGCCAAATTCAAACACAAATATTTACCTTTTGATTTATCGGGCTTGGTATAGGTAACATCAATTAAATCAATATGTCTTTCATCGCCATTTAATGCTTGTTCCAATGCTTTTACCGGATTTTTAGGAACCTTTACAGTTTTGATAAAATCATTGCCCCGGCCAGCAGGGATTGGACTAAATACAACATTTTTATTGATCAATTTTCCATTTTCGAAAAGTCCATTGATAATATTTGAGAATGTACCATCTCCTCCAATACCTAAAATCCAATGATACCCTTGTTTTACGGATTCTTTTGCGATATCTTTGGCGGCTTTTTCTTTGGTAGTTGCTTCATAGGAATAGGGAATCCCCTTCTGGATGAGAATAGGTTCAATTTTTTGCCAAACTTTTGCAGAAAGGCCTCCACCTGAAACTGGATTTAAAATTACCTTTATCTTTCTCATCATGTTTCTCCTTTGTTTCCACCTGAAAATAATCCAAAAAATAAAACATGTTCAATCGTTTCTAAATAAGCTTTTTCACTTTTTATTTCATTTTGAAAATGCCCATCGAGAATCACTTCTACTGCACCACGTATCATTCCCCATGCAACAGCCACATTGGGATAGGTACCTCGTGAGTTGATGAGATTTTCTATTTTTGCTTGTTTGTAAATTTTTTCTAATAAAGACAATCGATTTGATCTTTCATCAGTGAGCATTTTTCTCATATCTTCAGAAACATTGTCAATGTTTAGATTCACTCCACATTGTTTTGCAACAAGGTACATATGTTTATCACCTAAACAATGATCTATGTAGGCTCGGATCGCACGCCTAGACATTTCAATTGCAGTTTTTTCTTCGAAAGCTTTTTCTAGCCTTCCCCGCAGACGAACATAATCTTCATATTGGATTCGAGCCATTAAATCATCTTTACTTTTAAAGTGTAGATAAATTGTCCCTCGTCCAATTTCTAAATGTTTTGCGATATCATCCATCTTCACAAGTGATGGATGTTTTGTTCGAAAAAGTTCAATCGCGCAATTTAGTATATCCGTTTCTCTTTGTGCAAATTCTCTTTTTTTCCTTTCAGAAACGCCCATTATTTTAATCCCAACAATCCACCTGGATTCATGATCCCCTTTGGATCAAAAGTTTTTTTAAGTGAAGAAAGGATACGAAGCCCTTCTTCCCCTACTTCTTTTTCCATCCAAGGAGATAACATTCTGCCAATCCCATGATGATGGGACAAGGATCCACCATTTTCATGGATACTATCGATTATTCCTTTATGAAATTTAATAAAAGAAGAAACTTCATTTTGTTTGTCCATTGGGCTTATGAAAATAAAGTATAAATTTGCACCATTTTCATAGGCATGGGATATATGGACCATACATGATGTATTTTCAAAACTTTTTATATAAGCTCTTGTGTTTTCCCATAAGGTATGAAGATTGGACCAACTAACGGCAGTTTCTAAGGTATCGATCCTAATACCTTCATCCATTAAATAATCACGCAAGTAGGCACTTGAATACCTTTGGTGTAACCATTTGTTAACCGGTGATTCTCCTGTAGAAAACCCACCATTTCGTTTAGCGATTCTTTTGATTTTCTTCAAAACTTCTTTTGTATAGGAAGGGTCTCCATCAATGATGATATGCATAAGAGATCTTTGCATTGGTTTGTAACCAATGAACCTAAGAAAAAGGTCCTCTTTGCCTCCATTTAATCCACTCATATGAAAAGAAATATCAGTTTCTTCTGGATCTTGGATTCGGAAAAAATGAGGTTTCCCAAATCCTCCTTGCATCACTTCACGCATTGTCTCAACTGCACTTTCAAAGTTTTTGAAAATAAAAGAACCTTTCGCAGAATTTTGCGTGTGGTATTTACGAATTTTTAAAGTAGCCTTTGTAATGACACCAAAACTTCCTTCCGTTCCAAGAAACAAACGAAACATATCTGGACCAATGGAAGCTGCGGGATAAACTTTCGATTCGAATTTACCAGAAGGTGTAATAGCCGTTAATCCAAGAAGAATATCTTCGATTTTACCATACCCAGTGGAAGCTTGCCCTGCCCCTTTTGCAGCAATCCAACCACCTACAGTTGAAAATTCAAAGGATTGTGGGAAATGACCACAGGTATATCCCCTGTCATTTAAATGTTTTTCTAATTCGGGTCCATATACTCCAGCTTCAACTGTTACTGTTGAATCAATCGCATTAAATTCAATGATGCGATTCAATCGAGACAAATCAAGGGAGATTCCTCCTTTTGGAGCTTGTAGTGCTTTTGTGACTGTAGATCCCGCACCAAAAGGAATGACAGGAATTTTATTTGCATTCGCAAGAGCTAATATTTCCTCAATTTCCTTTTCGTTTTTAGGAGAGACCACTACATCAACTACATCCGAAACTTCACCAAACCGAGCTTTATAGATCTCAGTATAAAATTTTCCTATTGAATGTTTTGCTCGACTAACATCGTCTATTGAAACATTCGAATTCCCCACAATTTTTTTAAGTTTTGAAATGACTGTTGGACTTAACTTAGATTTCTTTAATGGTTTTAAAGGGAGTTCACCTTTAGGAAGAGAAGATTTAAATTCGTTTGATACTGGGAATTGATGATTTAAAAAATCCAATGTATGTGAGGGAAGTTTTTCTTCCACTTCTTGTGATCCCCATTTATAGATGTTTCGAGTTTGCATAGAAGTTACCAAAAATCCTTATTTGCTCCAATTTTTGAACCAAATTCACAAATTGACAATCAAAAAAAATTTTTGTTCGTTTTATTTAACCGCGTAACTCTTTAAAATACTCAGCACGAACAGATGTTAAAAACTCAATTGATAATGTGATTCCGAATAATAATGACAAAGTTTCTCTTAATACTTCATCCAAATCAAATCCAGTTAACAACCATTCTATGAGTTCAAAACAAATATCTAATGCGGGTAAAGAATTTGTTGGTGTATTCCCTTTTGCAATTGCTATCAGTAATTTGGGAATTTCGCCAGTTTGATTGTTTGCAATTAAATTTCTGATTTCAGTAGGATATGAAACCATTAACTTTTGTTTGATTGCGTTTGGTGTGAATACTAACTGATCTTCTCTTAATTCCAAAGCCATGAGTAGATGGTCTTTTAAATTTTTTTCAGAGTGATGGCTATCTTGCCAAACAAGTAGAGTTTTTTCCCCTACAAGAGAATCTTCAAACGGTGAGAATGGATATGGTTTTTTTTCCATAAAATTCCCAGGTAGATTCCCACCTGGGAGAATTGATGACTTTATTTTTTAGGTGGGACAACCGCGTCTTTGCAAGTTTTAGAAAGAGTGAATTTCACAACTGTTTTTGCAGGGATAACAATCGCTTCACCAGTTGCAGGGTTTCTACCTTTTCTCTTTGGACGATTACGTTTAACAAGTTTACCTAGACCAGGAATGACAAATGCACCATTCTTCTTAGTTTCTTTGTAAGCGAGTTCAACGAAAGAGTCCAAAAATGCTGCTACATTTTTTTTGGTCATTCCAGTTGTTTCAGCGAGTTCGCTGAGCATTTCGGACTTTTTCATTGGGGTAGGAGTTGTTGCCATACTTTGATTTTCCTCTAAACCATTTAACGGTTACACATTATTTACAAAACTACCTGTTTTGG
The DNA here is from genome assembly GCF_026151345.1 of Leptospira paudalimensis. Taxonomy (NCBI): domain Bacteria; kingdom Pseudomonadati; phylum Spirochaetota; class Leptospiria; order Leptospirales; family Leptospiraceae; genus Leptospira; species Leptospira paudalimensis. The sequence goes on from NZ_JAMQPR010000002.1 coordinate 184,436, forward strand.
TACAAGATTAAAATCATTTTGGATACAATTTTTCTTAAAATTCCCTAAGAAAATCGTAGTTTTTGTAAAAAAACCTTTATTTTCCTAATGAAAATGGGAATTTCTTCCAAAACTCATGACTTCCATCAAGTACAAGAAGATCGTTGTCGTTTTCAAACGAACCAAATACGAGTTGGATTTGGAAACATATGGTTCCATACAAGCCTATAAGGAAGTCACAAAACAAAATCCAGAGGTATTCCAAAGAACGTATGAATCCCATGAAAGGCAAATTCGTTCCCGTGAGTATCTAAAAACACATGTATTTCCAAAGGCTGATTTTGTTTTCCGAGAACACTTTGACCCAGAATCCGGTTCGAATTATGACTTAGTTGTGGCTCATGGTGGAGATAATCATTTTACATATGTTGCTCATTTGGTCGGCAATACTCATTTAATTGGGTGTAATTCAGATCCAGATTCTTCTGTTGGGGCTCTCCTTGGATTTACAGCAGAAGAACTTGGTGAAGCCGTAAAACATAATTTTAAACAAACAAAAATAGAGTCTTGGTCACTCTTAGAAACTGAAATTGTCTATCCAAATGGTACAAAACTTAAAACTGTTCCAGCTGTATGTGAACTTTCCATCCGAAACAATAGCCCAGAGCTCACTTCAAGGTTTTGGATTTCGTATTTGGACAAAAAGGAAGAACAAAAATGTTCTGGATTACTAGTTTACACAGGTGCAGGATCAACAGGTTGGATCAGTTCTTGTTTCCCTAAGAAATTCCCACCATTTTCGAAACATGAGCCATTTTTCCATGTGTATTCCAGAGAAATACGAGTCAAATCACGAGAAACAGAGTTTTCCTTGGCAGATTTTAGGGCTTTGGATCAAGTGGAAGTTATTTCCGAAATGAATGGTGGTTTGGCAGTGGATTCTCTCACAGAGAGACACTACCCGTTTCCACCATATGCAAAAGCGGTAATCAAATTATCGCCTGAGAAATTATTTGTAGTCGTTCCACTAAAGAGAGGGGAATCCATGCAGGACTTACCATACGAAATCGAACAAAAGCGCATCAATGGAACTGTCATTGTTCAAATTAAAGGACGGATGGAATCTGGTCCGTTAGACCGAATCACCCAAACCATACTTGATGAAATGGTTGGTGCCGATAGAAAACATTTGATTTTAGATTTTTCTGAATTACGTTACATATCTAGTTTAGGAATACGAATGATACTAGATGTAAAAATGAACTTACAAAAACGAAACAAAGAAATGGCTCTCGTTGGTGTAACAAGTTCCATTTTACAGGTGTTCCATCTTTTAGGTTTATCAAATGCATTCCAATTTTTTTCTGATCGAGAAGATGCTTTAAAGTCTTTTGAGGAGCCATCTAAGTCCTAGATGACTCCACGAATTTCCGTTTGGATCTCCACTTCGGTTTTCGTTTCTTTTTTAGTGATTTCTATATTCTATTCCCTCATTTACTACGAAAACTCCTTCCTTAAAGAGGAGTCCATTTCACTCATAAACGAAAAAAACAGAAGTTTTGCGAGAGTACAAGAATTGTCTCGAATCAAAAATCAATTCCCAATTGCTTACCAATGCCATTATAATTTTGGATTATCTGATGGATCTTTATATGAATCTACCGAAAAAATCCCTTATTCCATTTACAAAAGGTTAAGGTTAGGTGATTCAATTGAAATTTACAAAAAGGAACTGAGGATTTTAGGAAAACCTACAGCAATTTCGAGAATAATGGGGAATGAAGAGCCACTCCCCCTTTTAGAGAACTTAGAAAAATATTTTAAATTTAGTTTTTACTATTTCCTTACTTTAACGGCTGTTTTTTTGGCTATTAGGGTTTCGGAATTGTTACTTCGAACTTATCCTTCCCAGAAAAAACCAAATGAGACTGACGTGATTGTTGTAAATAATTCTCAGGATTTACATCAAAAGTAACAAAACACATATATTTATCGTATTTCACTACATACATAAATTCCATATAATTGAGATGTGTATTTTGAGTCATAAAACCACGTAACCATTTGCTATCGCGATATACTCTTTCGTATTGGATGTTAGTTGCATCTATTTTCTTGATTGATTCTGCTGACTCTTTTGAATAATCACGACTCATGATTTCTTTTTTGAGCGTCTTAATCAGGTTATATTCGAGTTTTGCTTTATTAGGTGGTAAATTTTCTGGACGTGTTTTATAGTAGTACTCGAACAACTCTTTGTCTTGGCCTTCTTTGGCATCGTGATTTTCTTGATTCACGTCGGTAGATGTTGTTTGTGGTTTAGTGTCCTGTGCAGAGATTGAAACAACTGCTAAACTGAACAAAATGGTAAAGAGAAGGCTTTTTTTCGAGAGTTCCATAGTTACTATTATCGGATTTTCTAAGTAAATTTCAAAATAAAATTTTCGGTTTTCAAAAAGAGAAACAAGGTTCAAAACAGTTTTATCATGTCGATTCCCCCACTCATGACATTCCAGGAGGACTTTCTCTCTGGGAAATTGATCACCAAAGAATATGTCCATTTTTCGGAAATCGACTGTCCGGAATTGGACATTTGGATTGGTCGTGTGGTCAGGAGTATTTCCCTGGAATTCCTACATGAGATTTTATTTACTATCCTAAGCGAACTTTTAGTGAATGGTTGTAAGGCAAATGGGAAACGTGTTTTTTTCTCAGAACAAGGGTTAGACTTATGGAACGAAAAAGATTATGCCCGAGGGATTAGTCTTTATAAGGATGAGTTTGGACACCATCGTAAACGCGTATTTTCTTCATTAGAAAAATCAAATTATTCAATTTCTCTCAGTACAATGTACAAGGATGATTTTATTGAGTTCAGAGTTCGCAATAATGCAAAAATCCTTCCAGAAGAGAAAAATCGAATCGTAAGAAGGGTCCAAGCTTCAACAAAGTATAAAAATATAAATGATGCTTACCGAGAATCCGTGGACAATGAGGAAAGTTCTGGTTTAGGCATTGTATTAATTCATATCCTACTTCGTAATTCAGGGATTCCAAATCAATTTTTCGAATTGGTAACTGGTGAAGACTATACAGAAGTGATCATTCGTATTCCCAAACAATTGATTCCAAAAGATAGCCAATTACGCATTAAGGAACTTTTGATTCGGGAGGTAAATTCACTTCCTCCATTGCCTGCTCAAATAAATAAATTGATCATGATTGCAAAAAAGAAAGATGTTACTTTCCAAGAAATTGCAACTGAAGCTGAAAAAGACCCAGCAATCGCAGCTGAAATTATTAAAATTGCAAATTCACCATTATTTGGAGTCCATAAATCTATTGTTTCTGTTGTTGAAGGAGTGAAACGGATTGGTCTAAAAAACCTGGAGTCAATCTTTCTGGCATTGGGTGCTAAAAAAATACTTAACTCTCGTTATGCGAAACAAGTTCTTGTTTGGACTCACTCTTTTAAAACTTCGATGTATGTGAAGTTCTTACTGGAAGAAAAGCGAAAACACATCCAACTTTTAGAAACAGCAACGATCGCTGCCCTATTACATGATTTAGGAAGAATGGTTCTATTATCCCTTGATTTAAGCCAAGTCAATCAGATTCGAGTTTTAAGAAGTGACGATAATACAGAAATTTCTGAATGGGTAGAAGAATACACCGTTGGAACAACACATTCAGAAATAGGTTATTTAATTTCTGACAAATGGCATTTCCCTGAAGAAATTTTAGATGTAATTCGATTCCATCACAAACCTTGGCAATGTAAGTCTAGAAATAACATTTTATGCCAAATCATATACTTGGCAGACATTTTGGCAAATATAGGCAAAGGGAAAGGGAATTATTTTACTGTCGAACCGGAAGTTTTGGATTATTTTGAAATTCACTCAGAAAAAGAATTTCGAGAAATGCAAGATCGTTTTAAGGTAAAATTTGAGGAACATAGAGAAGAATACCAGAATCTCTTTATATAAATATGGATTGGAAATTATTACTCACGCTCGAAGAAAAAGATTTAGAAGACCCAAATTTAGCTGATGAACTCAATTTAGTTGGTCACCCTGAATACCCTTTAATTTCAAGTTTGCCACCCGAAGAAACTTTAGAAATATTGAAAGAATTTGTGCTCGCTGAAGGTCACAAGGTCAATTTGAAGAATTTACTCAGTTACGCGCCTATATTAGAAATCACTTTGGTCAAAAAAAACTTACCATCCATTTATGGATAATGGAATTGTACTTAAACACTTCCCAAATCTTCTTTTAAATCTTTTCCTAATTCTGTACTAAATTCAATTTTCTTAGCAACTGATTTTTCCATACTGCTAATCAACAATTCATTTGTTTTTGCCAATCGATCCGCCATAATAGAAACCATCTTCGCGGCAAATTTCGGATTTTTAACCAAGAAATTTTCTAACTGCTGTTTACTCTCAATCACTGCCAATTCGCAGTTTGTAATTGTCCTTGCAGTCGCACTCCTTGGATTGGAACTAAACAAAGCCATTTCTCCAAAAAAGTCCCCAGGTTTCATGAGTGCCAAGCGAGTTTGGCTATTATTAACTGTAAAAAAGATTTCCACATTCCCTTGCAAAATGATGTACATAGCATTATTCAACTCCCCTTCTTTGAAGATCCTTTGATTCGGCGGAATGTTGAGTTTGCTCATAAAATGGTGACTCCTATATCTATTTTTGGCTATTTTGGCTAAAATCTGAATTCATTTTCCTTTCCAACCTGAAATATAAAATGAAAATGTTCGAAAAGGACAATTACGATATGGAATGGGAATTATTAGGGATCATACTAGCTGGGATGTTGGCACTTACGTTTTACACTTTCCGCATTCCATTATTATTTCCCGTGCCAAACCAATCAAAAAACAACAGAGAATCACGTTTTGATGTGCTAAGAGGGTTTGCAATGATAGGAATTGTAATGATTCATATCCATTCATACTTTCAGTTTTTTCATCCTGGTGATAGTTTTATTATCCATAATACATTGATGTTATCGAATTTGGCACGTTTTTCAGTCCCTATGTTTATCCTAACATCAGCTATTTTTCTAAAAATAAAGGAAAGTTATTGGGTATCAAAATTTAAACACCTAATTCTACCTTATACGATATTCTCAATTCTTGGGTATTGGATAAAATACAATCATTATTCACTTAATGAGTTTCTTACCTTTTACGCTTTAGGGAAAGTGTTTACACCCTTCTATTTTGTACCTTTGTTGTTACAATTTTACCTATTATTCTATATTTTGAATCCAATCATGAAAGGAGAAAATTGGCGAAATATAATCCTGATAGTTTCTTTTTTAATCAATATGATCTCAAATTTGGGTTTTTTTGATACTTATTTACCGTCTGAGTACCATTCAATTTCAATCTTCAATTATATTTTTTTCTTTGTACTCGGTATTTTCATCGGGAAAACAAAACAATCTAAGTCTGAAATCAATCATAATTCAAAATTTATAATTTCAGTATATTTTGTTTTATCCTTAATTTTGATCCTAATTTTTAGTCATTTATTTGGCACAGACCTAAAGAACCACCACACCATATATCCAGTTCTTTTTCTGTTATGTATTTGGCAATACTTGAATGATTTCAATGGATCGATATCTAAAGTCCTCAGTTTTATAGGAAATCAAAGTTTATTTATCTTCCTACTACATCCATTTATCATACACTTCATGCACAGCATAGATCCGTATTCATTTGGAGGTCCATTTTTTGGGTACATTTTGACACTCTTACTTAATGTTGGAGTTCCAATTTTAATATCGCTTATAATCCAAAAGGGTAAGTTTTTATATCAATCACACCACTTGACCGAATAGAAGTGAACGCTTTTGCATATTCTACTAATACGTTCAACACATAGTTTAATCTACCTCGGATATATGTGTCTTCTTTTGATTCTGGTGAGTCTGAATTTAAAAGTGTTTCCACGTGTCTTACTATTACATGATCAGGAATGTAGACGATTCTTGTGTTTTTATAACTAGACATTCTTAACTCAGCATTTGGGTAACTTCCTCCCATTCCGCTTGATACTGTTATAATAAGGCCTGGTTTATGAGAAATATCCCCGCCAGATAAATAGAGAAAAAAGTTTTTCATAGCAGGACTTGCCATTCCTGCATATTCTGGTGTAATAAATACAAAAGCGTCTGATTCAGACAATCCTTGATTGTATTCGTTCCAAAATTTTTTGATTTCCGAATCTTTTTCCCACATTCCAGGCTCCCAAATTGGTAATGGCGAATTACCTAAGTCTAGAATTATGGTTTCAATGCCTTTATCTTTTAATATTGAAGCTAAAAAATTAGTTACTTTTAATGATTGTGAATTCTTTCTATGACTTCCGCTTACTAACGTTATCCTCATTTAGGACCTCCTCCTTGGTTTCTATTTCCCTTATAATGGGATTTCTTTTTATTTTTCCATTTTCTATTATTGTGTCCGCTTGGTTTCGATTCACCTTTATCTTCATTCTTTCTTTGGTGGTGATTTTGTTTTTTTTCAGAAAAATTTCGATCTTTTTTGTTCTCTCTATCTTTTGCATACCTAAGCTTTTCATCACCAAACAACTGTATGTATCCGAATAAAAAAGAAGAGAGGATACCATGAATTTTTTCCCATTGTTTTTTATCAAGTTCGCCAAAAACAGGATGTTCAGCGAATGGCCCAGAATGTAATTTAAATGCAGTTAAAGATGTTTTTAACCTTAATTGTGCAGATTCTGGATCACCTAAGTCTTTCGGTGGGAAACCAGGGATTTGATTTGCCTTTGTGTAATGGCCAGTTGATATAAGTTTCGCGAATTTGTATTTACCTAGAAGTTTATTTACAGTTGTTCTTTTGGTAGTATACCCTACTCCTTGAATCGATAACTCAATGGACTCAGCTAAAAAATCAAAGATCTGAGATAATGTAATGTCTGATTTTTGTTTTTTTTCGCAAGTGATTATAATTGATAATTCTTTTTCGATATCATCTATTGTTTTTAATTTTAAAGTTGATTTCATTTTTCCTCTATTCAATGATACCGTATTTTTTTTTGAGCGAGTTTAATTCCTTTAAAAAACTTTCACGCAATTTACTGTTTAGTTTCCCGACATTAATACTAATTTTAGTCTGTGATAAACCAACACGGGGTGAAATGATTTCACCCCCTCTATTTTCTTTTCTTTTAAGCAAATCTTCTAAATTTTTGACTGACAAAGGTTTGCCACTTATGATCAATTCCATTACTGATTTTTGATCTAATCTAGCGATACTGCTAAGTTGTTTGACATACCTTTCACTGTAACCCAATAGATTTGAAACTTCATCCGCTGTCTTTTTCTTTTCTTTCCTTAAATATTGGATAGCTTTTCCTACTTCCCAAGGATTTAGATTTTTTCGTTTTTCATTTTCTGCTAGTGACATCTCATAACAAACATCCTCGTTGGCATCGGTAATAATGGCTGGTATTTCTTTCCAGCCCAGCTTTAATGCCGCTCTATATCTTCGCTCACCCGCAACGATTAAATATTTACCCTTTTCTTTTCGAACCAATATGGGCTCTATTAAACCCAGTCTCTCCATTGAAGGGAGTAAGTCGGAAGTATCTTCTCTACCAATAAGACGAGGTTGAGTTGGATTTGGGAAAATTTGGCTTAACTCAAGATGAGAAGGATTCTTTTTTTTCTCAGAATAAGCTGAAATTAAATCTAATGCTTGGAATTCAGTTTTTTTGGACATTGATTTTATCTTTCACCTCAGTTGCCAATTCTCGAAAATTTTTCATAGTCGCTAAATCGATTTTTGATAAAAAACTCATTTTTGCCTGAGCTTGCGGAATGGATTCACGCCTTTGTATAACTGTCTCAAATACAGGGAAATATTTTTTAACACCTTCAGCTAAACCAGCCAAAGCTTTTTGTCCTTCAAATTGATTTAAAACAGCACCTAATAATTTTAAGCGCTGATTAGCTTTTCTTTGAATTTTTTGGATAGTTTCATACAAATCTCGAATCCCTTGCAAACTAAATGCTCTAGTTTGAATAGGTACAAGAATATAATCTGCACAAATCAATGCATTTTCTAAAATTAATCCTAACGAAGGTGGACAATCAATGATGATATATTCATAATTTGATCTTAGTGGTAAAATTGCCTCTTTTAATAATTCGAAGTCATCTCTTTCGTAAGGAGTTGTCAGATTTGCAAGTTCCAATGTGGAAGGTAATAAATCAAAATTCTTTGCTACTGTTTTAATGAGAGGTTCAATGTTCCTTGGTTTTTTACCACGATAACCCAAATAATCCATAATCGAGGTAACATCGTCATTTAGAAATAACTGAGTTGCATTCGCCTGTGGATCCCAATCGATTAATAATACTTTATGGTTCTCCGAAAGTGCTTCTGCTAAATACAAGCTGATAGTTGTTTTCCCCTCCCCTCCTTTTTGGTTAGAGATTGCTATAACGTTACTATCAAATCCTTCCGAATGATTGATTTCAAAATATTTAGAAAGTACAGACTTCTTATATTCACCAGTTTTCCAACCAGGAACTTTTAATGTCGTTACTCTCTGCTGAAAATTATCGAGATTTAGCCCAACAAATTTTGCAGCTTCTTCAGAATCAAAGACTGTTTCCACGTTACCTTACCTACTCTAACCATTGTATCCTGATGACTATTGTCAATTTAATTATGTCTCCTAGGGGTGAAATCATTTCACCCCTAGGAGAGCTCTTTTTATTGGAAGACTATCACCCACTTTGTTTCCTTAAATCACCTAGCTGAAACCAATTTACGAATTTACAACATTGAGGTAATTTTCATTATAAGTTGGTGCAAAATTTTTTCAAATTTTTCCTAATTTTTACTTCTCTTCTAGTGATTACTTCTCCAACAAAATCTGAAGTTATTTGGGGACCATCTATCGAAAGGTCGGGAGGTGAGTATATCTTTGAAACAGGAAATAAATACCCCAATTTGTCTGGTATTCGCGGTGGGTCTAGAATTTCCTTCCCTCGAACTTTTACATTATTTGGAATCCAGGGAATTTATACAAAGGATAGATGGGAGATTAACGGAAAATTAAAAACTACTGGCTGGAACCAGAAATCAGGTGAAGCTAGGGATGAAGATTTTTTTCTAGGTGCAGTTTCGACTGAAAATTCGACAAATATTGCGACCCGAGAATGGAGTTACAGGGATTCAGCAACAGTCTATTCAGGTAGCAGAAATTTTGCAGATGGGAAAGGTAAATCAACAATCGTAGAAAATAGAATCGAACTATTTGGTCGTTATTATTTTCAAGATGCAAATCCAGATTATTGGAAAGAAGGCTCTGGTTTTTTCTTATCAACAGGTGCTCGCTATTCATACTTCAAATATCTTTTTTATGACGTGAATCAATATATAGAAACTACCCCCGTTTTTTATGCACCAATTGGATTAGGTTTAAGTTACTCCAATGATCTGTGGGAAGTTTTTTATGGCGGAGGTTACCGTTATTCAAAGAACAATTTATACTTTGATTTTAGTTTTATGCCGTCAATTGGTAGGATTAAAACCAGAGATTTCCATGTACAAAGATCAATTAATTTTTTCTCAGAAAATTACGGATTCGGATGGAACTCAAAAATTGAAATAGGATACCAATTTAATCCCACATGGTTAAGTTATTTTAGATTGAATCATCGGAGATTTTTCTCCGAAGGAAGATTCACTTCACAAGGCGGATTGACCGTAGCTGATCTGACATCTAATCTAGTATCAGGATTTAAATCTCATATCAATATTAAAGACTTTTCTATCGAATTAGGGGTTCTTAATAAAATTGAATGGAATAACGGAATCGATAAAACTGAAAAACAGGAATCAGAATCTAAAGAAAAAATAGAAACGAATGAATCAAATTGAAATTGAAAGGAAAATTACAAAAAGTAAAAATATATCTTTAACTGTTTATCAGAACGGAAGAGTTGTTTTAAAACACCCAGCAAAAATTTCAAAAATTCAGTTAGAAAACTTTATTGCTGAAAAACAAAACTGGATCTTAAACAAGTTACAAAAGATTCCTAAAGACATTCCGAAAAATCTCAAATTTGAAGATGGCGAAACGATTCATATATTTGGAAAAATTGCAAAAATTCATCTCACTGATAAAAAGACATTCTACGATCCAATGAACGGTCTTTATATCAAATATGAGAAAAATGAGATTTTAAGGCAAAAAAAAGCAAAACATTATTTAAAATCACTATTACTTTCCAAAATTGAACCCTTGATACAAAAATTTGAATCTAATCTGAAAACGAAGGTTAACAAAATCAGTATAAGGACCATGCGATCGTTATGGGGAAGTTGTAATTCTAAAAATTATATTTCAATAAACTTAAGTTTGGTACATTGCCCAGATTATATTATAGATTACATTATCCTACATGAAATTTCACATACAATTGAACACAACCACTCGCAAAAATTTTGGAATATAGTCAAAAGCCAAAATCCAAATTTTAAAATCGCTGAAAAATGGCTAAAAGAATACGGTAAAAAATACATTTACTATTTAAATTAGATGAAAGATAAAATAAAAGTTCTGTTTATTTGTTTGGGTAATATTTGTCGATCCCCAGCAGCACAAGGTGCATTTGAAAATTTAATTAAAAATAGAGAATTAGACCATATGTTCGAAGTTGATTCTTGTGGAACATCAGGTTATCATGATGGAGAATTGCCTGACCCTAGGACTCGAAAAGTTGCACTTCAACATGGAATCCAATTAACACATCGATCTAGAAAATTACAAACTAAGGATCTCATTTACTTCGACTATTTAATTGTAATGGATAATAACAATTACAACGAAGTTATGAGTCTAACAAATGATGAAGCGCTAAAAAACAAAATTTTTAAATTTGGAAAATTTCGTACTGATAAAGGACCTGACATCGTTCCTGACCCATATTATGGAAGTGAAAAGGACTTTGAAAAAGTGCAAGAATTAGTAGAAAATTGTTCTATTGGCTTCTTAGATTACTTAGGAGTATAATTGTGTCCTTAATAAAGAAAAAAATTATCATCATTGGTGCTGGTTTTGGTGGACTACAAGTTATCAAATCACTAGGAAATAATAAAAACTATGAAATCTTAGTGATCGATAAAAAAAATCATCACTTGTTCCAACCTTTACTTTACCAAGTTGCAACAGCTGTCTTATCACCAGCAGATATAGCGATTCCAACTCGATCTATCACAACCAATTTTAAAAATGTGAAAATTTTATATGGGGAAGTAACAGGTATCAATTTTAATTCAAGAGAAGTTTCATTTCAAAACCGCAACGAAAAATATGATTATTTGGTGATTGCTACAGGAGCAAAAACCAGTTATTTCGGTAATTCCCATTGGCAATCGAAAACCTTAGGATTAAAAAATTTAAAAGATGCATTAGCAATTCGAAAACAAATTCTCTTGTCTTTCGAACAAGCCGAATTAATCGGTGATTACGAAAAAGCAAAAAGTTTAATGCATTATGTGATTATTGGCGGAGGTCCAACTGGGGTTGAGTTAGCAGGTTCCATTGCTGAGTTATCACACAATATCATTCGGAAAGACTTTCGAAGTATCGATTCAGGAATGACAAAGGTAACCTTAATAGAAGCGGGACCAAGATTATTAAATGCATTCAGTGAAAATTCCAGCTTATTTACAAAGGAAAAGTTAGAAAGTAGGGGAGTTGAAGTATTAACTAACTCACCTGTATTGGATATAACTGATACGGGAGTTGTCCTAAAAGATAGAACGATTGTTTCAAATACCATTATATGGGCGGCAGGAGTAGAGGGTTCGGAACTATCAAAAAAACTATCAATTAACAAAGATAAGGCGAACAGGATTATTGTAGATGAATTCTGCAGATCTACAGAATTTGAGAATGTGTTTGCCATTGGAGATGCTGCCAATTTTAGCAAAGGTTTAAGCAGACCTCTACCTGGAGTATCTCCAGTTGCCATGCAACAAGGACGTTATGTTGCTAAAATCATCCAATCAATTGAAAAAAATAAATCCTTAACACCATTCCAATATTTTGACAAAGGGAATATGGCGACCATTGGAAGGACAGATGCAGTTGCCGAATTTGGAGGAATACGACTAAAGGGTATAATGGGTTGGTTCGGTTGGTTATTCGTACACCTTGTATACCAAGTTGGTTTCAAAAATAAGATGAGCACTCTGATCAGTTGGGTTTGGAGTTATTTAACATTTAGAGCTGGTTCAAGACTGATCCAAGAAGAAGCAAACGATACATCAATTGGATCGTAAATTGAACTTATTTTTCTTTGCCTCTGATATACACTTTCTATAAGCCAACTCGGTATTGCCGATCCAATAGATGCTATTGGTATCGGAGACACCATTTGTCGTGTGTTTTTGTAGGATTGGTATCATATACAAGTATCCATTTTCTCGAGTTGTATTACATTCATCATGAAATTGTTCCTCTCTAGAAAGTTGACTACAATGAATGTGAATGAGAACCAAAAATACAGAAAAAATAAAACGACTCATTTTGAATTTTGCAGTATTCCTTTTAATTCATTAAACTCTTTTAACTGTTCTTGCGAACAGTACGATAAATGATTCTCTATAAAGGAAAGGTCTTCTTCCGCTTTTTTTAGTTGAGCCTGTTTGTATTCTGGTTTATGAGTTACCTTTAAAACAACTTCCCCTGTGTAACCAGTATCTCCGTTCGCTTCAAGAAGAATCGATTTAGCTCTTTTTAAATAAATTGGAATGAGAGATTGAGTTGTAGCATCTTTTGAAAACTCATTGATGCCAGCAGACAATAGCGTAATTTTTTTTCTATGAATGGAAGTGAGATCTGCCTTCTTTTCGCAATCGATTAAAGAGCTACATTGATTCAAAGTTTTGTTTTGTCCCAATATTGTGGATACACAAATAAAAAATACTACACACAGCCGAAGTAACAACATACCACAAATACCATCAGAGCAAAATAAAGAATCAAGTCTAATTCACTAGATAAATGTTTACAATCCGAAGGTGCCGAGAAACCATATAATTATGTTGCCGATTTCAATTCGCACCAAATTTCACTCGATCGAGGGATTAGAGTGGGGGAATCCACAAGGCATTCCTATTTTGTGTTTTCATGGTTGGCTTGATAATGCAAATAGTTTTGCTCCACTTGCCCCTTATTTTCCAGAATATAGATTTATCTCAATTGATTTCCCTGGTCACGGCAAATCAAGCCACAAACCTGAAAACACAGTGTATTACTTCGCAGAATACGCATTAGAAATTGTCTCCATTGTCCAAACATTGGGGTTAGAAGATTTTATATTAATGGCTCATTCGATGGGAGCCGCCATTTCCACGTTAGTTGCAGGAACAAACTTATTAAAAATCAAAAAACTTGTTTTGATTGAAGCTCTTGGCCCACTAACAAATGTTTCGCAATCTGCACCAGATATCATGTCAGAAGCAATCAAACAGATTCTTCATCCGAGAGGGAAAAAAGAAACCTATTTCCCTGACATGGAATCTGCAATCACGATTCGCCTTAGAGCAGGGGATATGACTGAAAATTCTGCTTCAGTCCTAATGGAAAGAGGAATTGAAAAAACTCCACGTGGGTTAAAACCAAGGCGAGATATTCGATTGCATTTTAATTCTTTTTTTCGTTATACGGAAGAACAAGTAGTTTCGTTTTGCGAAAGAATAGAATGTCCAACCCTACTAATACTAGGTGACAAATCTAATTTCCCGATTGCGAATGCCTTCCCAAATAGAAAGTCTGCAATCAAAAACCTATCCGAAGTGATTTTAAGTGGTGGTCATCATTTACATATGGATCACCCGGAAAAAGTTGCGCGCGTTATCCATCAATTTTTAAATGAAGATACTCCAAAGGATACTCAATGAATTCACCTATCGAAAATCCATCCAGACATGGTTACGAAATCCATCATGACACTTGTTTTGGCTGCGGAAAAGAAAACCCACTTGGACTTGTAGCAGATTTCACTTTCCACGACGATACTGGAGAGGTAAATTTCACCTATAATTTCAAAAAACTTTATAATGGTGCACCAGGATTTGTCCATGGAGGTATTTTGTCGACTGTGTTAGACGAGGCAATGGGAGGTTTGTGTTTCCATCTGGGTTACATTGTCATGACTGATACAATGAGTTTCAAATTCCATAAAGCAACTCCCGTTGAAACAGAACTATTAATTCGAGCATGGCCCATTAAAAAGGCCAAACGAAAGGTACTTCTTGAGTGTGAGTTAACGTCTTTGAATGGGGAAATTTTATATGTGAAAGGAGAGGGTGCATTTCATATACTCCCTCCAAGATTTTTCTCAGAAAAATTGACAGGCGGAAAAATAGCGATTGCGAATGAATTATTATCTGTTAATAAATTGAAACGAGCACATCTCTTTGACAGGATAGAAACATGAATCGAAAATTTTATGCATTAATGATCACAACATTGCTAATTCAATGTTCAGGTGCATCAGTAAAAGATGGATCAGGTGACCAGGAATTTGAACTCAAATTAACAAAGGGTAAATGGATCCGCACCGAACGTTTCAAAAATTCAGGTGGAATTCGAGCTGTTGGAGAAGTGAAAGCGGAATGTGGTGGAACAAAATGTACAGAAGACCAAGTTTCTAAATTTGCAGCACCAAAAATTAAATCACTCCCCAAACAAGGATTTTGGGAAGAATACATTCAATTCGAACAACCAGGTTCAACTCCTGAAAATCCAAAGTATAAATCCACACTTGACCAAATCGGCGAATACGTAGACGGCAAAAAAACAGGGATTTGGAAAAAACCTGATCCAGAAAATCCTCAAAAAATCATTGCGGAAACTCCATGGGTGGATGGCAAAAAGGAAGGAATCTCCAAAACTTTTGATAAACAAGGGAATATAACTTCTGAAACGACTTATGTAGATGACAAAAAAAATGGTCCGTACTTCCGCAAAAACAACAAAGGTGAATGGGTCGAAAAAGGATCCTTCAAAGAGAATGAAGAAGATGGAGAGTGGTTGTACTATTTTGTAGGTTCTGATGGCAATGGAATCAAAACAAAAGTTTCCTATTCCAATGGTTTAAAAAACGGATTAGAAATTAATTATTATAAAGATGGTGCCGTTGAATCACAGGGAAATTATTCTGCCGATGTCAGAACTGGCATCTGGAAAATGTTTGGAAACAAAGGGAATATCTTAGCAGAAGGAAATTATTCTAAAAAAGAAAACTCTGAAAATTTAGATATCAAATACGAAAGGACAGGGATTTGGAAAGAATACTATCCTGATGGAAACTTATTTGGTACGGGACCGAGAAAACATACGAGAACCGGTGAGTGGAAGTTTTATTATAAAAACGGACAAGTCGCCTATCATGGAAATATGGCCAATGAAAGTATGTTAGAATCTGCAAAAGTTTACGACCAATCTGGAAAAATTTTGGGCGAAGGAAAAATGTTTTTTTCCCTTGTTAAAATTGACGAGGAACTCCAAGACCTAAAATTAAACTATAAACCTAGCATACCTTATACTTACTTTTATCCATCCGGGAAAAGGAGAATGGTAATACGATCTACTGACGATGCGACTGAATATTCAGAAGATGGTAAAGAATTAGGAAGAGGTCCTGTTGAACCACAAGGTAGAAAAATGGGATGTTGGACAATCGGTGGTAAAACAGAGTATTACATGATAGATAAACCAATGCCAAAGATGACTGCTTCTCAATGCAAATAGACAAAGAACAAATCAAAGAAATCTCCGATCAAATGAAACTCATTCGGTCGGAATTAGCGGAATCAATATCAGGGATGGATGAAGTAATCCAATCCCTATTTGTAGCACTTGTTGCAAATGGACATATTTTATTGGAAGGTATGCCAGGACTTGCAAAAACATTGGTAGCTAAAAACTTAGCATCCATTATCGATGCTAAGTTTTCTCGAGTACAATTCACTCCAGACTTGTTACCAGCAGATTTAATTGGCACAAATATATTCAATCCAAAAACATCTTCATTTGAAATTAGAAAAGGGCCAATCTTCACCAATGTATTATTAGCCGACGAAATCAATCGAGCACCAGCAAAAGTACAATCTGCACTTTTACAATGTATGGAAGAACGACAGGTTTCAATCGCAGACCAAACTTTTGATTTGATCCCTCCATTTTTTGTAATCGCTACCCAAAATCCCATCGACCAAGAAGGAACTTATCCGCTTCCAGAAGCACAATTAGACCGATTTCTTTTTAAAGTGAATGTTGCTTATCCCAGCTTTGAAGATGAAGTTTCAATCCTTCACCAACATGGGAATGTAAATTTCGAAAGAAAATCACTCAAAAAAGTAATGAAACCAAAGGAAATCCAGAGAATTTCAGAGACTTCAAACCATGTTTTTGTAGACCCAAAACTATTCTCATATATCGTTCAATTAACACGAAATACACGACCAGAATCCACATCAGACAAAGACTTAAAAGTATTCCTTTCACATGGCGTAAGCCCAAGAGCAAGTATTGCCTTACTAAAAGTAAGCAGAATCAATGCCTTATTAGAAGGAAGAACGTTTGTTATACCAGAAGACATACAAAGGTATTTTCCTGAAATTGTAAAACATCGACTTCACCTAACAATTGATGCTATCAGTGAGGATGTAAGCACTAGTTCCATTATCAAAAGGATTTTAACAGTTACGGAAGTTCCTTAAAATGCTTGATCCCGAATTAAAAAGGTTACTCCAAGTATTACAATGGGAATCTAAGAAAAAATTCATTTCAAATAGACGTGGACTTATCTTTACGAACGATAAAGGAAGAGGGCTTGATTTTAAAGAAGTAAGAAATTACCAATATGGAGATGACATTCGTTATATCGATTGGAATGTAACATCTAGAACTGGTGAACTTCATACAAAAGAATTTTATGAAGAAAAAGATGCCACAATTCTAATCTTCATTGATTTAAGCCAATCTATGGAAGGAATAAAAGCAAAAACTGCCTTCCAAATTGCGCTATTTTTATCTTTATTTCACATCAAAATTGGGAACAGAATTTTTTTAATCAGTTTTTCGAATCAGACAATTTCGTCCAACAAATGGTTAAAAACAGAAACTGAAGTGCTCACTTATTTCGAAAATCTAAATAAACAGAAACATGGGAACCAAACAAACTATACAGTAGCAAACCAATATGCATTTAAAATCCATCCAAAGTATGCAGTTACCTATTGGATCAGCGATTTTAATCATCTGGCAGAATGGACAAAATCTTTTTCGATTCCAAAAGTATGGGACCAATATGGAATTTGGATTTCGGATCCTATCGATGATTTGAATTTTCCGTTTTGGTTAAAATGGTTCCAACCAATTTCCCAAGAAGGGTACACACTGAAAAGTCGAAGTACAACTTACGATTTAGATAAAACGGCAGCAAAAAATTTATTCGGGAACAAACTGATCAAAATAAACCCGAATTTAAAATTAAACAACCAAATTCTTCCTTTGTTTAAATCACAAAAACATGGCTAAACTAGTTTATATTTTTATCCTCTCTGCTTTTCTTTTTTCGATTTTACCTGCTCCAAAGGAATCAATACCAAAGGGCGAAATATTTGTTGGAGACACCATTCAATATAGTATTGAATGGGAAAGTAATGTAACTGACGTTAGCCTAGAAGAAGGTAAGTTTTACGAAGAGCATACTTTACCAACGTTTGAAATCCAAACTGTCAAAAATGACAAAAACAAAATCACTGCTTCCATTATTTTTTTTGTGCCTGGAGACTACATTCTTCCTGTAAAATGGAAGGAAGATGGTGTAGAGACAAATTCAAAATTAAAAATTTCAGTTCTTAGCAACTTAACAGGTAGTGAAACTGAAATTGAAGACATAGAACCACCACTTCAATTTTCAGGTCCATATGTGTTCAGACTCATTGGTCTAATCGCGTTTACAATTTTGAATTTATATTTATTATATGCTTTGTATTTATATTGGAAATCAAGGCCAAAGGTCATTGATGCACTCTGGGAAAAACCCCCAAAACTATTAGAATCTGCCAAAAGATTACATCTCTTGGAACAATACCTGAATTCAGAAACTATCAATGAAAAAGAACTTACATTTCGAATTAGTAATTACCTAAAAGAAGTATACTCGGAAAAATTTGAAGAGAACCTATTAGGCACTACTGACTCTGAATTTTTAGCAATTTTACATGATAAAACACATATACCTGACTCTTCTATTCGCGACTTACGGCTCTATTTTCGAGATCTAAAATACAATCAAAATACAAATTCGATTTCGAAAGAGGACGCTACAATCATTTGGAATCGTATCAAGAAGGATTTTCTTTTATAATATGGATTATTTCCAAAGACCATACTTATTATTTCTATTGGTCCCAATTATAATTGTATTAATTTATCAATGGAAAACAAATCCATACGGTCCTATTTTTTTTGTTCAATCCGACCGATTCAAAGAGCATAAACTACCAATTTGGATAAGGTTCAAAAAACAATTTTACATTTTTAATGAGATATTCATTTATCTTGCGATGTTCTCTTTGGTATTTGCTTCTGCAGGTCCAGGCGCAAAATACAACCTAATGCCTGATAACACCAAGGGTGTTGATATTATGATTGCACTTGATATCTCCGGTTCGATGGTAAATTCTTATGATTTTTTGCCAAAAAATCGACTCTCTGTATCAAAAGATTTGTTAAGAGCATTCATTCAAAAAAGAATTTATGATCGAATTGGGATTGTTGTATTTGCTGGAGCAGCTTACCTACAGTCTCCTCTTTCAAGTGACCGAACCGCCTTGGATGAGTTAATTAAAGAAACATCGAATGAAGATATAGAAGAACAAGGAACAGCGATTGGAGATGCACTCGTTTTATCAACTTATCGATTAAAAAATTCCGAAGCTAAATCGAAAGTGATCATCTTACTAACAGACGGAGTCTCAAATACTGGGAAACTAGACCCTGAAACGGCAGCATATACTTCTAAAACTTTAGGAATCAAAGTGTATTGCATCGGTATTGGCAAAGAAGAAGGCCAATACGAAGTGAATTATGAATCATTACAAAAAATTTCATCCGATACCAGTGGAAAATTCTTTAGAGCAGAATCTCCTGAGGTGTTGGGGGAAGTATTGAATGAAATTGATAGGTTAGAAGTAGTAGAATTACCTTCAAAACCGCTTGAAATCCAAGAAACAAAATTCCCTTCCTATGTATTTTTTGTCTTTTTGTTTCTTTTCTTTAATTTAATTTTTAAAATTTATCCTTTAAAAGAGAAACTCTAATGGAAATGAAAACTGTCATTTTATTTGGATCTTTCACCATTCTCTTGGGAATTCTCGTAGCAAGCATCAAAGTCTTTATCAATTTTAAGGCTACACAATTCATAAAAAAACATTCGGAACTTCAACCAAGGCTCACCAATTCTAAACAGTTATTATTATTCTTACGTTATTTATTTCTTTTGTCTGCACTCATTTTGTGTTTATTGTCTCTATACAAAGTTAAATCCATTGATGTCGAATCTACAAAAGAATTTGAATCTACGGACATCTTATTTGTCGTTGATGTAAGTTTATCAATGAATGCAATTGATGTAAAACCAAATCGTCTCAAACGTTTTCAAGATCTAATATTAAGAACACTACCAGAATTAAAAGGAAATCGAATTGGTATAATCGTATTTGCAGGACAATCCTTTTCATTTTGCCCGATGACCACAGACTTATCAGCAGTCTCAGATTACATACAATCGTTAGGCGTAGAGATGGTTGGGACAAAAGGAACAAATCTAGGAGTTGCTCTAGATAGAGTTGGGAAGGTACTTAAAAAAAATCAAGGACTTCGATCATCAATCACGGTCATTGTTACTGACGGAGAGGACCATGAAAAACAATCTTTACCCGATTTAGAAAATGAAGTAATGGTTTGGGGGATTGGAACAGAGGAAGGTGGCCCGATTGAATTTAGGGACCCAGGCACTGGGAAAGGTGGATTTGTTACGTATGACTCCAATTTGGTGGACTCACCTTATGGAGACAATGTGATTGTTTCTAAATTAAATAAAGAGTTTTTAGAATCAATCGCAGAAAAATATAATGGAGAATATTCCAACGTGTCCTTTTATCCAGATGGGAGTTTCCAACTCATCGACAAAGTGAAAATGATGAAAAAAAACAAAATCCAACGATTGGAAAAATTTAAGAATGAAGATGGAGCACATCCATACTTATTACTCTCCTTATTATTTATATTAGCTGAAAGAATTTTCGCCATTGGAATTCAGAAAAAATCCCCACTCAAAATCATTTCTCTCTTATTCTTCGTCCTTCTTTTCCAAAATCAATTAGAAGCATGGGAGTTAGATCCAGGTGGGAACGCAGTGGAAAGGGGAATTAAATCTTACCAAAACCAAAATTTTAGTGAAAGCGAAAAAGAATTTTCTAACGCAAAAGAATACTTCCATGATGATCCAAGATTGTTATACAATGAATCAGCAAGTGCTTACCAATTAGGAAAATACAAAGAAGCAAAAGAGCTTTCTGAAAAGATTCTTTTCCATCCTAAAGCAAATGCAAATCTCAAATCAAAAGCAAATCTAACATTGGGAAATATCTATAGTAAATTGGGCCAAAAAGAAAATGCCCTGAATTCCTACGTGGAAAGTTTAAAACATAATCCAAATCAAATTGCAGCAAAAAAAAACATAGAACACTTAACAAAAAAGAACCAATCCAGTCAAAACCAATCGGAAAACCAAAAACAAGGGAATGGAGAAAACTCGAATCGCTCTGAATCAAAACCACAAAACGACAAAACAAATCCTTCCAAGCAGAATCAATCCGATATTGATAGGATGTTTGAGCCTTTCTCCAATGACTCCATTTTAAAAAATAAACGGGGAGGACCAATTGATAATGAGAAATTTTGGTAAATTGATTCCATATGTATTTTATTTTCTCTTTGCCTCTATTACAAACTTATACTCTGCGGAAGTGGAATTTTTTTTTCATCCCAACGAATTTTCTTTAGGAGAATTTGCAAAATTAGAAGTAAAAGCATATGGAGATAAACCTTTTCGAACCTTACAAACAAACGTTAAACGGAATGGCGTCAGAATACGATATGTAGGGAGTGGAACGGAAACTCAAATTGTAAATTTTAAAGTATCCAAATCGCAAATCATCAATTTTTACGTCGACACAGAACAAGAAGGAAACTTCCAATTGCCCGAAATAACAGTTGAGTACGCAGGCAAACAGTATTCTTCACCTCCTTTTGACTTCAAAGTCAGTAAAAAAACAAAAAATCCTCCAAATAGTTTTTTTAAGTCTTTCCCTTTTGATTTAGATGAACCAACGAGCGAAGAGAATCCCGAAGTATCCTTCCATACGAATAAGTCAGTATTTTACAAAGGTGAACCTATAGTTGGTTACTTTGTTTTGTACTATGATCAATATAGGCAACCTTTCCTGGAGAGAGATCCAAACCAATCCATCTCATTTCCATTTTTTCTTTCAGAAACACTGAGGCAAGTGACAGTTCAAATCGAACCAGAAGTAGTAAGGAATAATTTACCTAAAAAAACTTTGGTGTTTGCAAAAGAAATTTATGGATTAACAGCACTTAGATCAGGGAGTTTCCTGCTAGGAAAAACTAAATTCATAACAGGTGATAGTTTACGTTTCAACTCACTCCAACAAACAATTGACACAAAACCTGCCAAGGTCATTGTTTTAGACCTACCAAAAAATTCACCTCCGGATTTTAGTGGCGCGATTGGAAACTTCAAAATGTACATTCTGAATTCACCAAAACAAGTGTACGTCGGTGAAACTGCATACATAGAGATCATGATAGAAGGAGAAGGCGGTTTTGAAGGCATTACACCTATGGTCTTTTCTAACTCAAAGATACAATGTATCAACCTTTCAAAGATAAAAAATTTCCAACAACTAGACTCGGGAGAATACGGTTTCCATTCAAAAGTAAAATTTCTCTACGCTTATCAAATTGAAAAAATTTCGAATGAAAAAGTGGAACCTATCAAATTTAGTTTTTTCTCCCTTGCCGAAAAAAAATACAAAACAATCTCGATCAATTTCCCGGAATTCAAAATTTTACCGAAGCGAAAAATGGCAGAAGTAACTCCTCCAAAAAAAGAAAAAATGCAATTAGAATTACCTTTCTTCTCTTTAGTTTTACTTGCAGTTTTAGGAATCTTTGGTTACGTAGCACTTAAAAAGTATAAACTAATTGTGGAGACCAATTCTTTTGTTCGTATGGTTGAAAGTTTTGGCAGGAAACGAGATTTTTTCTTAACAGAACATTTAGAGAATCGGGGAGTGCCAAAATACGAATCCATATGGCTCACCGAATTGATCAGTAATCAAACTGATCCCTCCCATTTATACAAACAATTATCAAAAAAAGATCAAATAATGGCATTACGCATTGCCAATACATTAAAACCAAAGGAGTAACATATGTCAGCTGAAGAAAAAGGTAAAATCAGTGTCGAAACAGAAAACATTTTCCCAATCATTAAAAAATGGCTCTATTCCGAAAAGGATATTTTCCTAAGGGAACTAGTTTCCAACGCAAGTGATGCAATCACCAAACTAAAAAAAGTCGCATTGACTGAAGAATTTGAAGGTGGAAGTGATTACCGCATCGACCTAAATTTTGATGTCGATAAACGAATTTTAACCATCGAAGACAATGGAATTGGTATGACCGTCGATGAAGTAAAAAAATACATCAATCAAATTGCTTTTTCTGGTGCAACAGACTTCGCCAAACAATACCAAAACGCCGAAAATAAAGCAGAAATCATCGGCCATTTCGGTCTGGGTTTTTATTCAAGTTTTATGGTATCAAAACAAGTAACCATTGAGACAAAATCATACAAATCCGGACAAGCGGCGGTTATGTGGTCTAGCGAATCAGGCACAGACTTCTCAATTACACCCGTTGAAAAAGACACAAGAGGTACAAAAATTTCTTTGTACTTGGACAGTGAATCAGGTGAATACCTTGATAAGTGGAAATTAAAGGAACTAATCAAAAAATACTGTGATTTTCTGCCCGTTTCAATCTTTGTCCAAGGCGAAAAGGCAAATAGAGAAAAACCACTTTGGTCCGAGGAACCTTCTAAATTGTCTCCAGAGGATTATAAAGATTTTTATTCTTACCTGTTTCCCTTTTCAGGAGAATCTTTATTCCACATCCACCTCAACGTGGATTACCCATTTCGCTTACAAGGAATCTTATACTTTCCAAAACTCACCCATGAATTAGAAGCTTCAAAAAACGGAATCAAACTTTTTTGCAATCATGTATTTGTAAGCGATAATGCAAGTGAGTTGATCCCCCAATTTTTGACCATTCTCAAAGGGACAATTGACATTCCTGACTTACCATTGAATGTCTCACGTTCCTATTTACAAAACGATCCCCTCGTTAAAAAAATCTCAAACCATATCATTAAAAAAGTAGCAGACCGACTCATTGATGATTTTAAAAAGAATCGTGTAAAGTATGAAGAGAACTGGAACGATATCTCTATCTTTGTGAAATATGGTGTGTTAACAGATGAAAAATTTTATGATTCAATGAAGGATCATATCATCTTTAAAAATTCCGAAAATGGGTTTTCAACAGTTTCTGAATATTGGGAAAAGAACAAAGAAAAGAACCAAAACAAAATCTTTTATGCAAATGAAACAGAAATGGGTTCTGTTTATATGGAACTCCTCAAATCACAAGGTCTGGAAGCCCTCCTAGTTGATTCGAAAATTGATTCTCACCTCATCCAACACTTAGAGGGCAAAAATCCTGATTGGAAATTCCAAAGAGTGGATTCAGAAATTGCAGATCAAGTATTAGATAAAGAATCAAATACAGAAATTGTAAACGAATCCAATGAAACTGAATCCAATCGAATCACAAAACTATTCGAAGTTGCATTGCCGAAGGAGGGGGTTCAAGTCAAAGTAGAAGCACTAAAATCAGTAGATGTCCCAGGGGTTATTTTACTACCTGAATTTATGCGCAGAATGACGGAAATGAATTCTATGTTTAACAAAGAGGACACTAAATCAATGCTTAAGTCTCACACTTTGATGGTTAACTCAAAATCACCTCTCGTAAAATCCGCCTTACAGGCGTTTGAGGGAGTTAACCCAGAGAAAGGTAAAAAATTGGCGCGTGTCATTTACGATTTATCTTTACTGTCTGCCAAAGTAATGGACGAAAAAGAAGTCTCAGAGTATACAAAAAGGACAACAGAATTTCTTCAGGAGATTTTTTCGACTTAGGGTAAATTCCACTCATAAAGATTTGGCAACGATTCCTATCAATGGAATTGTTGCCAAGTGATCCAAATTTGTATTACAAGTCGACTCAGCTCCTTACCCATCGTGGTTGCCTACAAAAAAGGTTACTTCGAAGAATTTGGAGTCAAAGTTACACTTCACCTCAATACTCACCACAAAGCAATTTTACCTTTATTGGACGCGGGACGAGTGGAAGCAGGGGAAGTACCAACCATTGCATACTTACAAGACAGCTTTTTAAAAAAATCAAAACTCAAAAGAATCTATAGAGGAATTTATCTATACCATTCACCTCTATCTTTTTATTCAAGATTTCAATTCAAACCAGAAGACTTAACTAGAAACAAAGCCTATATCCTTCCTGTTCCCCATATCAATTCCATCGAAAGATTATTTGCAGAAAAATTCCTAGAAGAATATGCACCTAAAAATCCGGTAAAGGTGCGTTATATTGACACACCAGGATTTTTAGAAGAAAAAGAATTCTTAAAACCAAACTGCTTAGGGCTTGTATCTGATCCATTTTCAAGTCCTTTCCTCCGAAACTTCCAAGACTTTGCCAATAACTTAGAACTTCCTATATTGAAAAAGGACACGATTTATCCTTCCACCTTACTCGCATTTAGTGGTGATGCCATATTAAAAACTGGAAGAGAAGTATCAGGAGTATTGTTGGCTGTTAAAAAAGCCATCGATTTCCTTCAAAATGCAAACAAAGAATATCATGGTAATTTATGGGAAGACCTACAGCTTTCTCATTTTTACCCACACTTAAGAGTAGGAGAAACAAAAAACCTACTCACCGAACATCCGTTAATCCAAAAAGGAGTTTTTTCTTACCACGGCGATGAAACAACTCTTTTCCCATTACTAAAAGATGTTTATTTTCGCTTAATTCGAAGGGTCATCCAGCCAGAAGCAGTACAAGCTGCTCTAAACTTTGAAGAAATTTTATCAGCACTGGAACCTAAAAAAGTTTTCGATGTCAGAAAATTATCTAGCTTCCAAGAACCTACTAATGTGAAATTACATGCACCATCACAAATCAATTACCGAAAATTAAATGCAGTAAGGCACTTAATTGTCGATGTCAATTCATTAGTTTTGGATATGCTACAAGGAAATTACAGCTCACGTCTCAATACCGACGAAACACTTCAACTGGACAACAGAGTCAAAGTACTCGTTAACTCAATGTTAGATTCTTTTAACGCCAAAATCGAGTTACAAAGAGAAGAAATCACCGAATTAGAAAATTTAATATCGATTTTGGAAATAAAATTAGATAGATCCGCTGTTGACTTACAATACTCGGAAGAAAAATACCGTTACCTATTTGAATTTTCAAGAGAAGCGATTGCTTTAGTTGATGCTGATACAGGGAGTATCCTTGAAGCGAATAATCAATTCCGATCATTAACTGGATATACCAGAGGTGATATCACCAAAATGAATATCGAAGATATCATTATTGGAAACCAAGTATCCAACCAATTACGATTTGGATCCGATTTATCCTCTGATACTATGTTATCACTTCCAGATGTTGAAATTTTAGTAAAAGATGGCTCCAAACTGGAAGTAGATATCAGTTTTACTTCCATACTATTATCTCCAAAAAAGAGATACCAAGTTCAATTCCGGCCAAACTCCGAACGAAAAGAACAAGAAAGACTCCAACATGAATTTATCTCAAATGTAAGCCACGAGTTACGTAGTCCGATGACGAATATTCGCGGATACTTGGAATTTTTTAAATCAGATTCATCTTTACCATTCAACAAAGAACATATCAATATGTTGGAAGTTATCGATAAAAACGCAAAAAGACTTAGTTTTCTAATCGAAAACCTACTAAAATTAACAACTTCGCGAGAAAAAGATAAAGAAGCTGAAGTGATAGAAATTTTTGATCCAGTTCCTGTGATTGAAGATGTCATTCATATGAATTCACATCTTGCAAAAGGAAAACCAATTGAATGGGAACTTTCTTTGAAAAAAGGTCTTTTGATTCGTGGAATCAAATTCGAATTTTCGCAAATCATAACAAACTTATATGTCAATGCGCTAAAATACACTTTCAAAGGGAAAATTGGAATCTCGTTACGCGACGCCAACGGGAAAGTGGAAATTATAGTAGAAGACACTGGAATTGGAATTGATCCCAACTACAAAAATCAAATCTTCGATCGATTTTTCCGAATCCCATCTACTGATAATAAAAAAATTGGTGGAACAGGTCTTGGACTTTCCATTGTTAAATCACTAGTAGAAAAGATGTCTGGAGAAATATTCGTTGAAAGCACAATGGGTGAGGGAAGTAAATTCACCATTCACTTCCCAATCATCAATGGGAACGTTTAACCACCTTCTTCTTTTTAAGTGCAGCTTTTTTCTTTGGCGGAATTTTTGTTTTTTGTTTTTCCGAAACAACGGGTTTGGAATTTAAATTAGAAGGGATGTTCTGTAACTCCAAATTCATTTTAGACAAAAGAACCGACAATTCCATCATTTCCCTTGTGCCCAAAAGTTGCATCATTGCCAATGCCTGGTTCATACCCAATTTTTTAAAGATTTCCAAAACATTCGAAACTCCAAAAAACTTGAGAAGGATCGGCAATTCTTCTAATCCTCTTTGTTTGATCCATTTTTTACAATCTGCCACAGAGAGTTCATTCACCAATTGTATGATTGGTTGTAGCTGAATTTTATCAACTAACCATAAAAAATCTCGCATAGGAATTTCTTTCAGCAAAGAGATCGACTTTTGAATTCCGAGTGATTTTAAAACTTCAACACTTGCTTCGGGACCTAATGTTTTTGCCAATAGTCCCACATCATGTGGAGGGATACTTTTAGATACAATGGCAAGATCTGCAATCGATAACGAATGAATGAAATAAACCAAATCATCATCATCATTTTCACGAATCATCTCCACCAAAATTTTTTCAGGGATTTGATTCACTAACTCAACGACTGTTTCTTCACTCAATTTTTGAGTTAGAACAATGAGTCGTTCTTTTGGTACTTTTCCAGTAAGGGAAAGAAGTTTTTCGTATCCCAAATTTTTCAGTATTTGAAAGGACTTTTTTGGACCCAATTTTTCCAAATACTGATACACCGTTTGTATGGTAACGAGAACTTCTTTCATTTGCCCCAACTTTGGATACAAACTGTCAGAATCTTGTTAAAATTCCAGAGAAATTCCTTTCAAAATCTATTAATTTTTACAAAATGGGAGTGTGAAACCGCGGCAACTCTGGATTATCATGTTTTTTTTCATTTTGGGAGTAGTGGGGATCATTCAATTTAAAATATCTCCCTACAACCATTCACTGTCTGCATTAATTGGGCTTTGGGAAGGATTTTATGAAATCAATCCAAACTTAGTCGATCCAAATTTTGTCGTATATAAATCAGGCGGATATGATGGACAATTTTTTTACTTACTCGCAAAAGATTTGTTTAACGATTCAGATTGGAACTTAATTGTAGATAGTTATTATTTCCGTTACCATAGAATCGGATTATCTCTCATTTCTGGATATGTTTCTCATTTATTAGGTAGCGAACATTATCCGATCATTACCCTTGCGATTTTATTTTCGACATTTTTATTTTCTGTTTATTGTTTATACCAATTACTTCCCGAAAAATCAAAATGGCTAGTTTTGTTTTATATCCTCTCTCCCTATTCCCTAAATTCCAATTTATTATTAGTTGCTGATTCTTTTTTTGTGAGTTTAGCAATCATTAGTTATTATTTTTATACAAAAAATAACTTAGCTCTTTCGTTTCTATTTTTCCTGATCACAGTCTTCACAAGAGAGCTGGGGGTTTTATTTTTAGCTCCGATTGTATTGGGAGCCATGTACCATAAACGATGGAAAGAAGTAATTCTGTTTTCCTTACCAGGTATTTTGTTTTTGGGTTTTTTATATTTCGGATGGAAAAACTCCCCAAATCATTTAGGGACAAACCCACTTGGTTTCAAAGATATGACTGATGTTCCTTTATTTGGATTTGTAAAAAGTTTTTTTGACCATAACCAATTTCAATTCAAACTAAAGGAATTCCCCAAACTACTTTTCCTAGTTTCGTTTTTAAGTATGATTATGATATCGATTTCATCTATCAGAAACTCATTTCAAAAGGATCTAAACTTACTTGTTCCTATCCTTGGAAGCTTATTTGTCATAACCATTGCAGAAGAGGGGTACTGGAGGTCTTTTGATAATCTAAGCAGAATGTTTACACTCATTTTACCTTTCAGTCTACTTCTAGAAGGAGTAAATAAAAAACTAAGTTTTAAAATCTTTCTTAGCACCTCTCTTACTTTGTTTTTCTTTTTACTAATTCGAATTTTTTTCATCACACCAACAAAGGAATATTTTTTAGCATTATGATTTCACTTGCTTATTCACCTTGCCCAAATGACACTTTTCTCTTTTATCACCTGATTCGTAACACAGGTTATCCAGTCAAAGAAGAACTTTACGATGTTGAAAACTTAAATGAATTTGCATTTGAAGGTAAATTCCCGGTAACCAAACTTTCGTTTGCTGCTTTTTTCCACATCATTGATAAATACATATTATTGGAAACAGGTTCTGCTTTAGGACGTGGTTGTGGCCCACTTCTCGTCAGAAAAAAAAATACAAACACCAACTTAGAAAATTGCAAATCTCTGTATATCCCAGGACAATTGACTACCGCCAATTTGTTGTTATCCCTTTATACAAATGGCACACATAAACCAACCGCACTTCGTTATGATGAAATCATTCCAAAACTTTTAACGGAAGAAAATACTTTAGGAGTGATCATTCACGAAGAAAGGTTTACATACGAAGAAAGAGGACTAGAAAAGGTGGTTGATCTTGGAGAATGGTGGGAATCATCTACAGGATACCCAATTCCTCTAGGTGCTATTGCCATCAGAAGGGACATCCCAAGAGAAGAAGCACTCAAATTCCAATCGGAACTTCAAAAAAGCCTAAGAGATGCTTACCAAGAACCAAAAGAAATGATGGATTACATCAAGGAAAACTCTCAGAATAAAGAAGATTCCGTGATCAAGGCTCATATCAATTTATATGTAAACGAATTTACAAAATCACTGGGAAAAGAAGGACACGATGCTGTAACTTATCTTTTCCAAAGGGCGATTGAGGCAGGATTTATCAATAAACCTACCTCAAATCTATCGCTGTTTTTAGGAGAAAGTTAAGAGGCAAAGGATATGACCTTTATCTCGTTTACATGCTTCCATTGCCTTTGCTACCAACATACCTGGTTTTAATTTGGAAGGATCCGCTTTGATCGCATGACCAGAAGTGAGTCCCGAAACCAAAAGATCTCCAGGGTAAATGGGCACTTGTGTTGCATCCACATGAAGTTTTGCCATTCCAAGTAATGCCACTAACACGTATTCTACGCCTTTTTCTTTTTTACCAAAAACAACATTAGCATTTGCAACCGCGACACCAATCACATTGGTAGAGTAGGGGTGTTTGCTCCTTCCGAGTACTCCCGTTTCCTCGGTTGCCACAAGTAAATCACCGGAAGTGATTACATCCTTCCCATCGAGTCTAAAATAACGAGCAATACATTCTTCGCCACCGTCCTTCGTTATGCGAAGGTTCCCTTCAAAAACCGATTCTCCATTAGCATAAATTGCTTTCCCGGAACCAATCAATTCATATTCAGGAATTCCTTTCCCATCAACAACAATGGCAAACTCAGACTGTGAAACAAACCGACCACCGGGTGACGTTGTGCCGGCACCTAAAATTCCAGCTGACCGAGTAGTTTCTTTCCCTTTGGATATCCCGTAAACTCCGATAGAATCTCCAAAGCCAACAACACCCGAACCAGAAGAAACTCCCACAAGCCCTGTACCATTCTTCGTATTTTTTCCGTAAATGATCGCATCACTTGATTGTGGTGGAACAAATCCTTTGGAGATAGATTCAGCTTCACCTGTAATCTTTAATAATCCAGTATGTGAGTTAATATCATGTTCTTTTTCAGCGTATGGATGTGTATGTGGTTTTGGTTCTCTTTTATCTGACAATCTTGGATCATCTGACAAAACAACCTTTCCAGGTACTGCTTCCCCATGATTGGCCAACACAACTATACCTGCATCGTCAAACCCTGCTTTGGCGAGACGTTTATCGTTTCCTTGGACAACAACACCAGCTTTATTTTCACCTGAATGTGCAAGTTGGACAATTCCATGTGCTTCCGTATTGGCAAGTTTTAGACGTTTATCATTTCCTTGGACAACGGTATTTGATTCCTCTCCACCATTCGGCGCTAACTGTACAATCCCTTTTGCAGTAGTTGTAGCATCCTTTAATCTAGGGTCATCTCCTGTAACCACTTTATCAATCGCAGTTTCACCAGCTTCTGCTAGTTGAACAAGTCCTACCGATTTTTTTGTCGCAATTTTTAATCGAGAATCATTACCTTGGACGGCAACACCTGGGCGTGTTTCGCCATCTAATGCAAGTTCTACGATTCCGGGGTGATCTGTAGAAGCATTTCGTAACCTCTCATCATCCGATTGAACGACAAGACCCGGCCTTGCTTCACCACTCCTTGCAAGTCTCACGAGACCATGAGTGAGTTCGGAGGCGATTTTTAGGCGTTTATCATTCCCTTGGACAACAACACCTGGTTTTTCTTCCCCGTCAGATGCAAGTTCCACAATCCCACGGTATTCGGTTGTTGCGTCTCTTAACCTTCGATCATTAGATTGGACGACAACACCTTCTTTTACTTCACCATCAACTGCGAGCCGAATGATTCCTGATCTTAAAACAGAAGCATAGGGAAGTGGTTCTCTGGTTGGACCACCTGATTCCTTTTTATCTGCACTGGAATACAATTCGATTTCTATGACTTCGGTGGTGTATTCTTTTTTGTTAGCTTGTTTTTCATCGATAAAAACAATTTTTAAAAATCGTAAATTGACTGGTGGAAAACGCCACTTGTACCAAGTTCCTGGCTCTGATAAAAAATAATTTTCTTCATGTAACTGATGCCAAGTTAGATCATCTTCACTGTAATAAACAATGAACCTTTCAGGGAAATTGGTGATGGCATCGTTTTTCGTTAACATCCGAAATTCTTCAATCCGGTTGACTGATCCCATATCCAAAATCACATATTCATCAGCAGGTTCTTCCTTTTTCTTAGAAGACCATCCATAATCAGGCCTTGTATCGAATAAATTTTCTTTCACATAGAGTCTATCTAACTCAGAACTAACTTGAATTGACTGAACGCCACTGATTAAGATTTTTAATGGACCAAAACTAATCCGATTTTTCCCGTTACTTGCTTTTCTTGAAATTTTTGAAATAAACTTCACATAACGAGCGCTTGTTAATGAAAATAACCATTTAGCGGAAGTTTTGAATGATTTGCGAAAGGATGACTCTTGTAAGATGGGTTCCCAATACTTACCATCATGGGATAACTCAAAACGGAATGAATCTGGGAAAAAATCCAATCCATCTTTCCCTGGCAATAACTCGATCCCATTAAAAAAAACAACATCGTCAAATTGGAAAATGATCGAGGAGAGAGAGGATTGTTCCTTTTCTTCAAAAAATGACAAAAACTCATTATTTTTGATTTCATACGTTCCCGTTGTGGAAACCGATTGGATGGGCAAAGAGTAGGGGTGGCTTGTGCGAATTAAATGATCTTTCATGCGCTTTTTCAGTTATGATTCCTTCCAAAAAATACCGTTTTTCTATTCAGTCTATCGAATTTCACCGACACGTGAACCTTCTTCTTTTTCTGTAAACACTACGAGAACTACTGGTTTCACCCGTTCTGTAAAATACATTTGGATGATTTGGCGTAAATGACCAAGAATCGGAGAGGAAACGATGATTACGTTTCCATCAGTAGTCACCTGGATTTTTTCCAACTGCCGATAGGATGATTCTGTCAATTCCTTCGAAGCCCATGCCAAAAACCCAGACCAAGAGGCTGGGTGGGGTAGGGAGGGTTCTTTTCCTGAATCATGCCCAGAATTAAGCACTTCCTTTCGATGGGCACTCACCAATTCCCTGCAAAGAGTTTGTACATACGAAACATTCGATTCCATATGAAGGTCCACAGCTTTACGATATGCTTCTAAAGCAATGTCAGGACCAAACAAATCGACAAGTGTTTCAAAGTCTTTTTTCCCTTCTTTTGCATCTCTCTTACTTTCGCTAGGGTCCTTTGCTTCTGGTACATGGTTTGTATTGGATATAGTTATATTAATATGGTTAGGGGATCCAGCTGTAACCCCCTTTGTGGGTAAAATGACTCCCTCAGCGGTCCCTGGCTCGGTCCCTCTGGGGTGTATCGACATATCTCCCAGAGGGGTAATTCTGGAACCCTCATAGTGGAAAGAAAAATGGTATCTTGTGGATGTCCTTCCACTACCTGGAACTTGGTAGAGTAGGCCTGCTTGTGTTAATTCTTTTTTGGCAGTCACGATGGATTTTTTAGTTTTGAATCCTGTTAGGCGCATCAGGGTTTCTGTGTTTGGCCAAACAGGTTTGAAGTTGTAGTCACTGAATTTTAAAAGCACAGGATACAACGTCTTTGCAGCATGGGATAACCCTGCCCAGACACCAGAATCGATGATGTCGGTCATCAGGCGGATATAGGGATGTCGCTGGTCGCTCAAGGAAGCTCCTCCGATTTCTGCAAAAATCAAACTAAATTTAAGCAAATAATTCGAAGGAGTTGACATTATCTGACATAATGTTAATTATGTCTCATCCAACAACATTCCTTCGGGAAACCCCGACCCCCTGGTGTACCAGGGGATTTTTTTTATGTATCGGGTTAGGGCAATAGAATGCCCCCACACCTTCTCACAAGAAAAGGTGTTTGCTCAAACCTTTCAAAAGTTTTATTATGTCACATTATTGTCGGATTCTGGTAACTGTCAAGTTCGTACAGTATTTTTCCCTATTCGGGCCAAAAAATTTTTTCCTAAGTACTTGACTGCTAAGTACTTGTTTGGGTTATGCCGAGTCACCATACTTTTTGGAGAGTTCTTTTCTGATGAATTTATAAATGTCTCCCAGTAAAATTTCGTCTTCGGATTGGATTTGGATCCCGCTACTCGTGCGTCTGATTTTGTAACCAGAAAGAGGGGAGGATTTTTGATTTGTCCCATCACCCGTTTTTACTTGTTTGTTGAAGTCTTTTGCATCTTTTACGGTCTTAAGTGCACCTTTGTGATACAGGGTGAGAAATTCATCCAAACTTCCTTTTTTGGCTGCTTGGGCTGCCTGCACGAGAAGGTTTTTATTGTAAATTTCGTTCTTTTTACATTTCTCCAAATCGGCCTTGGACATGGAAGTAATCGAAAGGACTTCCGTCATGTAACTGCGGCTTTTTCCAAATAGGTCACCTAACTCCTGGTCCGTATATTGGTAGGAATTTTTTAAAAACAGAAGGGCATCCACTTCTTCATAGGGTGATAAGTTTTCTCTCTGCAGGTTTTCGATGACAGCAAGTTTGTAGATTTCTTTATCGGGTCGGTTTAAGATCTTACACTCAATCTCTGCCCATCCCAAGGATTTGGCAGCATGGTATCGTCTCTCTCCAGCAATGATTTTATAACTGCCTTCTTTTTCCCCTTTGGAGACGATGATGGGTTGTAAAAGGCCATCTGCTTTTAGTGTCTGGGCTAATTCTTCGATCCCTTTTTTTCGTTCCTGTCTCGGTTGGTATTCAGAAGGTTGGATTCTGTCCATACGGATTGTACGAATGGTCCCGTCCAAATTTTCAGCCTGGTAAATGTCGGCGAGAGTTCCTAGGCGTTTACTTTTTAAGCTCACTTAAAA
Organism: Leptospira paudalimensis; assembly: GCF_026151345.1. NCBI lineage: Bacteria > Pseudomonadati > Spirochaetota > Leptospiria > Leptospirales > Leptospiraceae > Leptospira > Leptospira paudalimensis. Next base: position 218,758 of record NZ_JAMQPR010000002.1, read on the forward strand.
CCTCCTCGATAAAACCTTCATACTCTTGGGATTGTCTGGATGACCGATTGTAATCGTAGACGGATTTTTTGGCCAAATGGCTTTCGCCAATTGCAACTCCATCAGAAATCGTATGTTCAAAAATCCTGAAGTACTTTGTGAGGACAGGTAAGATCGTCTTCGTTAATAAAGTTTGGGGTTTTAATTGGGTGATGAGGGCGCCTAAAATTTCTAGGTCAGGGTTGATCCTTTTTTTGATCGAGGAAATGGTTTGTTGTAATCCCATGATCCCATCCATCGAAAATTTTTCTGCCTGAAGTGGGATCAGTACATAATTGGCAGCAACCAGACTGTTGACTGTAAAAATCGAAAGGGAGGGTGGGCAGTCAATGATGACAAAGTCAAAATCCTTAAGTCCGGAAAGTGAGTCTCTGAGGATATAAGGTGCTTCTACCGAGTTCACGGAAACAGTTTCCATTTCCGCTAAACGCATGCTAGATGGAGCAACCCACAAATGCTCGTTATATGCTGGGGCAATGATATCCTTCATATTTGCCGAATTTTGGAATAAGTGGGCAAGGTCCTTTTCGACGGTTTCAGGATTTAAAAAAATTCCAGTAGAATTTGCCTGAGGGTCCATATCGATCAGTAAAGTTTTGAGATTTCGGCGAGCCAATCCCATGGCAAGATTCAAAGAAGTAGTTGTTTTACCCTCTCCGCCTTTCTGATTTGCAACTGCAATGGTGATCATCTATCTCTCTTTTTCCTTCCCAATTGGTATGCTTTCCATTCGAAAATTTGGGATCAATTGAATTTTTGAAAGGGAACAAAAAAAGGGATTTTTGTCCATTTCTACCTTCATTGTCGGACATCCGACATACCAAAAATTAGCAAAAACTATCTCTTCTGTTTCTGTCGGACATCCGACATTCAAATTGGTACGTACTTGACAAAGTGATTAAATTTAAACAGTTTCATAGCATGCCCCCTCATACCGCTTCCTTGTTTGCATCCAGCCAAACAGGCAAAGAATGGATGGAAACGATCCTTCCTTCTTTGTGGGCAGAGTTGTGTACAGAGTTTGGGTTGGCCTCGGGAGTTGTGGTTCTCAAAGCAGAAGACGAAGATTCCTTTTATGAGTCAGCCAGTTTCGGATACGGAGAAGATGGTTTTTATTATTCGTTTTTGAATCGAGGTTCTGCACAATGGGAGACTCTCATGACTTCCAGGGAACCTGTTTTCTTTTCTGGGAAAGAATTTCCTTTATTTGGAAAAACAACAAATGCAATGTCCATCCGAATCGTTGCAAAAGAAAGTATTGGTTTTCTTCTCGTTGAATTTGAAGGAGAAACATCCTTCTCTTTATTTGCTCTCCTTTCGCTTTTTGCAGAAAAAATTGGAAAAGAGTGGAGTGGCAATAAACCCCAAATGCATCGTCTGACTCCAAAAGATTCTGATGTTTCGTATCTCTATTTCAGAGACAAAATTCCCAATCTTGAATCAGCAGTCCATAGGTTCGGATCCGAGAGGTTGGTTTCGATTTTTGGAGCTCCCGGGTCGGGGAAAAAAAGTCTAGCAAAATGGATCCACCAAAACAAGTTTTCGGGTGCTCCCTTTCTCGTTGTAGAATCTGTACCTGATCATTTTGGGAAATTTGAAAAAGCCCTTCAGGAATGGGGAACTGAGTCAAATTTAGGGAGTTTAGTATTTACGAACCCAGAACATTTTTCATTGGGCCAACAACAAATCCTTACGGATTGGTGGGCAAAATCTGGGTTCCAAGGCAATCTTTTTCTCTTGGGAGATTCGAATGGAAGTGGCGAAGTCCTTCCCGAATTTGTCCAATTGTTACGAAAAAATCCAGTGTATTTACCGGCATTAAACCAATTGCCAAAACCTACATTTTCCAAAATCATAGAGTCCATTTTCCAAGAATTGTGCCACGATCAAAATCGTTCCGATCTGACTCTGAGTCCGGCCGGAGAAGAGGAACTTCTCAATCGAAATTATAAAGAAAACTTCGTCGAATTGAGGAGTGCGATTCTTTCTGGAATTTTAACTTGTCGTACCAAAATGGTAGATGTCCCTGATCTTTTGGTCGGCCGGAACCGGATGGATATTGAGATTCCAGATGCAGAAGATTTAGACTTGCGGCGAGGGATAGAAGCCTTAGAAAGGCAGAAGATTCTTTTGGCAATGCGTATCTTTTCGGGAAACCAAATCCGAATGGCAAAGGCATTAGGAATTTCGAGAGGGTCTCTCCAATACAAAATGAAACAACTTGGTTTGATGTAAAGATGGATGATACTGTATACGAAGAACGGAAAACTCCGGCAGGGTTTCTCGTAAAAGTCCGGATTTCCAAACTGACTTACGTCGTTTTTACTGAATCAGGCCCCGAGGTTCCCAAAGGGGCCAAAAATAATTCCATCGTTGTCAACGTCCCGAGAGTGGGTTTTTTTGGGGATGATTTTGACGTTTCCCATTTTCATTTGGGGGAACTTTCCTTCGTCAACGTAAAAGCGGGAAAGATGGTCATTCCATACCAACATGGTTTCTCCAATGAGATCAAAACCATTTATCTGGGTACGGGAAGCCAGAGTGATGTTTTACCCGTTGTCATTTATCACTATAAAAACAAAGAAGATTTGATGGCAGCTTGGGAGCGGGGGGAGCAGGCACAATTTTTGGTTGTCGATGAAGAAATCCCCAGATCGGACATGGTCTCATTCAAAATCCGATACCCGAGTATGAACATCCTAGTGATCAAAAAAAGGATTAATACTTCCGCAGAATCCCTGTCTCCAAAAACCGAAGAATCAAAAGACAAGGGAGTGGTGGATTATGATAAGGTTCGTGCGACAGATGTTGCCAAAAACCAAAACCTAAACACATATAGTGAGAACCCAGTTTTTTTAGCTAGGATCCACCTCCGTGCTATGGAGTTAGATAAAGTAAAACAACTCCTCCTCGATTTCCATTTGTCTTCTGACGACGTTATGTTCATCCGAACCTTTTTGGATGTGATGATCAAAAATGAATATAAGAAACCCGAACTAGACACAGTCAAACCCCAACTCATTGCCATGAACGAAGCTTTTCGATTGGCAGTCTTAATTCTGGAATTCCAAGTGGAAGCTTTCGAAAAAGAATTGGATGGTGGATTTTCAAAAGACATTTCACATATGATTTATGCCCTCTTAGCCAAAGAACAAGACTCGGCCAAAGACCTAGAACACGAAATTGTTTTGTGGGAATGGAAACTCAGGGTCCGTGCATCCCTCTATAAAAAATAAGAAAAAACACTAAAAAATGCTTTATTTTTCTCGAATTTCAGGGAAAACTATGGATATTCATATGGATTTCTTGGGAATAACAGAAAAGTTGGCACAAAAATTGCACAAAACTGCGCCGTTTTTTTGTGCTCTGGTGATAGCCGTTTTTTCCCAAGGATCTTTATCTGCGAATGAATGGGAGGAACCAGTTGTCCTCTTAAACGATCCACTTGTTCCTGCCATTGAACTAAGGGAAGGTGTGATCAGTGAAGTTGAGGTAAGTCCAAACCAAGAGATTGCCATTCCATCGAATCAAAGCGAAGGGCAAAATCTCTTCCAAATTCCAAATGCCCAAGTGGAAAAACAATCGATTCAGTTTTTTACATCCAATCAGATTTCCTTCGCAAATGTTTCACTTCCGGGTGAAAAGGGGATGGGTTCGGCTCATTGCCAAGTTGTACTCGCAAACAGTATAATAGTATCGAGGGAAGCGGAGAATCTACTTGTAAAATCGATTGCCAGCCCAGGACTTTTTGGTTTTCTGGGGATATGTCTCAACCGAAGCGAGTTGCCTTCCAAAAATTTCTCAACGCCATGCGAAAATTGTCTACTGAGGTCAATGACTCTGAGATCTGCAAGCGATTGGAGATTCTCATGGCAACCAGTAAGGACGACCTCCCATTGGCTCACGTCAACCAACTCCTCCAAGAACCAAAAGAATTCGATCCAAAGACAATTCCTGAGCCATACACTCAATACGTCCGACATTTCATCTACATGGTCAAACGGAATGGCCGAATGCCCAGTGACATTCTCTCCAATGAAGAAAATGGCACAGGAGGATCTGGTAATTCTCGCGGGAATCAAAAGGAATCAAAGGTTTCCTCTAAAACCAGTACAAGCGCAAAAAACAAACGATCTGACTCTTCTGGTTCAAAACCTTCGTTTGCTGTAAAAAAAGCTAAAACCACCACCTCTAAATCTAAAAAATAATCCAAACCAAGATCCCTCATGAGACCACCATCTTACGCGTGGTTTCCGTTGCCTTTCCGTCCCTGTGCTCACTACAGGGAGAAAATGCCAAAATTGACAAAAACAAGCACAGTCCTGGGCGACACCCTGGGGAAAGAATATTTGCCTAAAATTAGGCAAATATAGCCGAAATCTACGTCTTAACGGCTCACAGTCACAGGAATTCCCGTTTGAAAGCAAAAGGGTTGTTGGAACCAAGAAAAATTGCCTATATTTAGGCATTTAAATTCGGTGGAATCTGCTGAGTCGAATTGCCCGAAGTTCGGCATACGAATCGGGGCAGAGCATCCCGAGGGACCAACTTTCGGCATCGAGTGTCCTCGAGTGGGCGGCCTTTTGGAAGGGGTGACTCGGTTTCGCCAGCCCGTACTACGGCAATTCCATATTTTGAATTTGCTGCCGGAAACTCGTCAGTCACTCCTTCGTTTTCAGCTCTTATGGGATTGTTTCCTTTCCTTTCCTTTCCGCCCCTTTATGATTACAAGCTTCCCCTGAAGGTTTGGTGACCAAATTCGGTCATTTCCTAGTAAAGGAGAGGCGATGAACAAATCGGCCAGAGGGAAACTTTTGTCCGCATTCTAGCCCAAATATTGAAGTGAACTTTCGTAACTTAGCCGTGTTTTTCCAGACCAAAGGAAAAGGAATCCAAAAAGCAAATTACCCATTTTATCAGATAAAACATTCTCAATTGCCGAAAGATAGGCATTTAGGACTAAAAATCTGCCCAGAGCGAGGCATTTCCCCCTTGGGCCCCACCTTTGTTCCCAGGCCAAATTCCTTCTTTTTTTTGCACCAAAAAGAACAAATAAGCTGCCAATATGTCATGTGTAGCCCGATTTCATCTGCATGCAAATTTGGCAGAAAAGCGAATATTGGTTGCCTGAGGGGCAACTCCTCCTCATCTTTCCTTGGTATGGCAGAAACAATACGGTTAAGGGTGAAATGTCACGCCTGCTCTAATGTAATCGAAGGTACGGCCAAATACGGCTCAGGTCACTTTGTGCCAGAGGGTGTTGTGTTTGAATTTGTGGCAGTTGGGAAAGTAGAAGGTGCAAAAGGCCGTCGCGTAAAGGCAGAAGTCACTTGCACATGCCCCAATTGTGGAGTAAAATGCAAATACAATGTTTAATGCACAATATTAAGCCATTATATGCTCTTTAATTCGGCACTATTTGGTGTGTTTTTGGCAATCACGATTGTTCTATGGCATCTTCTTGCAAATTGGCTGCACATATTTAGTCAAATAAATGCACAAAATAAATCAATATATAGATCATTTAAAGTTTTTTATCTGTTGATAATTAGTCTTTTATTTTACAGTTTTTGGAACAAAAATTACTTAATATTAATCATTTGGATTGCTCTGGTTGACTTTCTTGTGACTCGAGCGATCCACAGCGCCAAATCGGCCCGATTTCGCCTTTTCTTTTTGTCACTTTCTCTAGCAAATAGCCTTGGGTTACTGGTATTCTTAAAATATGGGCATTTTATAGCTGAAAATTGGGCAAATATGATCGGATCTCCACAGGGTTCAGGGACTTTTTGGAGCCAGTGGCTCTTACCCGTTGGAATTTCCTTTTATACCTTCCAGTCGATTTCTTATGTAGTGGATGTCTACCAGGGGGAATTGGTTCCGGAGAGGAAATTTTCATCCTACCTTCTGTTTCTCAGTTTTTTCCCACAGTTAGTAGCGGGTCCCATTGTCACGGCAAAGTCTTTTTTACCACAGATCAGGAGGCCACTCCATTTCCTTCGGATCCCCTTTTTATTCGGGACATTTTTAATTCTACTCGGTCTGTTTAAGAAAATGGTGTTGGCTGACCATCTGGCTGAGGTAGCTGATATCGTTTTTTCACATCCAGACAAAATGTCATCGCCTGCTCTCTGGATGGGAATGTTTTCCTACTCCCTACAGATATACTGCGATTTTTCTGGGTACACTGATATTGCCCAAGGCACGGCAGTTCTATTTGGATTCCATTTGCCTGAGAATTTTCGGATGCCTTACCTATCGAGTGGATTTTCAGAATTCTGGACTCGTTGGCATATTTCTTTATCCCAGTGGTTAAAAAAATACCTATACATTCCTCTTGGTGGAAACCGGATGGGAGTCTTTTTTACTTATCGGAACCTTATTCTTGTGATGGCCATTGGTGGTCTTTGGCATGGTGCTTCTTGGAATTTTGTAGTTTGGGGGACTGGGCATGGCATCTTACTTGTGGTGGAAAGATGGATTGGAGTACGTTACTCTCTGATGACACTTCCTGCTTGGAAACCATTCAAAGTTGTTTTCACTTTTTTTGCGGTAAGTCTTTTGTGGGTATTCTTTCGAAGTGCTAATTTGGTTGATTCCCTGTGTTACCTACAGGGGATTTTTACAAAAAAAGAGGGTTTTTTGTTACCATACACTCTTGAAATGAAATTTGTTTATTGTTTTGTGTTGGTATTGATTGGCCATTTGATTGGAAGTCGCATTTTTAAGGAAAACAAACAACTGTTAGCAAAATTCGAAAAAATGCATAATTCCTTAGGAAAATTGGCATTTTTAGCTTTTGTTGCAGTTTTAAGTTTGATTGTGATCGTATTGTATTCTGCTGAAAGTAAACCGTTTGTTTACTTTGTATTTTAGGAATTAAGATGAAAAAACGGATATTTTTCCTTACATGTCTGATTGTCTTTTTGTTCGGGATAGATACTTTGTTTTTCCGCAAAATCCAATTCCTTTTGCCAAATGAATCTCCTTGGAATACAAATCATTTTTTCAATTTTTTATACGAATATGAAAGGATACGTTCTCTTCCCAAAATTAAAAAACGGATCATCATTGTCGGAAGTTCGGTTGCCTATTATTCCATTGATGCACGGTCCTTGGAAAAAACCTTAAAGGATAAATTTTCATTAGATGTAGATGTTTTTTATTTAGCGTATGCGGGCAATAGTCCTCTATATGTGTATTTACTTCTCAATTGGCTTACACCTTTGGAACCAGACTTAGTCGTTTACCCCGTTAATTTTATTGATTATCGCCTCCACCGAACGTATGTTTTGTTTCCAGAAGGAAGGAATGATTCAGTTGATGAATCTTTAATGATACGAGATGCACTTACATTTGGAGAAGCACCTCAATCATTATGGGTTTTTCCTTGGGAAACTCTGATGGAAGTGGGCTCGGAGATGGATACGGAAACTTTTTCTCGCTACATTGTTTCTTCCGGTTTCACTTTTTACCGGTACAAAGACATTTTCGAACAAAACATACAAAACCTACTCCAACACCGATTTGGTCGAAATACAAGTTATCATTCTTATATGGGTGTCAGCATTCCAGAAGGAGTCAATGGACTTGGTTGGACAGGGAAACAATTTAGTTTTTTCCCAACACATAAAATGGAAGAAAAAGGGATTTGGTTGGAAGTCACTCCCTATTTGCTTGCTGGTTCCACTTGTAAACTTACCTTTTCGAACGGCGATACAAACCAAGTCGTGATCCTAAAAGATCCTAGATGGACGAAGGTTCGTTTGGATCCAATTTTCTTTAGGGAAAACAAACAAATCACTGCGACATTGGAACGAGTGTGGTATGCACATGAAGCTACTGGAGCTTATTTGGATTATCATTATGACCCCATGGGTGTCCGATTGGAACAGACATTTGGTCTAGAAGTGGCAAAGTCAGGTGTCCAATACACTCGGGAACCACGTACGGAAGACTATCGTTATCAGGGGATGGATGATAAGACTTATACTCGTTATTTTTACTATCGATTGTTAGAAGGTTTGGATAAACGACCTGGAATTGGTTATTTAGTCGCATTAAAACTTGCCAAAGAAAGAATCCGAAACGAAAAATTCCGACCTTTTTTTCATTTTCATTACCTGCAAAAAATCGCAGACCATTTTCGAAATCGAAATATCCCGTTTTTGCTCATCAATAACCCAGAAAATCCAATCTCTCTCAATTGGTATGAGAATTCGGACTGGTATCGGGACCATTTGCTTTTTCTGAAATCTTTGGATTCGGGTTCCGTACATTTTTGGGACATCCACGGCTTACTCCCAATGCAAGGGTTTTCCGATTTTCATCACTTCACTTATGCAGGAATGGAACAAATGAATTCGATTTATGCGGAAAGAATTGGAAATCTCTTTCCGAAATAACATGTTTTTCAATCCTTACATTAGATAAGGAAAATTATGGAAAAAATCAAAGTTGGAGTCCTGGGAGCAACAGGATCCGTCGGTCAAAGATTCATTCAACTTTTGGAGGATCACCCTTATTTTACGGTGACTCATTTAGCAGCTTCTGAAAAAAGTGCGGGCCAAACTTATGGTGACGTGATGAAGTCTCGTTGGAAGATTTCTTCTGACATTCCTTCTTATGCAAAAGACATTATCATTTCATTACCAGATCCAAATGTAACAAAAGGCGTACAACTTGTGTTTAGTGGTCTAGACGCATCCATTGCAGGAGAAGTGGAGACTGCTTATGCGGAAGCTGGAGTGATGGTATTATCCAATTCCAAAAACCATCGTATGGACCCAAATGTTCCCATCCTTTCTGCAGAAGTTAACTCACATCATTTGGATGTTCTTTCTGCACAAAAAACAAAAGGGAAAATCATCACAAATTCCAATTGTACAATAATGGGAGTGACGATCTCACTTAAACCACTCATGGATGCATTTGGATTAAAGTCTGTTATGTTATTTTCAATGCAGGCCATTTCAGGTGCAGGTTACCCTGGTGTTCCAACCATGGACATCCTTGGAAACGTTGTGCCTTATATCGGTGGAGAAGAAGACAAGGCGGAAGTGGAACCTCAAAAATGTTTGGGGACTGTGGAAGGTGGTGTCATTAAATCAGCAGACTTTAAAATCTCTGCTCATTGTAACCGAGTTCCTGTATTTGATGGGCACACTGTTTGTGTTTCTGTATCCTTTGATAAAAAACCAAAAAAAGAAGAGATTTTAAAGGTTTGGGCAGATTTTCAAGGGGAACCACAGAAATTGGGATTGCCGTTTGCACCGAACCCCGCTATTCTTTACCGCGAAGAAAACGACCGCCCTCAACCTCGTCTCGATTTGGACACAGGAAAGGGAATGACAACTGTTGTGGGAAGGTTACGAGAAGATTCAATCTTGGACTGGAAATGGGTAGTTCTTTCGCATAACACGATTCGAGGTGCCGCTGGTGCTGCTATCTTGAATGCTGAGTTATTGTATAAAAAAGGATATTTTAAGTAAGGACTCACTACCGACATGTTGGATCCAAATCTCCCAGAATTAAAAGTCATGGACTACACGGCCTGCCTCCAAAAGGTGCAGGCTATGGATTCTCGTGGAGATTTTTCTTACAAGGGGATCTATAAAGTTCTACTTGTTATCTTTGAATGGACAGATAAATTTTTACAAAACAAAGTTTTGCCGAATGTCGAACAGATTGAACGGGATAGTTCCATTGACAGAGATCGCACAGAAAATTATGTAATTGATCTCAGTTATAAACAAAACCCTGCAATCATCAAAAAATTAAATGTATTAGAATTTCATCCCAATGAACCAGGGGATCCAGAAAATCCTAAAACCTACATCAAACACAATACAGTTTTTGCAAGACCGACAACTTCTGATGGCGGAACGGCTTTCCGATACGCACTTGGTTTAAACGAACTTTCAACTTCTGCGATCAAGGGATGGTTCAATGAGAAACGAAAGTATGTTGGTAAAGAAAAAATGCGGAAAGTCATCAAAGCAGCTGTTGATGCCAATCGCCTTTTTGATACTTATGCTTCTACAGAATTAGGAAATTTGTTCCAATGCCCGTATGACAAAACAAAGGTACAAAAGGATGCAACGATTGTCATCCACCTCAAACCAATTCTCAAACAATTGGTAGATGATAAAATTTTATTTTTCTTTCGAAACGACTCTGCTTCGAGGCCTGCTAACAAAAGTGTATTTTTATACAATCGACCTTCCGAAATTTCGGATCGCTATGATGCCTATGTGGATTATGCAAAAAATACCATTTATCCTGCGTTAAAAAATTTGGGTGTGATGGGTGAGATCACTGAAGATTCTTGGAATTCACCTAAAAACATATTAACCGAAATCAAAGGATATATGAATGAATCTTATGGTGACCAAAAAACTCTGATGGAAGAGTGTTTGGTGTTAAATGAAATCATAGAAAAAGATCGAGAAAAAGAAGAAAAACAAAAACGAAAACAACAAATTGAAGATCTAATGGCATTTCTTGCTGAAGCAGGTAGGATAGTTGAGGTAAACTTACTACGTGTGAGCGGGGAACCACTTACTGATGAGTTTCGTTCCATGTTATTATCACAGCCAGAAGTGTTATATACTGAATATGCAGACAAACGAGTGTTCAATGAATTTATTTTACATAAATCTTGTATCCCTCAGGCGATTGAATCAGCAAAGCGAACCTTCCAAATCAAACATTCTGATTTAGAAATCCGTGTACTGAATCAAATGAACGTGACACTTCATTTGAATGATGAAAGTCCAAAAAGACTTTTAGAAGAAATTGAAGCTCAAAGTTTGTTTCAATTTTTGCCATTTTTTACAAGGTTATGGAGGATGATTATGGGTAATATGACTGTCCATAAATTCGAAATTCCTCCCATCAAAGCAAGACTCCAACAACAACTCACAAAAGATTTGGCGAGCCAAAAAGTTAAAAAGATATCACAAGAAAAAGAAAAACTTGTCAAAACTAGGTTGAAAGAAAGAGAAGAAGCAGAAAAAGACGCAGAACGAAAATCGAAACAAAGTCATTCACAAACCAATTCTTCTAACAATTCACAAGACGATGATGAAGATATAGAACCAGTAAAACAAGGTAGCCCTGAAGAAGAAAAAAAATGGAAAGAATCCATTGAATCCATTGTTCGTATCTTGGATGAAGCGTGGGAGTTCGGTGTGTATCCTGATCGTGAGTATGTTTTATCCAAACTCAATGGAAAGTTTACTGAAGAAAATTTGATCTTTTTCTTAAAAAAATTTGGCGGAAAAGAAATCTATAGTTTTCCAATCCGTAACCAAAGAGAAAAGTTTCCTTGGCCCATTTTGATTTCAACTGGGTATTTGAAACGACATGGCAAAAAACTATTTGATAAAGTTTCTGCTGAAAGTGAACGCCAAAGAAATGATAAGTTCCCAAACCAAGAAAAATTCGACCTTGCGGAATCGCAGTTAGATTTTTTAAACCGAATTTTACCCAAACTAAAACCATAAGATTATGCCAGCAATTGAACAACTAAGAGCAAGAAAAACAAAGATCGTATGCACTATCGGGCCTGCGACAGCATCCAAAGAAATGATCCGAAGTTTAGCTTTGGCAGGGATGAATATCGCAAGGATCAACATGAGTCATGGTGACCATGAATTTCACCGTAAGATCATTCGAATCATAAAATCTTTAAACAAGGATGAATTACACAAACATCCAATTTCGATTCTACTGGATACACAAGGGCCAGAAATTCGAACTGGGGATGTACAAAATGACTTACACCTAAAGGTAGGAGAAACGTTTACATTTCATATCATACCTGGTATGGAAGCGGAAGCGCAGAGTGTTTTTGTAAACTACCGTGATATCGTAAAAGATTTAAAAGTAGGTGATAAGGTCACAGTTGATAACGGTTTGATTAACCTCGCTGTCCAAGAAATCAGAGAAAATGAACTAATTTGTACTGTGTTAGACGGCGGAAAACTAGGTTCCAGAAAACATATCAATTTACCTGGAATTCGAGTAAACATTCCTTCGATCACACCGAAGGACCAAAAGGATATTCTGTTTGGTTTAGAAGAGGATATTGATTTTGTGGCCCTTTCGTTTGTGCGATCAAAAGAAGATGTCTTGCAACTAAGAGAGATCATCGATGAAAAAAAACACCATGCACAAATCATAGCCAAAATTGAAGACCAAGAAGGTCTCAAAAACTTAGATGAGATCATCAAAACCTCTGATGGAATCATGGTAGCTCGTGGAGATTTGGGTGTTGAAATTGAAATTGAAGAACTCCCAATCGTACAACGACGGATTGTCAAACGATGCCAAGAAGAAGGGAAACGAGTGATCGTTGCCACTCACTTACTTGAATCAATGATCCACAATCCTTCTCCTACTAGAGCGGAAGTCACTGACGTTGCGAATGCAGTTTACGAGGAAGCTGATGCCATTATGCTTTCCGGGGAAACGGCAATGGGAAAATACCCGGTTCGTTGTGTTGAAATGTTGGATAAAATTGCACGTCGAATGGAAATGTCGATTAACTTAGGTCTTGCTGCACAAAGAAAACCTAAAGACCAAAAGGAAGAAATGGCAAGATCGGCCGCTAATTTAGCAGATTCGATGCAAGCTCATGCAATCATTGCCATCACTAGACGTGGAATCACTGCAAATAATTTGGCATCCTTTCACCCAAGGTATCCGATTGTTCACGCATTTACTAATATGACATCTGTTAGGCGAAAACTTTGGTTGACGCGCGGAGTTATTCCTTACCGAGTTGATTTTTCTTCTGATCCAGAAAAAACGATTAATTTAGCCATTCAAACTTTAGTGAATAATGGTTATTTGCAAACAGGAGAAAAGGTAGTGATTTTATCCGACATCATTGCCGGAGACGATCGAGTCGAAACGATTCAAGTCCGCGAAGTAAAGTAAGTTCATGTCATTTTGGAATTCGATGATGGGGTTGGTATGTTTATCAACGTTTATCGCGATTTCAGTTTATGCAGAAGAAAGAAACTCTGATGTTCCCGAATGGTTAGGTGAGTTCAAAAAATTAGATGAAAAGGAACTTGCCAATAAAAAGGAAGGCTGGTATGCAACTGGTTTACCTCTTTTTGGGAATGATGCAGTAAATGGCTCCGGGCTTGGTCTTTTAGCCAATGTATTTTATAATGGCACAAAAAAAGATTCCTCCTTTAAATATACACCATACGAACATATGTTCAACGTCGGTGTATATCGTACCAATCGTGGTACTGAAAATAATTATCTTGCTTGGGATGCTCCTTATTTTTTAGATACAGCCTACCGATTACGATCCTACGTGGGTCACGATGCAAGTTATTATAACCAATATTTTGGTGTTGGGACTGAGAGTTTACAACCATTGTATTTCAGAGATCGAAATGCAGATGGGAGTAGAATCGTTCGAAACGCAACCTATTCAGATTTTGAGAATGCCAATTCGTATGCAAAGAACAGAGGCCCGGGGCGTGAATTAACTTCAACTCAACATTATCATGACTACCAATTTGAAACAACTTATGGTCAATTCAATGCTGATAAAACAATTTTCCAAGTTTTTAGAGTTTGGGGTGGAGTAGAGTTTTCGAAGAATATTGTTAGGCGGTATGACGGAAATTCGGTTGATGCTAAGGAACCACTAACCGGAGTTACAGTGCCGGCAATTGAAGATTCTTCAAAATTAACAGAAGATTCAAACGCTGGGAAAATCATAGGTGTACATGGTGGAAATTTAAACTACGTGAGGGGCGGAATTGCTTTTGATACAAGAGATTACGAACCTGATCCAGATAGAGGTTGGCTCATTGAATACAATGTCAATAAAGCTGAAAGATCGATAGGCTCGGATTTTAATTACTTAAGGCATTTTGGACAAATTAAAAATTTTTACCAACCATTCCCTAAATTATTTGAAGAGTTTGTTATCGCACAACGTGCAGCATTAACTAAGATAGAAGGTGAAGTTCCTTTTTTTGAATATCGATATTTATTTTCCATCGATGGTCCTATGGGAGCATTGGGTGGACAGAATACATTACGTGGTTATAGGCAGGAACGTTTTGTAGGACCTGTGATTGGTTTTTACAATATAGAACTAAGGTATCGGGTTGGAAGTTTTTCATTGTGGGATCAGTTTTTCCAATTGAGTATTGTCCCATTTTACGATGTAGGTCGAGTTTGGGATAAAATCAAACAGGTAAGCACAATGGATTATAAACATTCACGTGGATTAGGATTACGGTTGGTTTGGGACCAAGCTACCGTAATCCTAATGGACTATGCCTTTTCACGTGAAGACCAATTATTTTATTTAGACATTGGTCATACTTTTTAAATTTTTAGTTAAATCTTTCTTTTCGAATTACTTCTACATCATTCATAAAGATCACCATAGGATATTTTTCTAAATATTTATCCGATATAATTTGAAATATCTTTAGGGCTTTACCTTCCGAGACTAAGGATTCTAATCTTATGTTTTTTCCTTCCCAAGAAGTTAGATGCTCATGATTAATTCCCTCTCCTTTGGCTTCACTGATCGTATATCCTTTGACGTTCAGAGATTTAAGTTCAGACACTAATCGATCTTGGAGAGCTTCATCAGCAATGATGGTGATGAGTTTTGCTTTTTCTAATTTCATTTTAAACTCCATAAAGGTATTTCGAAACAGTTAAATAGAATGGTAATCCAACTGATAGGTTAAAAGGGAAGGTGATGGCAAGAGATGCAGTGAGGTAAATGGCAGGACTCGCTTCCGGTATTGCTATTCTAACTGCTGCAGGTGCAGCAATATAGGATGCACTTGCACTGAGTGTCCCAAGAACCATCGCTCCACCCATGGATAATCCAATGAATTTACCTAAATACAACCCAAACATCGCTGTAACGATTGGAAAAAGAATTCCAAATCCAATTAAGAAAACACCAGCTTTCTTAAGATCTGTAAGTCTCCTTCCTGTTACAATTCCAACTTCCAATAAGAATAAAATTAACATTCCTCGGAATGGTGCTTCAAATAGGGGAGCAAATTGTTCATGACCTTTTTTTCCTGAGATCATTCCAATGATAAGGCCACCTAATAGTAACAAGGTTCCTTTTCCAGTTAGAAGTTCGTGTAAAATTTTTCCCCAAGAAGATTCATCAGACTTATCAGTTGGATTCATTTTTACAAGTAATAAAGCTACAAGGATTGCTGGGATTTCCATAATAGCAAGCATACTTGGCATAAAACCTTCATAGGTAATCTGCAATGAATCCAAAAATGCGAGTGCTTCACTGAAAGTTACAGCAGAAACAGATCCGTAGTGCGCGGCTAGAGCAGCAGCATTTGCTTTATCGTATTTCCCGAATTTGGTAAGTATTCCATAGGCTATGAGCGGGATTGATATACACAATATCAATGCTGCCATAGCTGGTTTATAAAATTCTACCAAGGTTGTGTTACTTAATTTAACTCCTCCTTTAAGCCCGATAGCGAATAAAAGATAGATAGTTAAACCTGAATACATACCATCTGGAAATTTTAAATCACTTTTGATGATGGTTGCAATGATTCCTAGCAAAAATGCTAGGAACATTGGTGTTTGTAAATTTGCAACTAATGCATGTAATATGTCCATCTTGGTTACCTATTTTGTAATAGTAGAGATGTATTCTTCAGAAAGATAATTTACTTTCCCAGTTTCTAAATCGTAAACTGCACCTACGATTTGTAATTGGCCTTTGTTATAATATTTAGAAAGGATGGGGTCTAGTTTACGTAAGGAAACAACTTGGTATGCAACATTGGCTTTAACTGCATTGTCCAAATAATCACCTTCCATATTTTTTACTTTTTCTGCAGCGGGTTTAATCGAATTAGTTAGTGCAATGATATGACCTGGAACATCTTCGGCTTTGCAGGCGGCACCAACAGCACCACAACTCGTATGTCCGAGAACAACAATCAAATTGACTCCCAACACTACCACAGAGAATTCAATCGAACCCCAAGATGCGTAAGTTGAAACTTGGCCTGCTGTTCTTAAGATGAATAAATCACCAAGTCCTTGGTCGAAAATGATTTCATTGGGAACTCTTGAATCAGAACATCCAACGATGGTCGCAAATGGATGTTGTTTTTTTGACACTTCCTTGATTCGATCTACAGATTGGTTGGGACGAATTGATTTCCCTTGCACAAATCGTAAATTTCCTTCTACCAATTTTTGTAATGCGTCTTTTGCTGAAATACCGGCACTGTTTGTTTGCGCCACTACCTGAGTCGAAATCGATAAAATCAGAAAACTGATGAGGAACTTGCTACCTTTCATTGAAATTCTCCTTAGTGCTTCCAATCCAACTTGGAAGTTCTAAATATACATAAAAATAATTCGCGAATAAAAATACACGAAAAAAAATGCGTATGATTGAAAAAATGTACCCTGTTTTGGGTTCAAAAGTTTGCAATTTAGGGATTCGATAAGGAGAGAAGAAGGGCCAAATGGTCCAATCTTTGATTCAAATTACATTCAATGTAAAAAACACAGAATAGGTGTAGGGGATCTCGGGATTGGACAGGAAAACTGACTGATTTGGATAGCCAGAGTTCCTTTCCGAATTCGTTTCCAAGGATACCTTTTTCTATTTCATTGGAATTTCTATGACGAGTAATTCTGATTTAACATCTGCTTGGATCTGGTATTCACCCGCTCCCCAAAGTCCCACTGCATCTCTACGTTCTAAGGTTGTGCTTTCCGTGGAAATTTTCCCTTGGATGAGGAATACATAAATCCCTTGGTTAGGAGCATGTACCTTGTAAGAAAGGGTTTTGCCAGGTTCCAAAGTTGCGAGAGAAAAGTATGCGTCTTGGTTGATCCATACAGCTTCTTCATCAATTGGGGAAACGACAGTTTGGAACCGGTTCAAACGACCAGCTTCTGGAAATGTTTTTTGGTCATACCTAGGTTGGATATTAGTAACCTTCGGTAAGATCCAGATTTGCAAAAAATTGACCTTTTTGTCTGAGCTATGATTGAATTCGGAATGTTGGATCCCAGAGCCCGCAGACATGATTTGTACATCTCCGGTTTTGATGACACCATTCGTACCTGTACTATCTTTATGAGCTAGTTCTCCAAAGAGGGGGATGGAAATAATCTCCATATTTTGGTGGGGGTGAGTTCCAAATCCCATACTAGGTTCTACGATATCATCATTTAGTACACGAAGTGCACCAAAATTGGTTTTGTCTGGGTGGTACCAATGGCCAAAGCTGAAGGAATGGTGGCTGTCCAACCAACCAAAATTGACATGCCCTCGTTCAGAGGCAGGGTAGAATTTTTTTTGAATGTTGGTTTTGATCGGGTTCGTTGTTTCCATATTAAATAGTTTAATATTAAACTAAAATTTGTCAACTGAGTTTCTATTTCCATTCACTAAAAAAAGAAAATCACTTTCCAATCACTTTGAATCTTAAAGGATCATCCTATGTCGAAAAGATCCTTAGAATCGATTCAAATGAAAAAAAATTGGTTAGAGTTAGGTCCAGTTTATGTTAATCGAGTGAGGTTTTTACTCGCTGGATTCTATATTATCGCGACTTTAGGATCGTTCAAAACGTCTACAACCCTTCAAACAACAAGTTATTTGGTAGGAATCACATGTATGTTTCTCTACGGAGGATTGCAGGCATATTTATTTAAAATTGGCAAACTCAATGCATTTTTCCCGAAATTATTCATTGTTTTGGATATCACCGTATTATTTGCAGTGACTGCATCTGGACTGATGGGTGGGAGTACAGTTGCTGCCGATTTAATTAAATCACCGACCTTATACGTATTGTATTATTTTTATGTTGTATACTCTGCATTTCTCTTTTCGAAACAGACGTTACTCACGAGTACTTATTACTCAGCTTTTTGTTTGGTCTTAATTTTAATCATTGGTTATGGACAAGGTGTTTCATTTAAAGAGGCAGAAGGATTACAAAGTGAAAAAGGAACAGTTGCCATTTCAAATGAAGTATTTAAAATTCTATTTTTAATTTGTTTTGGTTACCTCACTTCAACTGTTTTAAATTTATTAAATGAAATCAAAAACGAATCAGAAGAAAAACATAAACTTGCTGAACTGGAAAGAGAAAATGCAAACACTCTAAACCAAGATTTAAAAAGAATTGGATCGGAATTATTTAATACACTTAAAAGTATTCGTGAACTTAATAACGATTTTAATTTTCAAATAGAATCTCAAGATGTTTCAATTCGAGATCTTACAGAATTTGTTTCTTCATTTTCAGAGAGCATACAAACATCTGTAGAGAATATTAGCAAACAACATACTCAAATAACATTACTCAATCACAAATCGGATACTTTAAAGTTGAGTATCTCTGAAATTGGGAAAGTGGTGGAAGATCTCAATTCGAACATGAGTGATTTCCAAGATAGAAGTAATGTACTTTCGGATACTGTAAAAAATTTAGAAGAAAGATTGCGTTCTGTCAATATATCCCAAAAGGAAGTTAGTGAAGTAAATGATATCATGGCAGAAATTGCAGATCGCACCAATTTATTGGCATTAAATGCATCGATCGAAGCTGCAAGGGCTGGGGAACATGGTCGAGGATTTGCTGTTGTTGCTCAAGAAGTAGCGAAACTAGCAGAAAATTCGAATGAAAATGCAACGAAGATTAAAAAAATCATCACTACATCGAACCGTTATATTCAGGAGGGGACAGAACTCGCTTCCACAGCCTTAAATCAAACAGAAACCCTTCAATCAAAATACGATCTACTAAGTGGTGTGATGAAAACAGCGACATCCAAAATTAATTCACAAAAAGATATAAATAATGAAGTGCTGGAAGCTCTTGATTTAATTGAATCGATTTCCAAAGTTTTGGACCAGGAATCGAAAGTATTAGATAAAGATAAAGAACAAATGGTTGCTGTTGTTCACCAAATGGAAGAAATTAATCGAAAAGTTGTGATAAATGCTAGAAAAATGGGTGATAATACATCAAGTTTGGAAAACCAAGCAAAAGAACTGGCATCTGAATAAACAATTTTAATGAAATCAAAAATTCTAATATTCTTAATTATAGCGATGCCAAGTTTTTTGAAAGCTGAGCCAGGTGGGAAAAGATTCGCATTTGTTGTTGGCGTTAGTGAATATAAGGACTTGTCCTTAGCCAATTTGAAAACGGCAAAAAATGATGCGCTTGGGATGACAAAAATATTGTTCAGTTATGGATCCTATAATCGTATCCAAACTTTAGTCCAAGAAGGATCTGTAAGTTCCATACCTACAAAATTTAATATCCTGACTCAACTCGAATCAGTATTAGAAGAAACCAATCCAGACGATCTTTTCGTTTTTTATTTTTCTGGTCATGGTGTGGTTGATTATAATGATAAAGTCTATCTTTTGCCAGAAGATGCAAATCCCCAAAAACCATTTGAGACTGGGATTGCTGTTGAACATCTAATTGAACTAACTAGAAAATTTAATCTCAAACGTGTCGTTTTTTTTATCGATGCTTGCAGAAATCCGGAAGATGGAAAAGAAGAAGTTGGAAGAAAATACTTAGAGGGTACAAGTTTTAAAGACTCAGAAATTGTCTCTGTATTTTATTCAACAAAAGTAGGTTATTCCAGTTTTGAAGATCCAAAATCTGGTTATGGAATTTATACTAAATATTTGATTTATGGATTAGAAGGTAGAGCAGATTCCAATTTTAATGGTGAGGTAACCTATTCTGAATTGTCGAATTATGTAATCCAATCCATGAAAGATTGGACCAAAGAAAATCAAAAATTACAAAAACCGTATACCAAAGAATATGCGGAAAAAGCAGAAGATACAATCTTAACTTATGCAGTGAATCCAGAAACTTCTTTGGCAGATGCACCTTTATTCAATCCATATAACCCAACTTATGCGTTTCGATCCTTCCTAATTCCTGGTTGGGGGCAATATGCGAGAGGACAGGAAGAAAAAGGTAAAATTTACATGTCGATTTTTGCTTTGGGAGTATTATATGCTGGATACCAATACAACCAATTCCGATCGGACAAACATGCATATGAATCTGCAATTGGGATCCCTCCGAATCCGAGAATCGCAGAGACTGTAGTGTTGAATTACTTTCTAATTGAACCACATAGACAACAAATGGAGACCTCGCGAACGAACTTATCGCATGCTTTAACAGCATTACTCTTTATTTGGTCTGCAAATGTGTTTGATTTTTATTTGTTAGGCCCAAATCCTAAAGAAAAATCTGGTGTTTTTTTAGATCTAGATTTGGAAAATCAAGGTTATATGGGAATCAATCGAGTTGGGAAATTGGGTTATGCGATTAGGTTTTAATTTAATTTCAATCATCTTTGTTCTGCATTGTAATGTAAAAGCACCCAATCAGAATGTTTTTGATCCAGCGAATATTGTTGGAAGTTCTGCTGTTGTATTACTAGGTTTGGGATTGGGTGATGAATTAACGATCACTTCCAGATATAAGCAAAATGATTATCCTATTTTTGTAAAAACAGAATACCTGGATTTAGACTTAAGTGCACCAGGAGCAAATTATTTCTCAAAAGCAAATTTTAAAATTTCAGATCCTTATCAAAATGATTTAATTTTACGTGATGTATTCCCGCTATCGGATACCCGGTTAAGAGTTTTGTTTTCTGTTTCATCAAGGTCTGAATGGAGGGAACCAGTTCTTTTATCCATTTCAAAACCAGAATCAATGAATGAGTTTTCATTCCCAGGGAAACAACTTGAGTTTCGATTTCCATACCCAAGATTTTACGGTTCGATTTCGGAAGCAAAAGGGAAAATTACAACTTCAATCTTAAATGATGGTAGAATCCTTTTGGTTGGGGGAGTTAACCCTTCTGGTACAACTTTGCAAACAGTAGAAATATGGGATCCAGAGACAGGTGTATCAAAGGTATTACCTTCATTAAACGAAGGTTTGATGGGGCTATCAATCTGTGTTCAAAAAACTGGAAAGGTGTTTGTTTCGGGTGGGAAAACAGTCGCTGGGAATGTATCTGCGACCACTCAAATTTCAGACAAAATTTATTCTATTGATCCAACTTCTGAAACAGTAACAGAACTTTCCTTTCGTATGGCGAGGAGACGTTACGGTCATTCGATGGTATGCCTTGGAGATGGAAGTATATTAGTTTCAGGAGGGCAGTTCCAAGTAGGAATTGATCCTTCTGCTGTCACAAAAGACCATGAATTGATTTCGGTAACTGGGAATTCTTCTGTAATACTGAATGGAACTTCTGACTTCCCAATAGGGATTATCTTCCATGCTACTGAATATGACGAAGCGAATTCTCGCATTTTATATTTTGGTGGCAAAGATCGATTGGATCCTTATGCATTTTTTTCAAATACAGTTTTTACAATTAACACGAACAACTTTAGTTTGACTAGTTTACCAGGAAACTTTGCAACCGCAAGATCAAACGTAACTAATATAAAAATGCCGAATATGGATCGTGTGTTATTTGGTGGGATGAATCGCGAAGGCACTGGTTCAAAGGCGATCGAATCATGGAACGAAACTTTATCATCTACTACTAGTCTTGGGTTTACGTCTCGATTTAAAAATGGAAGTTCCATTGTTAGATTTTCTGATGAACAAGTATTTTTCACTGGCGGAGTCGACACTTACTATAAATCGGGAATTTTAGAAATTTATGATCATTATGAACGTAAAAATTTTATAGTAGACACTATGATGTCTCCAAGATCTGAACATTCAGCCTTTTTAACTACGAAGGGCATTGTGATTTTTGGGGATTCAGCTTTAACAGATACCAGGGTGGAAGTTTATGGGAAAGATTAAATTTTTCTTTTTCGCCTTATTGTTGGTATCCTGTAAAATACCTTCAGGAACTAACCCATTGGATCCTTCTTCACCATTAAACCTCGGGTTGTTGATGTTAGGTGGTGATCCGGTTGTACAAATGGAATTTTCTTCTAATCGTGTTCAGCCTGGTGGGGTCTTGTATGTTTCAACGAATCATGATTTTACGACAAAAGCAAATGGTTTAAGATTGCCTATCTCCAATTCAGGAATGAATCCAATTTCACAAGTCATTCCTCGAAGTAAATTTTTATATGAAATTCGGATGTCACCATCAGTAACAACTGGTAAATTCACTTTGAATTTAAAAGACTATTATCTGAATGAAGCCCTTTTGGTGAATCCGGAGTCTTTTGAGTTCGAGATTGATTCAACTCCTCCTTTTTTACAATTAAAAACAGGGAATAGTATTGATATATCTGAGTTACAAACTGGCTTTTTGGATATAGAAGCAAACGAAGATATCGTTTGGGAAGGGAATTTATCTCAAGTGAATCTTTCTGGGAATGCAAAAAATACATTGGTTGTTTCCGATGTTATCGTCTCACAAAAAAATATTCGATTATTGTTTGCGGGGAATCCAAATGCCAACGGAGGAATTCTTACTATCAGTTTTAATGGAGTAAAGGACAAAGCTTCTAATACCCAAGGTACCATTGCAGTGCCTGTAAAGGTTTTTGCATTTAAAAGTGGTCCTAATATGAACATTGCGAGGCGTTCCTGTGTAGGCATGGAACTGAATGATGGACGCAAAATTGTTTTAGGTGGTAGAGCTAAATCAGGTGTTTTGATTAATGGGAATGGAACATTGAGTAATACAGAATATTATAATTCTGTGACGAAGGAATTCACGTTTGCTCCCGATATGATATACCGTCGGCAGGAATTTGCAATCGTTAAACTTTTAGATGGTAGGTTGTTGGTTTCTGGTGGCTTTGGTGGAAAGGTAGGAAATCCTTCAAATGGAAGTTTAAATTCCACTGAGATTTTTGATCCCATTACGAATACATGGACAGAAGGACCATTACTTACGACACCTAGACAACTTCATAAAATGACTGTATTGCCAAATGGCGATGTTTTAGTTGTCGGTGGGCTTAGTCCATTTTCTCCGTTTCAATCCGTTTCGATGGTAGAACTGATTCATGTCACTTCTGATCCTTATAGTATGACTGTCGAAACCATTGGAGATCTTGTTGATTCTCGTGGCAAACAATCACAGGTGGTATCGGTAGTTGCTGGTAAGGTGATTATCACGGGAGGAGAAAGATCGGATGTTACAGGACCTAATCCATCCGATTATTATGCACGTTCAATTGATAGCATTGAAATTTATGATATTAGTACAAAAACCCTTTCGACTTCCACTGCTAAAGTAACAAGACGATTTAATCATTTTACTCATGCATTAAGTAATGGTGAAGTTTTAATTTTAGGTGGAATCAGTTCCCGTTTTGATGACAACCAACCAATATTGCGTGCACAGATTTATAATCCAATGACGGATTCCATTCGTGACCATAAAAATCTTCTGTTTGGAAGAGAATGGGGAAGTTCCTTTATGTTCCCTTATGGTAAAGACCAAATTATCATTGCAGGTGGTTTGGAATATCGAACTGTCAATGGTAGTACATTTGATTCAATTTTGGATACAGAATCATGGTCCGAATCTGATCATCGATTTTATCTAACTGGAAGATCTTTAAACGCAAGATGGGAAGGATGCGAAATTCAATATTCCTCCACTGGTGGTGGAATGATTTTAGGTGGTAGGATAGGAAGTATACTTGCAAACACGGAGGAATATAGTTTTGAATAAAATTTATTTCTCAGTTGTATTTTTATTCTTTGGATGTCTTGTCCCTGGTGAATTTAAGAATGTTTTTGATCCAAAATCAATTTCGGGTCTTTTACTTGCTTCAGTAGGGAATGCTGGTGCATTTGAATGCAAAGAAAAGTCAAATACCAAATCATTTGGCAATATTGACCAGGTATTATTACAATGTAACCGTGAACTTGCATCCTTAGACACGTCATTCCTTGCCGATTTAAACGAACAAACATTTTCTAATATTAGTTTTACCAAAATTGGCAATGATCAACTATTGATTCAATTTGATCCAATCACAAGTGATGGTTGTTATGAAGTTAATTTGTCTAGTGTTGTATCAGGATTAGGTGAAACATTATCACAAAGTAAATATCCTATTATTGTTGATACAAAGTTACCAACAGTTAGTTTAGATTCGTATCTACCAATAACAGATTATACATTTTTTACTGCTCGTTATTGGGATTTTGAGAGTTCTGAACCTCTCAATCAATTTGGACTTCCTTCCATAAGTGGAAAATTAGCTCCTTTTATTGTATTCCGTTCCATCCAAAAGATTAGTGATACTAAATTTCGTGTTTATTTCGAAACAAATTTTTCATCGAATGAACCTGGTTCCATAACTTTTAGTTTCCCAAATGCAAATGATAAAGCATTAAATGTTGTTACGAATACAATCACAATTCGATTGATTGGTTTAGTCGCAGGACCAACTTTAAACTTTGGACGTTCTGAATTTGATGCATTTCAAAATCAGAATGGGGATGTAATTGCAATATATGGATATAATTCAAGTGCAGAGATCCTACGTCGTGGTACAAACTCATTCCAACTAACAAATCCTAGTTTGCCCGAAATCCATCGTGGTGAAAGAGGGGTGATGTTAGATGGGAAACGATTGCTAATTACAGGTGGGATTAAGTTTTCAGTGGCGACTGCTCTCACCGAAAGTTATGTTTTTGATACGGAAACCACATCGTTTACCCAATCTGGTTCAATGGTTGATCCTCGGCACATGCATGACATTGTTAAGTTACCAAATGGAAAAGTAATGGTGATTGGGGGTATTAGAGATTATACACCTAGTAATCCAAGTTTGTATTTTACTACATTAAACACTGCTGAAATTTATGATCCGAGTACTGAGACATTCACTCAACTTTCTAATCGGTTAAAAACCCCAAGGTCATTTTCATGTTCTGTGGTTTTGAATGATGGTAGAGTGATGATCATTGGTGGAACCGACGGAATTTTTGCTCCAAAAGATACGACTGAGTTTTTTGATCCAAATACAGAAACATTTAGTTGGGGACCTAGTTTGCCAACACCAGTTGGTGCACTAAAATGTTTAAAACTTTCTGACGGGAATGTTCTGATTTATGGCGCACAATTATCAAATTTAAGTAATGCGACGATGTTATATGATGTTTCAAAGAATCGAATATTGACAGTAGCAAATTCATTGTATAGAAGAGAATGGAGTTTTGCTTTAGAACTTCCAGATGGTGGAGTTTTATTTCATGGTGGAGCTTATCGTTATAATACAAGTGAGCCAAGCCGTATGATTGAAAAATTGGATTATGCCAAGAGTAATAGTTTTTATGAAATGGGGATGTCCAGGATCAGTGTATCCAAACATAGTGGTGTAAAATTTTCAGATGGAACCTTCTTGTTTTTAGGAGGGGAATCTGGTGGATTATTCAATCATGGAACAGATTATTACGGATTGATAGAATAACATGCCACACGACAAGGGACAAATTTATGGTTCATTTAAAAAGATATGTATACCTGAAGTTTTGCTCCCAATAGAAGCAAGTGAGCTCAGACCAAAATTATTAGAGTTAAAATCTGATTGGGAAAGCAACAATCTCACTGGCAGTGACGTTTCGTATCAAATAGTACTTTTATATTTAGAAAAGAGGGTGAAACGACATCCGTTTCTCAGGATGGGACAAAAACTTCCAAACCGTGATTCTTCAAAAGACTTTTTAGAAGTAGTTAGGTTTTATGGAATGCCTGATACGGTTCGATATGCACTTTGGAAATGGAGTCGTTCGGAATGGAACCTTCAGCTTATAGATTATAATCCCACCTCTTTGGAGATGTTGGTATCTCAGAGTAAAGGAATTCGTTATGCAACGATTAGTTGGAATGATGCATTGGCTGGCACTTTGGTAGAAGGGAAAAGAGACGCTTTTGAACATCTACTCCATGATTTAGCTCATGCTTATATGTTTTTTCGTGAAGATTATGATTTTATTGGTCAAACAAAATTCTTTCAACAAATGTTAGATGAGTATGATGATTATAAATCTTACTTGGAAAACGATCTAAGATTTAAACAAAAATTTGAATACTGTATATCCGACATGAATTCTCATCCAGCTCATTTGTCTGCGTATTGGAATGCGATTCGTAGGGAAGCTGGTATTCCCGTATTTGAACTAGAAACAAAGATTTAAAGTTTTGGATTGTTTTTATGACGATTTAAATCACGTTTCGTATTTTTTTGAATGGTTGATGTAATTACATCTTGAAGAGAAATTCCCATTTGATTGGCAAGACAAGTTAAAACAAATAAAATATCCCCAATTTCACTTGGGATTTGTTCTGCCGATTCACCTGATTTAAAAGATTGATCACCATACTTTCTAGCCATCAATCGAGACAATTCTCCTACTTCTTCAACAAGAATTGCTAAATTTGTAAGTTCTGAAAAATAGCGAACACCAATTGTTTGAATCCAATCGTTTACTTCGTTTTGTAACTGATTGAGGGTGATATCATTTTGGTCCAAGTTTTTTCTCCAATTCTTTGGAAAGAATATTTGAAAATTCAATCATACCTTGTTGGTTCAAGTGAATCAAATCAAAACAGAATTGTCCATTTTTGTCACCTAACGAATCTTGTAAGTCCATTTCATCAAGAGTTTGATGTCCATGTAAGGCTTCTGACAATCCATCTTTCCAAACTTTCATTCGTCCTTCGTTATTGACTTTACGAATCACGTCTGAATAAGGAGCAAAAACATTGATGATGTGAATCTTTCGATTCCCAATAAAATCGTACATTTTGGTAAGCCTTCGAAAATAACGTTTTGTATCTTCCGTAGCATCTGAATCTTTGGGAACAATACTTGCAATTCCACAAGTTTCAAACAACATCCTTCGATGATCAGGATTGGAGCCTTTTGGAATTTCGATGGGCAAGTGTAGTGCAAGTCGGTTCATACAATCTTCAACACTTGTTAGATTGTACTCATCAATCGATTCGGGATGATCATTTTCATAATCCCAAGGATTTTCATTTGGATTTTTATTTTTGCGCGAGATGGCTTTCAGTCGTTCATTGAAATTAATTACAAAATCGGACATATCTTTTCGATATGCTACCGATTTAGAAATTAGATAAAGATAATTCGAAAAATTTAATTTGTATTCAAAATCTAAAACGGTTGGTATCGCTTTAAAATTTCCGAGTTCGGACAACATTGCAAGCGTAGGGTCTACTACATAATTACGATCAACCCAAGGCATGCCAGGTTCCATAACATGAAGAATGATTTTAACATTAGGGAATTGGTCTAAGTATTCTTCCAAAATTCGATGTTGGACCACTAATTCTGATCCTCTGACTGCAATGGATTGTGTTTTCCATCCTAATTTTTTCAAATTCTCATTGAGGATACGAATGCTGATACCTTCGAAGGCAACGGATGTTCCTACGATCAGAATATCAGGATTTAAAACTTCCTTTTTGGATACAACATGTTCCGTAACACGATTGATGTTGGATGCATAAGAATTTTTTTTCAAAAACGGTTTGTAGAATCCTAATTGTAATATGAGTTCAAATAGCAGAAGAAATACAAAAACAGTAATGATCTTCTTATCTTTTAAAAAATGGAATGTTTCTTTTGTTAAGCTCATAATTAAAATTGAAAGTAGAGGAAGTTCTGACTTTCTGTTACTCCAAATAATAGTAAAAGTAATAGATTCACGATAACAAAAATTGAATATTTCATCCAACTTCCGGTAAGTAAAGTTGGGATTTGTCTCTTTGAGAAAATATAACTTGCTGTAAAACAAATGACTAATAGAATTCCAAATCTGTAATTCATCCAACGAGTAATGGGAACTCCGGAATCGTTGATGAATAACAATGCTTTCATCATCGGAATTGCTTTTTCCATTGTCTCTGCTCTAAACATGATAAAACCAAATGCTAGACAAAACATAGTAAAAATCCTAGAGAATAATTCGTATGATTTCCCGCCTTTTTCATTTAGGAATTTTGACACAGAAGTATCACCGTAGAACTTATGAGTCAGTAACATTGTTCCTTGCCAAATGCCCCATCCTACATAATGGTAAGCGGCACCATGCCACAATCCAGCAAATAACCAAGTGATCATGATGTTACGAATGTACATAATGACACTGACTCTAGATCCACCTAAAGGAATATAAATGTAATCACGTATCCAAGTGGAGAAGGAGATATGCCATCTAGACCAATGGTCTGCAATATTTTTGCATGACATTGGAAAATTAAAATTAGCATTAAATTGAAATCCGAACAATCTGGCGACACCAATTGCAATGTCTGTGTAACCCGCAAAATCGAAATAAATTTGCCATCCAAAAGCTAAAGCACCTGTCCAAATCTCGATTGAATTCAAATTTTGATAGTTTGCAAATGTAGAATCTACGACTTTTGCCAAGTTATCAGCAAAGACAATTTTTCTAGTAAATCCGATTAAAATTAGGGCAAAAGCTGCTTCAATATGTTCTTTATGAACACTTAGACGATAATCCAAATCACGAAAGAAAGTTTCTGCACGAACAATGGGACCCGCAACTAATTGAGGAAAAAAAGCAACATATAGTGCAAAGTCTAAAAAAGATTTGCGGGCTTCAATCTTACGGTTGTAAACATCGATCGTATAACTCATGGATTGGAATGTGTAAAAAGAAATTCCAACTGGTAAGATGATGTTTTGTTTTTCAAATTGAAAGGATCCTAATAAGTGGATATCGTTTATCACACCTAATAAAAAATCTGTGTATTTGAAAAAACCAAGTGTTCCAATGTTAACAACCAGTGATAAAACAAGTAACCAACCTCGCTTGGAATCTCCGTCTTGTTTCGATTCAATCGCTCTTGCTGCAAAATAATCGATGAACGTTGAAAAAATTAAAATAAATACATAAGGATTGATTTTAAGATCACAATACATTCTGTCTGAGAAGTATTTTAATCCACTGTCTGCCATCGCCGAACATGAAATTGATGATGGTTGCCATGCCATGTAAAAATAATAACTGGCAAGTAAGAAGAATAACCTTTGCCATCTATTTTTTAGTATATTACCAATGATAATGGTGATCAAAAAGAAGACTAAAAATTCAAGTGAGTTAAATAACATAATGGATTACCTATCTGTATATGGATTCTTCAGCTAATTTTTCGACAGGTCCCTGGATTCCTTCAGTGTAACCAAACTTTGGTCCAATGGATCTAGGCAATGTAGAAAAAGTGAAGTTTGTTAAGAAATAGAAAATAAAAAGAAAAGAATAAGACATATGCAAAATTGCATTTGAGAATTTTGGCAAAACTTTGATTTGGAAAGAACTTAGGATATAGGAATTTAGAATCCAAAGGCCAATGGTAGTACCAACCCAGAATTCAAAAAAATATCCTTCCCACCATGTATAAAATCCAATGGAAGGAACTAACCAAAAGAACATAATTAAGATTTCATGTTTGAATTTTGTCCACATTGTACGGAAATTCAAAATTCCTAAACTCAAACTAAAAATCCAGAACAAAAGATTTAAATTGTAGGGTAGGTGTTTAGGATTTTGGAAATCAAAAAGATTCACTCGTAATTTCGGAATCACATTTTGGAAAACTAGGAATGCATCTCCTATCCCTCGATAAAAGTACAATACATAATTTTTGTCCTCTCCTAAGCTTGTTCCCCAACGGTTGATGGCCGCATACAAGAACATCCAAAAAGAAAAATGTTTTTCATCGATAGGTCCGAGACCTCTTTTGAGAATTACAAATCCTACAAACAAATAAGAGAGAATGGTGGCTAAACCCAAACAAGTTAAGTAGAAAAAAATAATTCTTAATTTTTTACCAAGACTTCGATTAGGAGACAAAAAGATTGCCATCGGCACCATTCCAAAATGGATCACATTTGATTGGTGGAAGTAAATGGAAAATAGTTGGATCAACCACAAAATCACTAAGTGTTTTTGATTTAATCCCTTTCGTAAGAAGTAAATGGTATATAAAAACAATAAGGCCATCAAACAGGAATGGATAAGTGGTGTATCGTTGTGTAGACTGTAAAACCAAAATGCCTGGCTCACTTGGATGACCATCGCAAGTACTACCGCAAGAAAAAAATCTTTGTATAACTTATAATAAATCCAAATGAAAACACCTAAGAAAAAAAGAGAAAAAGTTAATATTCTCAATCTTAAAAAAAACATAATATCCGTTGTAGGGTATATGGATCGTATCATTTTCCAATACAATAGACCCGAGGATTCAAATCCAAGATGGTGAGGGTTAAAAAAAGCAGATTCAATCCTATCTTTTTGGATGTTGAGTGCGTATACACAAGAATCCCAATCAAAGGCTCTTGATAAAAACCTAAGGTGGAATAAAAACAGTCCTAAGAGGAGTAGGATAATAAAAAGTTTTTTCAAACTGAGTTTGCCTTCTTATCGTTTTAACAATCGATTGATGATGCTTTTATTTTTTTTATATGGAAAAAAATAAGGAGATGAAAATATCTCTTTCCCATCTTTTTTCCAAACCAGTCGATTGAGTCCCAAAAAATCCATGAGTCCACCATGTTCATATGACAAAGACAGACCTTCTGCATTTAATTGGTATTGGTTGAGCTTTTTGCCAAGCCCAGAATGACTGATTTGCCAAACTTCGTTTTTGACAATTACTGTGCGTACATTCCACTTTGAAAGTAATCGACTCATATCAATTAAAAGAGAGAAAGAAATATAAAAGTAAACGAAAGCTGATAAATAGTGATAATACCTGAGTTCATCTAAAAATGGAATTTTTAAAACTTTTGTGATTTCCAATACGCCAACAAACCAAAAGAAAAAATTTCCAAGGAAATGAATATATGGTAAACTGAAATAAAAGAAAAGGGAAACACCTACAATCAATGCAATAGATGGGATCGGGTTTGTATACAATTCATCATAAAGTGAAGTACCAAAATACATTGATTCTTTTTTGGATTTGTATTCTTTCCATTTTGAAAGTAATCGTAGGATAGGTTTCATAAAAATAGTACCTCTTCAATTTTTTTAGCAGTTTCTTGCCATGTCCACTTCTTTGTTGGGAATTTTGGCTTTCTTTCTTTTGTGTTACCTGACATGATCCGAAATGCATTTGCCCAAGCATTTGTATCTTTTGCTGGGATGTACAAATCACACTGATCCGATAAAATTTCTTTGAAGACGGGAATGTCGGATGCAACACATCGTTTGCCCTCTAACATCGCTTCCAGTAGAGGTAATCCAAAACCCTCATGTAAAGACGGGAAAAAAAATGCCTTACAAGATTGGAATGCAGAAGCCAAAGTATTTTCATCTGGTTTTTCTATGAATTGAATTCCTTTGGCTCTGATCTCTGGGTCATTTAACTTTTGGTAAAGTAAATCACCTTCATCTCCCCATCCTTTTCTTCCCATAATCAGGAGTGAGTTTTTATCTTTTGGGTAATTGGTTTTGAATTGTATAAATGCATCCACCAAACGATTGATATTTTTTCTTGGTTCTAATGTGCCCACCGTTAGAAAAAAATCTTTTGGAAATTTGATGTTTAACTTAGATCGATTGGTTTTGATTTTTGTGACACCAGGGTAAACAACAATACATTTGTCTTTGCAATTTGGTCGAAATTGCATGATTTCTTCTTTAGTATTTTTGGATAAACAAAAGACAATATCAGCATTTTTTAATGTGATAGGGGACAAAAATTTATGTTGCCAATAATTCCATTTCGCCATGGTTTCTGGAGCGGAAATAAAATTGAGATCATGGTAGTTTACATAACTAGGAATTGGTAATTTAAAGAAAGGCAACATTTGGATCGTGCCCCAAAACACTTCGATTTGATTTTGTTTTAGCCTTCTTGGTAAAATAAAATTTAGATAGAGTGGGCCTGGAATAGATTTTGGTTCAATCACCAAACGTACGTTCGGGTATAATAAATCATTAAATACAACATGGATTGGTTTGTTGCTAAAAAAATAAAATTCTTTGTCTTTATGTTTTGGTATGATTACCTTTAGGACTTCCGCCAAATAACGCGAATTCCCAGTAATTCCATACGCAAGTGGTCTGGCATCAATTCCGATTTTTGTTTTCATTGAGTGCAAACCTAACAATATAAAAATACAACAAACTTGTAGAATAAAAAAGAATGGAAAACATAGAAAGGAAGGATTCGACTTTCTGACCAACAAAGGTTCTGTGACTCAAAATTGGTAAACATAAAATCAAAATTAAAAAATACACTTCCTTGGTTTCCATTTGTGTAGAAAATACTTTGTTAAGTATAAAGTAAACAGGGACCAAACAAATGATATAACTATGGATCCAACTGATCCCACTAAATAGAGCAGAGATTAAAAATAACAAAGAGATGATTGTCCATTTTTGGTTTGGTTTTCTCCACAAAAGTAGTAATGGAATTCCATAAACAATGATGAATACCAATTGGATCAGTTTGAGAAAAGAAATTGAAAGGTTTAATAAAGGTAATCCGTAAGTGGGTTGGTTGATGAAATCAGCACCTGAAACAAAATACTTCGCAAGTGTTGAACTGAATGATTGGTTGTTTTTCCAAGAACGAAGGAGTGGATTGTTTAAAGCATTACCAAGGATTTCAGTCATCCATTCTTTTGACATTTGGATTGTATAATCCCATTGATACACCAATGGAAGGGCATTCCAGAAAACCAAACCAATCAAAAACCAGAAAATCCGACTGTATTTTTTTTCATAAACAAAAACAAAAAGAAAAACAAGAGGAGTGATTTTGATACTCACAGCTAACGCAAGTAAGAAACCACCTAAAAAATGATTTTTAACCAAAATAGAAATCATTACAAGTAAGATGAGGATTATCCCGACTTGGTTGTTTTGGATATGGCTTTCGATGAATCGAAAATTAAAAAGAATCGTGAGGATTAGAATTAAATAAGGAAATTTTGTTTTTTGGAAATTTAACTCTTTGTTTTGAAAGAGTAGGTATACTAAGATTAAAAATGAAATCCAACTTACGATCTCAAATACAAGAGCCGCATTTGGTTCTGATAAGTAAGTGATTGGAATGAGTAAAAACGAAAAAACGGGAGGGTAAATGTAGGTTGCGGTCTCATTTTGGAGGGCTAAAAGCAAAGGAAGATTTTCGGGGCGAAATAAATCTTCTGCTGTTTTGATTTTGGATTGGAGGTCAAAAGCAACATCGAATCGGTATAAATTATCTCCTGTTATCCATCGTTCACTCGCATGGTAGTAGTCCAAAAAATCAGATTTTTGGTGGGAACGATTCACAGAAGTGACTAAAAGGAACAAAAAAAGAACAGTGAGGATCCATTTCCCCTGTCTTTCCATAGGTTCTAAAAATTTCCACATAGTTCTCCTACCATTCCCAATATTTCTGGTTAATTGACAAGGTTTTCCTAAGGTGATTCCAAGATGGATTTTTTAGAAGAATTTGATTTTCATTTACCAGAAGAACAAATTGCGCGTTTCCCTGCGAAAAATCGAGATGAATCAAGATTACTCCTTGTAGACAAATCGAAGGAAACGTTTTGGGAAGCTCCACATTTTCGCAACATAGGGCAATGGTTACGACCTGGCGATGTATTGGTATTTAATGATACAAAAGTTTCGTATCGAAGGGTGTTTTTACAAGTGGAATCAGGTCGGATTCACGAATCCATTTTTTTAGAAACTGTGGATGATTCTTCCTTCGTTTGGACTTGTATCCTTAAGAATAGGGCAAAATTAAAGTTAGGTGATAACTTATGGCCTGTTGGATTCCCAAATTTTCAATTTCGATATGATGGGAAAGAGGAAGAGTTGTCCTTACTCGTATCTGACAAAATAATTTCAGATTCAGACTTTGAGATTTTTGGAACAATTCCAATCCCTCCTTATTTAAAAAGGAAAGTCATCGAAGAAGATAAAATACGATACCAAACTATCTTTGCAAAAAAATCAGGTTCTGTTGCAGCACCAACTGCAGGCCTTCATTTTACAGATTCCTTAAAAGAAGAACTTGTCCAACGGGGAATCGAATTTGTACCAGTGAACCTCCAAGTTGGTTATGGGACATTTCGTCCTTTGACCGCCGAACAATGGCAAACTAAAACCTTACACAAAGAAAAATACGAGATCACGGAAGAAACAGCGAATCGATTGAACACTGCAAAAAAAGAAGGTCGTCGTATCATTGCGATCGGAACTACGTCTCTTCGTGTGCTCGAAACTGTATTTGATTCTCAACAACAGAAATATAAGGTAGGTTTGGGTCAAACTGACATATTTTTGTCGCCAGGTGACAACATTAAATCAGTACAAGGACTGATCACAAACTTTCATTTACCTAAATCGAGTTTGTTATTACTCGTAAGTGCCTTTGCAAATAGTCGACTCGTGATGAATGTTTACAGGTATGCATTACAGAACCATTTTCGTTTTTACTCATATGGTGACTCTATGTTCTTATTTTAAAAATAGGTTTACATTCACTTTGGATTAGGAAATATGTTTTTACAGTTTCTTTATGAACTCCCCTCAAGCTTCTGTTTTTGTTTCACTTATTTCTGGCTTTGGTCTTCTTGCAGTTGTCACTTTGACACCCATCCAAGAAAACCAAGTCAAAAAATTGGAAAACTCAACAAAACTGTCGTTAGCTGAAAAAAAAACTCTAAATTCTCAGACTGAATCCAATCCAAGTTTTTCCTACCCAAAACAATCTGAATTTTCAAGTGTCCCACGTGAGACCTTAGTCTCTTTTTCACTAGATACTCCTGGAGTTTCGTTTCGTCGCGGGGTTAAACGTAGCAATTTTTCTTACTCTTATTCACGCATCGATTCCGATTTTTCTCCTGCCTTGTATTCGGCACTAGATGCAAAACAAAGTGGTGAACCTTCATTATCCCAATTCATTTTAAATGCACCATTAAACCCATCTGCTAGTTTAATTTTCCGTCAAATCGAAACAAACAAACGTACGTTATATGATCCAAAGCTACTTTTTGAATACCAAGGAAATTTTTCTGCTACTCCCTTTCTAAAAGTACAGACTTCAGTTTATAATGTTAAAACAGATAACCCAGTGGTCTCGAGTGGACTTGATGGTGGTAAATTTTCTTTTTTTTTCGGCAGTGACAAAATCCAGCTGAACCTTCGTTATAATTATGTGAACCAAAGACCAAATGCGTCCAATGGCCAACTTAGTTTTATTCCAGCACAAGACATTGCTTCACTCGGATTCATTTTCTTTTTGGGGCCAAGCAAGAATTATTCACTGTATGTTGGTAACCAAATTTTTAATGTGTTTAATGACCCTTTGTTACAAGTGAGAGACCAAAATGGTCGTTCCCCCGAAACTTTTTCTGCATCGTTTCGAGGTAAACACCCGGGCAAACTCAAAACAACTTTTTTTCTCAATTTTCAAAATCAATTTTATAAAGACGGTATGCTAGTTGGGGTTCCAGGTGGATATATGGTTGGGAATGCATTTAATGGAAAATCGTTTTATGAATATGTTACCTCGCTTGGAATGGAAGTTGCGTTTTAATTTTATCCTGCTTTGTTTGATTTTAATTTCACTTAGCTCTTGTTATTTGGGAGAGGAAAGGGAATCAAAACCAAAAAAACCAACCACTCCTCCATTAGAACAACTTGCCACATCTTTATCCGAGAAAGGATTTTATTTCCAACCTGAGAGACTCGTTGTCCTGACATTCCTCGACAATGAAGGGAAAAAAAGTCCGTATGGAGAAATCTTAGCAGAAAAACTCACTACGGAACTCGTGAAAAGAGACCGCTTCCAAATTTTAGATCGTTTGGCAAACCAAAAGGTATTAAAAGAAGCTGGTCTCAGTTTGGATTCTCCTACAGACACTGCCACCTTGCGTAAAATAGGTGAGGTTCTCAAATTAGATGTCATCATCACGGGAATTGTTACTCCTTACCAAGACGGAGTTTTTGTGAATACAAGGCTCATCGAAATCAAAACAGGACTCATCCTAAAAGCGGATGAAGTTTATGTCCGAATTGACGGTTGATGCCGTTTCATTTCCCTAAAAGAACCAATTTTACTGATTTTAGCTTCTGTAGTTTAATTTTCGATTGATTCCCTTTTTTCCTACGGTCTGATAGGTATAAGAGGTTCAGATGGCATTTGATATAGAAATGATCGCGGCTCGTTATTCCAAAATGGAAGCGGCCATCACACAAGCCAGGAAGATTGTGGGTCGACCCCTCACTCTCACAGAGAAGATTTTATACAACCACCTTTGGGATGGAAATCCTTCCAAAAGTTTTGGACGTGGTGCGGATTATGTTGACTTTGCACCAGACCGAGTGGCGATGCAAGATGCAACAGCACAGATGGCCCTTTTGCAGTTTATGCAAGCAGGCAGAAAAAAAGTGGCAGTGCCTTCTACAGTACACTGTGACCACTTAATTACAGCAAAAGAAGAATCGGGCAAAGACCTTGGCATTGCTGTTACAGAGAACAAAGAAGTTTATGATTTTTTATCTTCCGTTTCCAATAAATACGGAATTGGGTTTTGGAAACCAGGCGCTGGGATCATCCACCAAGTTGTTTTAGAAAACTATGCATTCCCTGGTGGGATGATGATTGGAACTGACTCCCATACAGTGAACGCTGGTGGACTTGGGATGGTGGCAATCGGTGTTGGTGGAGCTGACGCTTGTGATGTGATGGCTGGACTCCCTTGGGAGCTCAAATGGCCAAAAGCAATTGGTGTCAAACTCACAGGAAAACTGAATGGTTGGACTTCTGCAAAAGACGTCATTTTAAAAGTAGCTGGGATCCTCACAGTGAAAGGGGGAACAGGTGCGATCGTAGAATACTTTGGTCCAGGTGCGGAAGCTCTTTCTTGCACAGGAAAAGGTACAATTTGTAACATGGGTGCCGAAATTGGAGCGACCACTTCCACATTTGGATATGATGCTTCTATGGAACGTTATCTTCGTTCCACTAACAGAGCTGATGTGGCTGATCTTGCCAACAAATACAAAGCACACTTAACTGCTGACCCTGAAGTGTATGCAGACCCGTCAAAGTACTTTGACCAAGTGATCGAAATTGATCTCAATACACTTGAGCCATATGTGAATGGTCCTTTTACGCCAGACCTTGCGACTCCGATTTCCAAAATGAAAGAAGAGGCAGTGAAAAATGGATGGCCACTCAAAGTAGAAGTGGGTCTGATCGGATCTTGTACTAACTCATCATATGAGGACATCTCTCGTGCGGCTTCCCTTGCCAAACAAGTGGCTTCAAAAGGTCTCAAAACCAAAGCAGAATTTACCATCACACCTGGTTCGGAACTTGTAAGGTATACGATTGCGCGCGATGGATTTATCGATACTTTCCACAAAATTGGTGCAAAAGTATTTTCGAATGCCTGTGGACCTTGTATTGGGATGTGGTCACGTGTGGGAGCAGAGAAAAAAGAAAAGAACACAATTGTTCACTCCTTCAACCGAAACTTCCAAGCACGACAAGACGGAAACCCAAACACTTATGCTTTTGTGGCATCACCAGAAATCACAACAGCACTTGCCATTGCAGGTGACTTAGGTTTTAACCCACTCACTGACACCCTTGTGAATGAAAAAGGGGAAAAAGTAAAACTCGATCCTCCTACGGGAGAAGAACTCCCGAGCAAAGGTTTTGCGGTGGAAGATGCAGGTTATGTAGCTCCGGCAGCAGATGGATCCGGTGTACAAGTGATTGTAGACCCAAGTTCCACTAGACTCCAACTCCTTGCTCCATTCAAAGCTTGGGAAGGAACAGACCTCAAAGGATTAAAACTTCTCATCAAAGCCAAAGGAAAATGTACAACAGACCATATTTCGATGGCAGGTCCTTGGTTAAAATTCCGTGGTCACTTGGATAATATTTCCAATAACCTTCTCATTGGTGCGACAAACTTCTTCAATGGCAAAACCAACGAAGTGAAAAACCAAGTTTCAGGAAACTACGAACCAGTCCCTCAAACCCAAAGAGCTTACAAAGCACAAGGGATTGGGTCGATTGTAGTTGGGGATGAAAACTATGGGGAAGGTTCTTCTCGCGAGCACGCAGCGATGGAACCAAGGCATCTAGGTGTAAGAGCAGTACTTGTAAAATCGTTTGCACGGATCCACGAAACAAACTTAAAAAAACAAGGGATGCTTGCGCTTACGTTTGCCAACAAAGATGATTACGATAAAATCCAAGAAGACGATTCGATCGACATCATCGGTCTCACATCTTTCCAAGAAGGAAAACCACTCAGTTTGGTTCTCAATCATAAAGATGGAAAAAAAGATGAGATCCAAGTGAACCATACTTACAATGCGCAACAAATCGAATGGTTCAAAGCTGGTGCTGCTTTGAATTTGATGAAAGCGTAAAAAAACTCGATGAAACACTTGCCAGAGTCATTTCTGGCAAGTCCTTCCTTTTCATGCCAACTCCTAAATCCAAACAAAACATAAATTCAAATTCCGAATCCATCGTATGGACAGGGGAGTCTTCCAACCAAACAAAAGCACAAAAAGAATTTAACGATGCTCTTCGTAAACACAAAGAAACTTTAGAACGTTCCAAAGAAATAGAACCTTTATTCCAATTGGTGAACGAAACGTACTTAAACGTGGTTTTGCCAGAACTGAACAAACAGAAACAATTGGAACGGGAACGATTTGAACTGATGTGTTCGATCTTATTGGAAGAAAAATTATCCTTTGGCAAAATGCAAAGAGAGTTTTTACGTCGGTATTTACTCGAGATGTGTAACGATAATTTAACAGAAGACCCAGAATTTTATACTCCTTTTCGAGACCAGTTAGAAACCAAATTTGAGAAACTAGAACGAATTCGTTATAAAAACCAAATGGAATCACGGATCAAACAAACCTTTGGATTGGATATTGATTTGGATGATTTTAATCGCACTCAATTTGATTCCGATGAAGAAAGGGATTCTCACGAAGAAAAGTACAGAGACTTCCGAGAAAAGTATGAAGAATACAGAGCAGAGTATTTTCGAAAATCAAAGTCTGGATTCAAAGATAAAAAAAAATCCAAAGCACAAATGGATAAAGAAAAAAAACAATTAGAAGCAGAACGGTTGTTAAGTACTGACATCAATACCTTGTTCAAAAATTTAGCGAAACTCATCCATCCCGACAAAGAACAAGATCCTATTTTGCGTGAAAAAAAAGCCAAACTGATGACCAAACTCTCTGGTGCCAGGGATAATATGAATATTGCTGAAATTTTAGAAATCAAACTCCAAGTAGACGAACTCATTCCAAACCAACAAACAGACGTGTCATTTCATGATACATCCATCAAACGATTTGTTGGAATCATCAAATCTAAAATCCGAGAATTAGAGGATTCCATACGACAAAGGTTTTTTTCCCATCCTCTCATGGCAGATTTCCCATCGAGTAAAATCACAAAAGAATCATTGGATGTATACTTAAAACGCGTGAAACAAGACAACCAAATGGTAACAAAAGCTTACCAAAAAGAAGTGGATTTGTTATCCAAAGAACCCAAGTACATTAAAGAGATGATTAAAGAACTGCAAAGTTTAGGAGTTCAATTCTAATGAAAGGTTTTTTAAAACAGAAACAAACAGGACTTGGTAAAAATGGAAAAGAATTTGGAAGTGAATACTGGTCCGAAATTTATGGGAATGGTCTTGATGTAGACGGCTCTTATAATGCGAAACAACATGCAGACTATCTAAAATCTCTTTTCCAACTTATGGAAATTCCTGTTTATAAAATGGCCGACTTTGGATTTGGGAAGGGGATTTTACTTCGTGAGATGGTAAAAACCTTTTCGCCTGTGAAAGTGTATGCAGTGGATGCATCAAAAGAAGCTTTTGAAGAACTCAAAAAAAAAGATTGGGTCAAACGATCAGATAAGTTTCATATTTACCATGAATCATTGGAAACATTAGTGTTACCAAAATTGGAAAAGGAACCCGTGGAACTTGGGATTTGTAATTCCGTGATCCAATACTTACCTGATAACCAAATTCCATCCGTTTTAGAAAAGATGGCTAAGTATTGTAATTATTTATATTTCACAGTTCCAACAAACGAAGACTATGCGGTGATGAAAGAAGAAATGTCCTTTGTGGATCCATATGCTTTTTCCAGAACAAAACAAAAATATAGAAAGTGGATCGCTAGAGACTTCGAAATTGTAGGATACAATCTCTTACAAAGCAAATGGCTTGGTGAAAAAGGTTTTAAAGAAGATTTTTTTCGGATCTAATTCGATTCTGATATTGGAAAAGAGTGTTCGAGACTAACCAAGTATGACAGAAATTCTTCTTTTGGAACAATACTTATCCTTAGACTATGCGATTTTTACAATCCTTGGGTATCCCTTATCGTTATTAGAATTGTTAGGTACCACTTCTGGCCTTGTTTGTGTGTACTTAGCATCGAGAAATCATATCTTAACTTGGCCCATCGGAATTTTTAATTCAATTTGTTTTTTCTTTTTATTTTTCCAAATCCAATTGTATTCGGATATGTTGTTACAAGTTTATTTTTTTGGATCCAGTATTTATGGTTGGATCATTTGGAGGAAACGAACAGGTCAATTTACGAAGATTGTTTCTTTAGGGAGAAACAAAAACCTTTTTGTGATTTTCCTTTTGATCGTAGGAACCTTTGGTCTTGGGTTTTTTACAAAACATTTACCCGTTTGGTTCCCGAGTTTGTTTTTAAAACCACCTGATTATTTGTATTGGGATGCGTTTACAACAGTCACTAGTATCATTGCCAATTTACTCTTAGCCCAAAGGAAACTGGAATCTTGGTTTTTATGGGTGTTAGTGGATATTGTTTGTATTGTATTGTATTCTCTAAAGAATATTCCTTTTGTGACAGTAGAATATGTAATTTTCCTTCTCATTGCTTTTTATGGTTCGTGGCATTGGTACACGGAGTATCGGGAGAATCAAAAATCGACTTCTATATCGATATGATTCGGAAACGATCAAACAGATACTGGATTCAAATGTTTGATCGTTTTGTGGATTTGAATTCTTTTGGTTTAGACTTTGATTTTGCGATTTTCTGGTCGTAAGTACCAAGAAATCACACTTAAACTTAACAGTAACAAAGATGGTAAAACTTCTGTTATGGGATGCCCACAACTGATGTGAGAAATTGCCGCTCCAGACATCGCAAAGAAAAACCCTGCATAGGCCCATTCTTTCAATAGTAAAAATTTTGGAACCAGTACGGCAATGACACCTAGTAATTTCCAAACTCCTAAAAGAGTGAGAAAGTAGGTTGGGTATCCCAATTGGTTTATCTTTTCCACTTCTTCCGGAAGTTTCATGAGTTGGACGATGGCTGTGGAAACCATACCCAGTGATAACCAAAGGGTAAAGAACCAATATAGAATTTTGTTTGTTTTCTCTGACATAAATGATCTCCTAAAAAAAATTCAATCCGCAACTTGGATGGTTTCAGCATTCCTAAACATAACCTGAATCATCAATGATTCTATTAGGATTCCCTTAATCGTTTAATCCTTTTCCATTTAAGATATTGGGAATATGTTTTGTGATTCTTTCTTCTCTTGTTTCTTTTCGTTTGGCAGCATTAAAGAAGAGTAGGTACCCTCTTTGCCTACCGGGAGTTAACTCTTGGAATGCGGTCTGTAATTTTGGGTTTTGTTCCAATACTCGCAAAAACTCTTCTGGGACTTCAAACTCAGAAGTTTTTTTCAAGATTGGTTTTTTCCCAGCTTTTTCCAATTCGATTGCATCTCTCATAAATGCCTGAATCGTGGTTTTAGATTTGGTAATCTCTTCTGCTGACTGGAAACGCATCTGTCTCGCAGCTTGTACGTTTTTTGTTTGTTGGATGAGAATTTTTTTGGAGTCCTTTAATAATGCACCTTTAAAAAATAAAATCGCAACATACTCTTTGAATCCATGTAATAAGAATATATTTTGACCATTCCATGTGTAACAAGGTTGCCCCCATTTAATTTCCTCAACTAGTTTGCTTTTGAGTGCAATGGAACGTAGGATTTGGAATTCTTTTTTCCAAGATTTTACCCCATCAAAAAAAGAGTTTGGGTTTTTGGTGTTACTTTTTTTTTGTTTTGGTTCCATATCGTTTAACCTATGTTATGATTTATTTCATTCACTGTTTTGTGATTGTTTGCAATCGGTTGTGGGCCATATTGATCCCTTGGGCAAATGGCATCTTCAGTAGTTTGTCTCTTTGATCCACCGATTGAAATATAATTTGCATTCTGAGTTTGGATTTGTTTTCGGAAATCTTTTGGAAGGTAAAAAATTCAAGTTGGATAGGGAAACCAGTGTTTTCCATTTCGAAGGTTCTCACAAAACTTTTGTCCTCCACGAGGTTCAGTAACACTCCATTTGCTCGAAAGAGTAAATGCCCTTCAGGGGATTTTGTTTCAAATACATAACTCCCGTGGTTTCGTTTTTCAAATTGGATTACCTTGTTTCCCATCCATTGTTCGATGAGCTCTGGTTCTGTATGCGCCTTAAACACAAGAGAGGATGGTAAATCAAACTCACGTTCGATCATTATCTCTTGTTTGCCGTCTTCTGCGATCACCTTTGTTTTGAGTTCCATTCCAAATTCCTTATTCGCAAACGATTTGTATTATGCCTTCGGTTTATATTGTTTCATCACAGATTCCAGTTTATTAAACCTGTCGTCCCAGAGTTTACGGAATGGTTCGATGAAATGGGCAATTTCCTTCATTTTATGTGGGTTTAGGTGGTAGTACATTTCACGGCCAATGGGTTCCCTCTGTAACAAATCACATTCGGTTAAGATGAGTAGGTGTTTGGATATGGTGGGTCGTTTGGAATCAAATTGGGAAGCAATCGCTCCCGCTGTCATCGACTGGGTGGCCACAAGGAGGAGGATGGCCCGCCTTGTGGGATCTGCAATTGCCTGAAAAACATCTCTTCGTAAATCCATTGTGTAGCCATTTGACTAATAAATGATATGTAGTCATTTGGCAACACAATTTTTACCTGTTCCCAATGCTAAATTTGGAAAATACGTTCTATCCCTGCGCCAGGGACACGGTGGGCTTGGTCCTAGGAGGCGAAACGCCAACTAGGACGGGAGCGAACGCGGACCCCAGAGTGGCCCGGTCGATTTTTGTGCAAAGTTGATTGTGAGAAAATTGAATTCGAGGCGCCCACAAAAA
Organism: Leptospira paudalimensis; assembly: GCF_026151345.1. Lineage (NCBI taxonomy): Bacteria > Pseudomonadati > Spirochaetota > Leptospiria > Leptospirales > Leptospiraceae > Leptospira > Leptospira paudalimensis. The sequence goes on from NZ_JAMQPR010000002.1 coordinate 262,096, forward strand.
AGAAAAAGCATGTGGACTTTTTTGTTAGCTATTCTTTTTGATTTTGTCGGCAACAAACGCTTTGTAGGCGGGGCTACCAAAACTCACATCCATCCGAATGATTTCGGGTGCTATGTAGGGATGGTGTTTCATGATATACGCTTCGATCGCATCATACTTATCAGCTTTTGCTTTGAGTAAAATTTTGTTTTCCGTATCAACTGTGATTTTGCCTTCCCAAAGGTAAACCAGTTCGACTTCAGGGAATATGGTCCCTGATACAATGATCCCTTCTTCTAACATTTCAGAGATTTGTTCTTCCGCCATGTCGCGGTCGCCTATTGTGGTAAATACTAAAATTTCTTCCGATGCCATGTTGTCCTACTGTTGGTACTAGGATCGGATATGGAAAGGCAAATCCTTATTCTTTTGGTGAGTCCTTTTGCAAATAACTTTGGATTCCTTCTTTGGCTTTGTCTAAAACGCCCGATTCACGAAGGGAACGAACCACTCGTTGCCAGAATTTAACTTTGCCTTCCAATTCAATCCAACCAAGTGTTAAGTCCATTCGTTTGATCTTGAGTAACATGCGTAATTCGGACAAAGTCATGTCTTTTGGGTCTTTGTCGAGATAACGGTTGTGGTCTTGGAAGGGGTTAAATACCATACAGATTATTTACGGAAAACAAAAGATAAAAAGAGGATTGCAAAAACTAAAAATCCAATTCCAGTTCCGAAACTCGCAAGGATGGGATCTCCGCTAGCTAAAAACTTTTGGATACTTAGGAAAATACCGTACGAAGTGTACACAAGTCCAAGGAAGATGAGTGTGAGAGCAGTGAATACCCAAACCGTTTTTTTAACAAATTTTTGCACATAAAACTGTACGTTTTTTTGTATATAGATCACCATCACTTCTACATAAGAGACAAGTTTGGCGATGAATTCTTCGAAGGTGGCTTTTAAACCACCTTTTTTGCGTTGTTTAGAGTGTTTTTCGTCCAATTATTTCTTCTTAAAAAACCAACCAAGGGCAAGTCCAAGACCAAGTCCAACTCCAAAACCAATCACAGCTGCTTTTTGTGGATTTTCTTTTACATAGGAACCCACATTGTCGATCACTTCTTTGGCACGAATGGATGCTTCTTCGCTTGCTTTCCCTAACTTTTGTTTGATGTCACTTACTTGTTCCATATACTTCTCCTTGGCTCTTTGTTCAATTTCCTTGGCTTTTTTCTCATACAACTTAATTTCGTCGATGAGGGACTTCTCTTTTTTCACTTCTTCCATAACGTATGTTAGTCTGGTACAACAATGTTTTCAAAATTGTCAGTGAAACGATATCCAATTCCCCAAATGGTTTCAATCCATTCTGGTTGTGCGGAATTTTTTTCCAGTTTGGAACGAATGCGTTTGATATGGCTATCAATCATCCTTTCAAAACCATCCCATTCCACTCCCCAAACTGATTCCAAAATCATTTCACGAGAAAAAACTTTTCCTGGTGAACCAGCGAGTAGTTGTAAAATGTCGAATTCTTTACGGGAGATGTTGATGATGTTTTCGTTTAACGTAACACGACGACGAATGGAATCAATTTTTAAGGCACCACGAATGATTTCACCCGCTTGTCCTACATTTGGTTTGATCCCAATTTTTTTATCCCAACGTCTAAAAAAAACGTCTACACGAGTTTTGAGTTCCCGAACGGAAAATGGTTTTGTGATGTAATCATCAGCACCTAACTCGAGTCCCATGATCCTATCAATTTCTTCCGTTCTTGCAGAAAGGATAAAAATTGGAGTACTTTCGTCTGATTTCCGAATGCTACGGCAAATTTCCATACCATCAATGTCTGGAAGTGAAAGGTCAAGAATCACTAAATCAGGATGATTGGATTTATAAAATTTCAATCCATCTTCGCCATTTTCAAAAACGGAGGTGGTGTAGTGAGCAGAATCGAGAGATTTCCGGATTAGGTTCCCGATGTCCGGATCGTCCTCAATTACCAAAATATTTTTCATGTTTTTCCCTTGAGTTCTTTCTCAATTTGGTTCTTGTAGTAGAAAAAAAAAGTAAAAAATGGAATCGGGAACACAAAGAGAACTAAAATCGTGGGCAATGTTTGCCATCACAGGAACAAGGCTACGGCCCTTGGAAGTGACGGAAAAATTAGGCCTAACTCCCGACTATTACCATGGTGGGGATGTAAAAGACATCGAAAATATGACAATTCCGAGTCATTGGCAGCTCAATTCTAAGTTAGGACCTGAGTTCTCTGCCCAAGATCATATTTGGGACATTCTAAAAACACTGGGACCCGTTCGCAAAGAACTGAAAGAGTTCACAGAAAACTTTACTTCTACGATTTACGTCTCGGTTGAGTTTGCCTCTGAGTTTACCAAAGGTGTCACCCTCGATAGAAGGACGATGCTTTTGTTAGGTGAAATGGGAGTCGAATTGGAAATTATCCCCTGGGAACTCGGTGGGACTCCCTGAGGATAGACTCACTCGGGAATACCAATCGGATGAGGCCAAAGCGTTTGAGGTAATGGTAACTGGATAGGGTGAGACCATTCAAAACCAAAACTCGTTTTTTCAATCGAAGGTCTCTTGCCATATTCAAAAGTTTGGTGAGAAGGGTGATGGGTAAATACGGCAAATTCGACAGATCCATTTGGATATGGGATCTGGTTTGGAAAAATAACATATGCATCACAGAGTCCAATTCTTCTTCCATCTCCGCATGTACGTCTTTGGAGGAGATGACAATTTCATAGGCGTTTTGGATTTCCTTTACATTTAGGTATTTGGTTTTTTTTGCCATCGGAGGTTAGGTTTGCACGTTCTACCAAAAGAGACACTCATTTTTCGTTCCAAAGTTTTCCAAACGGTCAGAGAGATTTTGACACGGAATGAATTTTTGGAAGTGGATACTCCCACTCTAAAACCCATCGTCGGTATGGAACCGTATTTGGATCCGTTTGAAGTGCATTCTCCCTCCGGAAAAGAAAATGGTTATCTCATCACCTCTCCTGAGTACAGCCTAAAACAAATGATGGCAACAGGCTTACCTCGTATCTTCGAGTTGGCCCATACCTACAGGTCAGGGGAAGTGGGAAGTTCGTACCATACAAAAGAGTTTCTTATGTTAGAACTCTATGCAGAAGGTATGGATGATGAAGGGTTACGGAATTTGATTGAGAAATTCTTACGGGAACTGATCTTTACAGTTGGTATACCAAAACTCCACAACCAACTATCCAAACCAGGTTTTATCCGTCATGATTCAGTACAGTCAGTGTTTCTCAACCATCTTGGGCATGGATTTGAAAGAGAAAATTTAATCCTGACGATCATCAAACAAAAGTTAACCTCTGCTTCCTTTGAGGAATTACAAACTTGGCAATATGAAGATTTGTTCTTTTTGGTATTTTTAAATTGTATCGAACCGAAACTAGGGGAAGGGATTGTATTTTTGTATGATTACCCTCCGGAATGTGCCGCTCTTGCTAGAATTGAGAAGGGAGTTGCCAAACGTTTTGAAATTTATTGGGACGGACTCGAACTTGCCAATGCCTTTTATGAATTGAATGACCCAAACGAACAACGAAAACGATTTGCGGCCGAACAAGAGTTACGTGCCAAATTGGGGAAAGAAGTATTTCCAATGGATGAGGATTTTTTACAGGCATTGGGGAATGGATTTCCCAATTGTTCGGGGATATCCATTGGGATGGATCGGCTCATGTTAAAACTTTTGGGGAAAAACGGACTCGCGGAAGTGAGCCCGTATTGGATGGAATTGTAAAAGATTTATTCCTCTTCGGATTGGAACTTCTCACAAGCTTGTGGGATTTTCCCTTCTTCTAATTCAGCACAGGAAAACGCAGCCATTTCCTTTGTACATTGTTTCATGTCTTCTATGTCTTGTTTGGTGAGTTTTCTGGTTGGTTTTTCGTTACTTGGTTTTTGGCCTTCAACAATGTATTGTTTGTAACGAGATTCGCAGACATTTCCATTCACAAATTGTGATTCAACCATCTTCCTTTGTTCTGGTGGAAGGTCTTTTAATTTTTCTTTCATACATTCCGAAGTTTTCGCACACATTTTTTTGGAGAGAGCTTGGAATTCTTTAGCGTCCTTTAATGTTTGTGAGGTGATCATGAGGGGGAAACATAAAAATAAGAAAAGAGAAATATTTTTCATAAAAATAACATATCGCTTTTCGGTCACTGGTAAAGAAAAAATTTAGAAAAAGGATTGCATCCAAGGAAAATCAAACTAAGATTTTCGCCCATGAAACGAATTGTAACTTTACTTCTGGTCTCGTTTACCGTATCCCTTGTGGCTCAAAATTTGACAGAACGAACACCTGTCAGTTTTCCCTCTGTACCAAACACAATTGAAGAATTCAAATCCATCCAAGCGGCCACTGCCACTACTCCAGAAGGTGGAGTTGCTGTTTTAGTCCTTGCCATCTCTCTCTATGGAAAAAATCCAGAATTAGGAAGAAAGGCAGTGGTACTTTCCGTCCTTTCCAAAAACAGACAAAAATCGAATAAACCAACAGCGGTTGATGGAGTCGATTTAGGAGGAAGTGATTCCTATTTGCTTGGTCAACTCGACAAATACAAAATGTTACCAAATGGATATTGGAAAGGGGCAGAACCGTCTAACGGGTATACACCGGCACTTCCTCTCACAGTTGAAACCTATACCAATCCCTATTCAGGGGATGAGTCCTCTGGAAGGATCAAACTTTTTGTTGCCACAAAAGGTGCTTCCAGTTACCGACCTGTCACTGTGGAAAAAGACTCCGACGGACTTTGGCGTGCCAAAGAAATGAGTTCTTTGTATGTTGGGATGATGCCCGCCAAATAGATGTTCATTGATCTACTTTCATTCCATCCAGTGGTATTGGCACTTCTTGCCACTGGGTTTACTTGGTTGTGTACTGCGTTTGGAGCAGGCTTTGTGTTTTTCTTTCGTACGGTGCCAAGGCCTGTGTTTAATGCGATGCTTGGATTTGCCTCAGGCATTATGATCGCTGCTAGTTTTTGGTCATTATTACTCCCCTCGATTGAACTTTCAGAAACGGCTGGCCAACCTGCTTGGTTCCATGTGAGCCTTGGGTTTTTGTCAGGTGGGCTTTCTTTGTTTGGTCTCCACAAACTCCTTCCACATTTACACGTTGGTTTAGAAGAAAACCGACTCGAAGGAGGGAAGTCTTCTTTCCAAAGGAGTTTGTTACTCATCCTTGCCATCACTTTGCATAATATCCCAGAGGGACTTGCGGTAGGTGTCGCCTTTGGTGCCTTAGGTGATGGGTT
>NZ_JAMQPR010000003.1 GCF_026151345.1 Leptospira paudalimensis
CCAACGCATTCAAAGAATGCATAGCTCCCCTACTCTACTGGACTTCGGTTTTTTCAAGTGAAGACAAACCTTCGGTCAAAGTAAATTTACAGAGAGTGGAAAGTTCTTTCGAACGTTCCGACGGAATTTTTTAACGCATTCCGAGTTAAGTCATAACGGCTATGTGGTAGAGCCGTGTTCGGCAGTGTTAACCAAACGTTCCCCAAATGTACCGACGTCGATAAACTGTCAATAAGTAAAAGAGACATAAATCAGGAAATTTTCACAGGATGAAGGCGATGAGGATAAAGGAGGTGTGTTGAAAAGAGAGATAAATATGCCCTGGTTGGCTACCACACCTTCCAGGGCGTTTGACTTAACCCGGTTAAGGATTACTTAAGAACAACCCTAACCGAAGTACAAAAAGAGTACAAGCATTTTTTTGCCGAGAACGTCGGTAAGCCTAGTTCGTTAGTTGGATGTTGTTTTTAGTGGGCGCCTCACATCCGTTACAGACAAAATGGTCTATCGAAGCGGTGACCACGCTTTTCGCTCCAATCTTTCCCAAAAAATGACAAAAGATAAAACTGAATCCAAAACGGGAAAGGATTTCCGCTGCAATCGCTGGCGCATGAGTTTCGTTGGGACAAGAAAAGAATAGATTTTCGATGAATACGTTGAAATCGCAATCGATTACTTTTTATTTTCTGGCAAACAAACAATTCGATTGCAATCAGCAATACAACCTTGCCTCGCTGATTCCAGAGATTTTCCCCGATTTGTATAAACGTAAACCGAACTTGTACAATTCGACATACATTCTTGTTTCTCTTTGCAGTTCAAACTTCCATTGCCACCAAGTGTTTCGTAATATGGATGCACCGGTTGTTCTTTGAAAAAATCGATTGGTCCATTTCCTTTCTGTTTGTCTGAAAACATGGCAAATGGGTATAAAAACGTGAGGATAGTAAGAATAATGGATTGTTTCATTGGTTGTTTTCCGGCTTCGCACATTTTTCTGGAATTATGGCTTTTTGACTTTTCTTGTAGAAAAAGTTTTTTCACTTTTCATCATATCCAATTCTACTTCTAAATATGTAATTATACCGCAAATATCAGGCTTCCCTTCAAAACCAATTGTAAGTAAATTACCAACTACGAAACATGATACTTTATTTGTAACTCCTTTGCAGGGGCCATCTAAAGGTTTTAACAAACTATACTCAACCTCGTTTTCGTTGATCATTTTAATATAGCCTGGAATCTTTCGGATTCCATATTTCTCGGCCATCATGGTTCCCTTTTCATAGGTGATTGTATATTCGAGATTCTCTCCGTCAAACGTATATTCTACAAAAGTATTTGGATTTTCAATAACACCTTTTTCTTTTAATAATTTCACAACCTCCTTCCATGATTTTGCATGCTTAACAATTTCACAAGGGTGATTCTTTTTGTGTTTCAAACAATTGGTGTATTGGTTCTCGGCCCCTTTTTTGTAGGCTTCACATTTACTCTGGTCGGGAGTTTCTGCCAAAATGGAATGGAAGCTGAATAGGAATAAAAGTGTACAGTAAAATACTTTCATTTGAATTTCCCAAAACTGATATCATGGTTCGAAATATGATCAAGCTTTATTCTTTGTCCCAATTATGACTCTTTTCCTAAACGCAGATTCGATAAGTTCTATCGATGGAGGATACTGTAAAGTTCGTTCGTTTTTTACAATTTTCTTTCCGATTGTGCCAATGTTTGGAGAAAGAAGAGAGTTGGATGGCAAAAAGAAAAGCTGTCAGGATTCATTGATAGGACAGAAGAGCAAAGGATCACGGTGATCCCTTGGTCTTTTTTAGTCTTTCCTCGAATAAAAATTTGAATTTATTTCGAATTCCCATTAACTTGGTTTTCAATGAAAATTATTACTTCAGCAAGTTTGAAAGGTGGCGTTTCCAAAAGTACCATTTCTATCTTTTTGGCCTTGGCAATTAGCCAACTCAAGAAAAAAGTATTGGTGATTGATTTGGACCCTCAGTCCTATTCGTTAACAGATTTTTTTCTGCGCGATCTTTCGATTGATGAAATTGATAAAAAAAATGCCTACCATGCATTCTCGGACCGCAAACAACTAAAAGATTGTATGTTCCCATCCCAAGGTATCACGGTGATCCCTTGCTCCCCTGATTTACAAGATTTGGGTGCTGAACTACAAAACGATCCAGGTTTACTCCTACGTTCCAAAAAAGAAATCTCATCTTTACCCTTCGACTATGTGATCATTGATACTCCGCCTTCACCGGTATACGAATTCAAAATTGGTTTGTATGCTGCTGATATCGTTCTCTCTCCACTCACTTACGACCGGTGGAGTTTATCTGGATTATTGAAAGCTAAAAAACAAGTTGAGTTAATCGGTCGATCTGGACTCAAAACTCCAAAACATGTTGCCGTTCCCTCTATGGTATCTGACAAAACTAAAGACGATGTGATTGATATCCTTAAAGAAGGGAAATTCAAACACACAAAATCCTATATCACTCGATCAGCGGCAGTTCAGTCAGCCATCATGAAAGGAAATGGTTTGAAATCTGGATCCAAATCAGAACAAGAATTTTCATCTTTAGCAAGTGAGGTGATTTCCTTATGAGTACAAAGACAAAGAAATCGGCAATGATTGACTCTCTTGGGCAAAACATTCTTGTCTCCAATAAAGAATCATTCAAACTCACAACCTCCTCAAACAAAAACTGGGAACTCAGTCCTGTTCGGAATGCCAATGTATCGGAACTTCTGGATCATCCTGACAACATCAAGTTTTTTGACTACTGGGATAAATCCAAAAAAGAAGATGAGTTGGCTTGGAGTCGTTTTGTGGACCGAATCAAAAAAGGTGGGATCCATGATCCACTCATTGTCTTTGGACCAAGAGCCAGCGCCGTTGGGTTTTCCTTAAAGCCAAACACTCTCATCACAGGCCATAGAAGAAAAAAAGCCCTAAGGGAATTAGGAATCACCGAAGCACCCGTTCGCTTCATCGAAGGAAAAATCACACTCCGTGAACTAGAAGTTTTGATGTTGTCTGACAACTTTGACAGACGCCAAATCAAAGACCCAGCACAAGTCATTTATATATTAGTGAATCTATTTCCAGACACCTTCCAAAAAGACAACCGTGGTGGAGATATCACATCCAAAGACAACGCAACACTTGCCGAAATTTCCAAAACTCAAGGTATTTCCGTTCCCCAACTCAAACGCTATAAAGCGGTTTATCGAGAGGCCTTGAGGTTAGCACAAAGTGCAAAACAAAACCAACCTGGACCAACTGAGTTCAAACAAGCTCTAAAGAATTTAGCAAATAAACGAAAAGCTGCTCCAAAACAAAAACCAAAGACAGACATCAAAACCATGTTTGCAAAACGCTTTCCATTCTTGGGTTCCAAACTTTCGAAAGCTGAACAATCAAAACTCTTCCAAGCAATTGAAAAGTTAGTGAATTAAAGATTCGCAAGACAGAATCAACTCAGGTTCTTGCTAGATGGTTTTTTGCGTGGGTTATCTTCGTCTGACCCATCGGAATTATGTCTCTTTTTTTTGTGGGGTTCATTTGGGTGAGTCACATAGGTAACATTAGGTCTTTCATATGGGTGACAGGTGGAGTGGGGGAGGGGATTGGTTTAAGAATCAAATGAAGGTAAGTGAATATTTAACAAAATTTGAATCAATGGCTACTCGGAAAAGGCCTGCTTCCAGTGAAGTATATCAAAACTTTGTGGATTTTGCTTCATTGATCGTATTGCTAAAAGAAGGTGAGTTGGTTCAGGTAAGGAAACAAGTAAATCTAAACTTAGCTAAGAAACTATTATCCTTTAGTGGATACCTATCGGAATATGCAATGTTTATTAATTCAGAACAATTTCTCCATGCTGCTTTGATCTGTCATTGTATAGAAGATACATTTATCGATTATAGAGAAAATATTCGTTATCTATTTTTGATTGAATTTTCTGCAAAAAAACTAAATGTAGATTTCATTGCCTTGGTCAAAAACTTACTTCCATATTGCTCCGTTCGAACCAAGGAACATTTGGAAAATTACATCAATCGTGATTCTTCTTTGAATGAATTAAAGAATTTTCAGATCCAATTCAAAATGGTAGCAGGTTACCCTACCTTCCTACCTGAATAAATTTTTAGCCTCACTCAAGAACCTTTTACTCTAATCAAAAATCTCCCCATTTTCGGAAAAGTTTATTCCGAGATGAACCGACTTTGTAGAAAACAAAGATCCCAAGCAGAGTAGGGAGCTTCTTCGGTAACATGTTCATATCGTTCCATCGAACTGTACATGAAATAATGATACGCCAAAACATCTGACGGCATAAATTGACTACCCTCTAGGATCGATTTCAGTTTTTGCCTTTTTGTGGCTATATTGATTTTGGTAAATTCATGGGAACCATTGTCAAAGAATTCCCTTGTGTTTCCGCCAATCGATTGGAAGAGACGGGATTGTAGTCCTTTTGCTTTTCTTCCATCAAGCCGCTGGGTAGAGTGATTTTTTGCCTTTGTAAATTCGTCATCATTGGAAAAGAAAGAACTTCCCAAGAGAGAAAAATCGAGATAGTTCCCAACCATAACGATGAAATCAAGATCCGGGATTTGGTATTGTGGTCTGCCTCGTAATCCATACGATCAAATCTCAATTCTAATGATGGATAGATTTTGTTCCCAAACACCATGTTGACCATCGAAATTCGATCCTCGAGAGGGAGTTGAAAAAACCCTTCTGAAGGGAGGAAAAGAGTGGCAAAAATTGAAGTTGCTTGGTTACTTACATCGTTCATGGATTCGATTATGCACCTCATTTGTCCCGATTTCGGATGTAAAAATTCCGAATGACAAACTTTTGTTTGTTATGTTAATATCCATGAGCATGCCTAAACCAACTAAAACCCGTTATCTTACAAAATCAAGATACCAATTAGCAGGAGAATGTCCGACAAAACTCTATTATGCAAGCAATCCAGAATATGCAAACCAAAGCCAAGAGGATAGTTTTTTGGAGAGTTTGGCGGAAGGTGGATACCAAGTTGGGGAATTGGCAAAGTTATATGAAATGGATTCGGATAGCTTTGAAATTGAAGGATTGGCAATTGAATCGGCCGTCAAAGAAACAGAATTACTTTTACAAAAAGATAAAGTCACCATCTTTGAAGCTGCAATCCGGTATCAGAATCTTCTCATCCGCGCTGACATTCTGAAAAAAAACGGAAACCAAATCGAACTCATTGAAGTAAAAGCCAAATCGTTTGCCGGGACAGATGAATCTGCATTCTTAAATGCAAGAGGTGATCAGATCAATTCAGCTTATAGTTCCTATCTAGAAGATGTGGCCTTTCAAACATTTGTTTTGAAGAAAGCCTATCCTCAATATCGAATTAAATCATATTTGATGTTGGCTAATAAAAATGCAAAAGCAACCGTCAATGGTCTAAATCAAATTTTTAAAATCACTCAAGAGAATGGTAGAAAACAAATTCAAATCGACGAACCACTTTTGAAGATAACTGGACTTGGTGGGAAGATTTTAATCAAAGTTTGTGTCGATGCCGTTTTGCCATTGATCTACGAAGCAGAAGGGATGGCGGTTTATGAAAAACGAATTCAAGATCTAGCCACAAGTTACGAAACAAACACCAAAATCCAACCAACCATTTCTACGACTTGTAAGTCCTGTGAATTCACTTGCACCGAAAGTGATGTGGCCGAAGGAAAAAAAGATGGATTCTTAGAATGTTGGACGGAAAGCCTTGGCCTTCCAAAAGAGGCATTTGCTAAACCCCTTGTATTCGAATTATGGAATTCAAGAAAGTCAGCACAATATTTAAGCGAGTCGAAATACTTCTTAGAAGATCTTTCGGAAGAGGATCTGACGATCAATCCAAGTGAGGATGATACTCTATCTACTTCGGAACGCCAATGGCTCCAATTGAAAAAAGTTTTAGATGGGGATAAGTCTGTTAATTTGAATACAGTAGGCCTAAAATTTGAAATGGATCGTTGGAAATTTCCACTCCATTTTATTGACTTTGAAACATCCACTGTTGCAATTCCGTTCTATCAAGGAATGTCACCTTATGAAGAAGTTGCCTTTCAATTTTCACACCATGTAGTGAACGAGGACGGTTCTGTAGAACACAAAGGACAATATCTTTCGACGGAACCCGGAGTTTTTCCCAACTTTGATTTTGTCCGTCATCTCAAACAAGAATTAGAATCCGATGATGGCACAATCTTTCGTTATTCCAATCATGAAAATACCATTCTAAATCGAATCATAGAACAATTGGATGAATCTACGGAACCTGATAAACAAGAATTAATCGATTGGATCAAAACGATCACTCACTCTGGTGGGAAGAATGAAAATACTTGGGTAGGGGATCGCGATATGGTGGATTTATGTGAGATCGTAAAAAAATTCCATTATGATCCGAGAACTAAAGGTTCTAATTCCATCAAAGCAGTGCTTCCGGCCGTTTTAAATTCGTCTTTCTATTTACAATCAATCTACAACAAACCCATTTATGGAAATGAAATCAAAAGTTTGAATTTCAAAGATAAAGTATGGTTAGAGACCGATCCAATTACGAAAGAAGCAACCAATCCATATGACCAACTCCCTGATCTTTTTCAAGGAATAGAAATACCTGAATCGGAGCTCAGTTTGGCCAATAAAAATAAGTTAGCTCGTTTGAGTGATGGTGGGGCTGCACTCACTGCCTTTGCCTTTTTACAATTTATGGATTGTTCAGAGCGTGTTCGAACCAAAATCAAAGAAGCACTTTTGAAGTATTGTGAGCTCGACACTCTGGCTATGGTTTTTATTTACCAATACTTTCGATATGAAGTGGACTTAGGAAAACAGAAAGACTCTCCCCAGTTTCTAAGAGGGTAAAATGACATGATGATAGAAAAACAAAACGAATCAATCCATTCTGGAATCCTTGGATTTGTAGTAGGGGATGCCCTTGGTGTTCCAGTTGAATTTGAATCACGCGAGGAATTAAAACAGAATCCTGTATCCGGCATGATAGGATATGGAACCCACCACCAACCTCCTGGTACTTGGTCCGATGATAGTTCGCTTATGTTTTGTTTGATGGAAACATTTGTGGCTGGCTTTGATCTAAGGAAACTTGGTAACCGATTTATAAATTGGTTAGATATTGGTTACTGGACTCCCTATGGTAAGGCATTTGATGTTGGGATCGGGACTAGAAAGGCAATTGATCGTTTGCGAGATACTTCCATCCATCCCAAAGAGGCAGGCGGATCTGGTGAAAAAGACAATGGGAATGGTGCTTCTATGCGAATCCTTCCATTGTGTTTTGCATTACAAAACCAACCTTTGGAAGAAAGAGTTTCCTTTGTTTCCGATGTTTCTTCTTTAACTCACAAACATCCAAAGAGTTTGATTGGATCTACGTTTCTTATCGAACTAGGGATAGCATTACAACAAGGGAAATCAATCCCTGAAAGTATCCAGATCGCACAGGAACATACTAAAACCATCTTTCGTGAAGAAAAAGAATTAAACCATTACAAACGATTGTTATTGGATCCAAAAGAAATTCAAAATCTCCCGGAAGAAGAAATCCATTCTTCAGGATATGTGGTTCATACCTTAGAGGCATGTGTGTGGACATTATTAAAGACAACATCCTTTCGAGAGGCCGTTCTTATGGCTGTGAATTTAGGAGATGATACGGATACAGTGGGTGCAATCACGGGTGGCCTTGCTGGAATTCATTATGGCCAAAATCAAATTCCAAAAGAATGGATTAGTGTTTTGGCAAGGAAAGAGGATATATTGGCGTTGGTAGATTCGTTTGTGAAAAGTATAAAAGGGAATTTGGCTTAAAGTTAGGTTCTTTGTTTGGATGCGATTGAAAATATTTGCTTGCTAGTTTGTTTCTAGGTAGAAACTAAAGCATTATTTTACGGTATATGCAATTATTATGGAGATTTAATAATGGGAAAAGAAACGTTAGAAAGATTTTTTACAGCAAAATATCTAGCTATTCCGTCCTATCAGCGTGATTATGCATGGGAAATTTCAAATATTGATGATTTGTTTGAAGATATATTAGAAGCACTAGAATCTAATACTAGTCATTATCTTGGAACAGTTATACTTTCGGAAAGTGATGAAAAGGAAAAATTCTGGGTTGTTGATGGTCAACAAAGGTTAACGACTATCACAATGATCATTAATGCAATGATTACAGAGATTGCAGATGAAACACAAAAAATAATTTTCAAAGATCGTTACATAAAAAGTCAAAAAACACGTTTGCAGCTATTAGGTGATAATGAATCATTTTTTGAAGATTTACTTTCTGGATTTCCATTAAACCCAACTACAAAAAGTCAAGTTTTGTTAAATTCCGGATATGCACACATAAAAACGAGAATTACGTCTCTTATCAATTCAACTGCTTACCCGATAGAGAATTTATTAAATTCATTAGCAAAATTTGAAATTATGGAGTTTATTGAATCTGATGAAGGTAAAGCTATCAGAATATTTCAAACCGTAAACGATAGAGGAAAATCGTTAACAAATTTGGAGAAAGCAAAAAGTCTCCTGATGTATTATTCAAATCGATTTTTAAATGGTAGTAAAGATGAAAAAATTAAATTAGCTTTCGGAAGTATATTTAAATCATTTTTAAAGGTAAAGGCGATATCAGAAGAGTTTGGTATTTCCACAATCAATTCAAAAATTTTCACCGAAGATTCAGTGTTTAGATACCATTTTCTAGCTTATGATAATCAAAAATATGACTATAAAGCTAGCAGCGACTATATACTTGAACATTTTCTTAAAGGACATTTGAAAGAAATTAGAATATCTATAACTGATTTGGAAAAATTCGTTTCGGATTATGTTGATGACTTAGAATTATTTTATCATTCTTTTCAAAATCTCATTGAAAAGGTAAAAAAAATCCATTACTATAAATACTTCTGTAATCTTGAATTTTCAACTATCCTTTACCCTCTTCTTATTCGTCTTGAATCATTGAATATTTTAGATGAAGTTGTGCCCGGTAAAAAATATACATTCATTGAATTGCTTGAAAAGGTTGATTTTCGCGTCTATAAAATTCGAGGTACAGATCCAGAAGTAGATATGTCAATATTGGCAAGAGATTCAAGAACCTTAACAAAGGAAGAAATACGTGATCAGTTATTTGACTTTACTACTAGATTCATGAGTGACTCACTTTTCGCAAGCTACCTCGAAAGAGATGTTCGATATTCCGCGCTTAGTCATCTTTTCTTTGAGTATGATAATTATTTACGAACCTCGATGCCATCTAGAAGAAACACATGGGGATTATCAGAGATGTATAACATTAATAATGATAGGAAGAAAACGCCTACAGTTGAACATATTTTTCCTCAAACTCCAAGATTCTCCTTCCCAAATTTAGGATTTAACTCGCTCGAAGAATACTTGATCGCAAACAACAAGCTAGGAAATTTGCTACTGTTAGAAAAAGAAATCAATAGTGCATGCCAGAATAAAAATCCTAGTGAAAAAGCGACCAACCAAAATCTTTATTCAAAATCAGATTTTACTGCAGTTCAGGAAACTATGGCTCAAATTTTAAATGCAAACAATTCCTTCACTATCAATGATTTATCAACGAGAACTGAATCTATAAAAAACTTTTGCTTAGATCATTGGAAACTATAATCATAAATTAAGATATTAATGAATAAGGTAAAATTAACTTGTCTGAATTAATTTCAAAGTTAATGTAATATCATTTCTTTTATATGAAAAAAATAAAATTAATGTTAACTTTCACGCTTATTGTCTTTATTGGATTACATTGCAGTAAATGGTCCGATTATCAGGGGAATATGACTTGGAAAGAAGCCGATGATGTATGTAAAATGAATGGAATGCGACTTCCAAGGATAGATGAATTAAAGGAAGAATACAGCGCAGGTAAATCGATTCATTGGGAAAACAAAGGTTCAACTTATTACTGGTCTTCCACGCCAGATGGATTGAAATATTATGTGATGGCACCTTATTTTGTAGAAGTTCTGAGTTTCGGACCTCAATCATCTGCAGGTGTAAAATGTCATAAATAAATATTTCAAAAACTTATGGATTAATCCCTTATGTAAGTAGAAGCAACTAGTTACTTTTGAAATAGCCTTAGCAAAAAAATCTCTTCGGAAAGACTTCTTCCGAAAATACCCATTACGTTCGTTATGATATGAGTCATTCAACATTAAGGAAGGTGTTATATGATTCAAATGGAAAAAATCGAAGAATTTGTATCGAAAGTCGCTCGCGTTTTAGGAATGTTTTTTATGCTCTTATTGGTTTTGGTATTAGGTTGGAATGTACTCGCCTATACATACCAATTAGTGAAACCAGTTTTCAATCAGAAGTATCCAAAAACAGAATTCAAAATCCAAGACTTCAAACGAAGTACCCCTGCCTCTGCTGATGCAAGCGAGTCTGAATCAAAGAAGGAAGTGACTTATTCTGAGAAACTTGCGATTGCCGTTTTGGAGGATGTCAAAAAGGACTTTGAATCGACGCTAGCAAATGTAGTGAGACTAAAAGGAATAGGACTTGTTCGAGGCCAAATCAGTGACGAACTCAAAAGTTTGCCATATGCAGAATTAAATGAAAGTGTCGAAGCTGTGATCCAAGATACAACTCTAAGTATTGGCAGATCTTTTTTGATAAATCCAAAGAAAGAATCGCATATGATTTAGAATACCAATTCTCAGAAGATTCATTTAGAGAAGATGCATCGGAACAAATGACGGAGTATCTAAAAGAATCTATGAAAAAAGGATATTCTCCGAATGCGATCTACAACTACCAAAACGAAGAAATTGATTTCTTAACAGATATCAAACAAAGTAAAGTCTACCGAAAATTCTGGGAAGACTATACCAGTGGTAAATCTCAATTGGATGCAAAAAATGCCAAAGAAGAGTTTTTCACAAACACAAGACTGATTGTGTTAGGATCCATCCTGTTACTTTTGCCATTCTTAGGAGTTTTGTTTTCCATTATGCGAATCGAAAAACACCTCGCAAAACGTTAGTTCCGTTTACTTTCTTTTCCCTTTTTGGCTCCCCTTTGTTGGGGAGTCCTTTTTGGTTGTTTGTTTTAGTTTTGTTTCCGAATAAAACTGACTAAGATTATTTAACTTAGATCGAAAGGTCGCGACTGCTTCTTTTGGTCCAATTAGCTTCGCATATCTTTCATAGTTAAATAAAATATCAAAGATTAAGTATTCGTTATGAGTTTTAATTTCAACTGTAGCTGAATTAGTCTTTGCGTCTTCTTCGATCACAGAACAAGGTATATTGATGCTATGTAGAAAGTAATCTAAATTGTTTTTTGCCATCCAAATGGTATATGTTACTTCTTTTTTTTGGAACTTGGCAAATGGATTGTTGTTTAAGTAATCAATCAGATCGAAATTTGGGAGTTCGGTTTCATTACTCAGAGAAGAAATGAGTGCGGAATAAAAATCTAGTTTTGGATTTTGAATTCGGCTCAACATAAATGATTTTGTGTTTTTATCTTTTGTGTCGTATGCGATGAGACCTAAATTTCCTTCCACAAGAGTGATAGCCCGTGGATACACTCGTCTTTGCTCTAGTCGAATGTTCATCAGTTTTTTATATTGAAACTCAATAGGCAAATTGAATTTGATCGCATAACGAACAACGATGAGAAACGTAGGTAAGGCAATTTTGTCTTTCCAGTTCTTCAAAACAATTTGCAAGGCTTCATCACTTGTAAAATGGGCAAAGGATTTTAAGATAGTTAATGAGATTGAAAAGATTTTTGAAAGATCGCTCTCTTGTAAGTTACATTCTTTCGATTGAAAGTTAATAGTGACATTAAACTTATCTTTTATTTCTTTCTGATAATTTGAAAGCCGTTTACGAACAATTTCTTGTAGAGATGTTTTTTTGTCTGGATCATCATCTTCTTTGTCTTCTAATAATCCCTTTTTCCAAGCTTCCGGATCCGTGTCAATTTGGTGGATCTCATCGAATCGTGTGTATAAATCTCCGACATTCATGATTTCATCATGTTGATTTTTAGTTTTTTCTTTGAGATACCATTCTCTTCCTAAAAGAAGGACCTCGAGTCCTTTTTGGATTTGTTCTTCTTTGGTAAGATTTTTTGCCATTTCGCGTCGATTGGAACATTTGGAAGATTTGCTGCAAATCAATTCTGATTAAAATTTAAGTTACCAGCAAATTTTTGCTAGGTTTGATTTTGACCAGCTAACCAAAAATTGTCAGCAAGATGATAACTTTTAAATCCTTAAGTAATTTATCAAGATTCATGAAAATAAGTTGACAAACGCCTATTGGTGATATATTGGGGCAGACGTTTTCAGAAAAATCAATGATCAAGGTGTTAACTTATGAAAGATGTGGTTGGTTTCAAGAAGCGAATAGATCATAAATTGATTCTTAAAAGGTAGGTATATAATATGGAGAATAAGAATAATGAGGATGATATGGAAATGGATTGGGAAGAAGCTTGGAGACTTGATAATGAAATGAAAGCTACTGAATATTACAAAAGAATTCAAGAAGCTCGTAAGCAGAGAGTTCCCAAAGAACAAACTGAAGACAGTCCTAATCCGGGAGAAAATTAACTTCAGTTTGAATTAGGAAAAAATCCAATTGAGGGTAGTGACATGGGCTTTTTTGCACGAGGTTCTACTCGGTCGTTTTTTCTATATGCGGTGACTTATTGATTTTGGCAAATTCAGACTTTCGATTTCTCAGTGGATTATAGTGTTCTAAATGGCTGAAAAGAGGACTCAAATTTTGCCTTAGAATCGATTTCTAGCCTATTCGAATCTTAAAAATGGGGTTCTATAGCCGAGCATCCTTTCCAGAGCTTAGATTTCAGTTTTCTTGCCTCTAACTATATTTGGAAACGGAAACAAAATGTCCGATTTTTCACCTTTGCACCATGTAAAGTTTCCTTATGTTGCGAACTTACTATCAGAAAGAAATGGTGCCGGTAGAGTGTGTGGGGTATTCGTTAAGTCCGAAAAAACCTAAGTTACTTTTGGACTTGATACAGGAGTTAGGTTACGAAGATCATTTTCAGATTTTTGCCAATTGGAAACCTTTTGAGATCGAAGATTTTTTAATCGGGCATACAGAAACATATGTAAAAGCTTTTTTTAAAGGAGAAGGTCCACTTGCGTCATCAAACGGATTTGAATGGAATCTATCACTAGCAAGTTCTGTCTGTTTTACGAATGCTTCTCTGTATCAAGCCATCCGTGATAGTTTCCTTTTTGATGAAGTCACATTTAGTCCCACATCTGGGTTTCATCATGCAATGCCGAATCGTGGAAGTGCGTTTTGTACATTCTCAGGCCAGGTGATCGCTTCGGTTAAATTGTATCGAGAACTTGGGATCAGAGGTGCTTACATTGATTTGGATGGTCATTTTGGAAATTCCATTGAAGATACAAATTCATTTTTACCAGAAGTTAAACAAGCAATTCCCTTTAATATTAATCCCAAAGGAAATCATGCGGCTTACATCAAAGACACGAAACAAAAGATGGAACTAGTTTTGGAAGAGGTAGCAAAAAACAAAATTCATTACGTTGTGTTTTGTTCTGGGGCCGACTCGCTGGTGGATGATGATTTAGGTGGGAGTGTGACCATTGAAGAGTGGCTTCACTTAAAAGAATGGATGTATAATGAAATTTCTCGTTTCGATAAAGGCTCCAAAAAATTTCCATCTACGATCAGTTTGTTTGGTGGGTATAGGAAAGATCATTTCCGTTCTGTGTTAGATGCTCATCTTATGGACTTACTTCTCTGTTTGAAAATCCGGTATGGGACGGAATTGCCGTATCAGTCGGAGTATCGAAAAAAGGGTGGAAGGTAGCTTTCCATCGCGAAGCTGAGTCTTCGGTTATAGTTCGAAGAGTCCTTTGATGAAAGAATTTTGATCAATCGGTTCGGGTGCGCTTGCGATGATGTCTTGTAGGCTTGCCTTTTCTCCTTTTTTGAGTCGATCTAAATGTTCAAAGAGAAGTTGCATATGGAGTGAGTCCTCTTCATCCGGATATTCTTCCTCAATATCCTCTGGGAAGAAGTCTGGATCCTCCATCATCTCTTCCATCTGTCGTCTCATCGCTTCTAATTCTTCTTTTGTTGCCAGTCCATCATTCTCTTCTTTCATGTTCTGCTTACCAAGCATGATATTTAGCGCTTTTTGTTTTATTGGGCAAGTTATATTTTATGACAATTCAATTTTGTTAGGTGGTTTTTTGTTCAATTTGCTGAATGTAAAAAGTAAAAAGTTTAATAATTTTATTAAGTTCAAAATTGTCACATGGAATAAAAAATTTGTTATCTTTTGATTTTGATTCTATTTTTGAATTCTTTAAGTATTCTTCGATTTGAGATTTAATATAATCAGATTCTTGTAATCTTTTATATAAAATTTTTATTTCGAGTTTAGACCCCTTTTTGCTTATCGAGAATATTTTTAATGGCTTATTGATTCCAACAGAATCATTTAAGAAAATTGAGATTGGATGACTCGTTGAATGTCTTTGTGTTATTTTATTTGAAAATTCTTTTTTTAAGTATGAGCTCAAACTCTCAATTAAAGTCCAATTTTCCGTTGTAAATAAATGCCTTTTCTTCCCTGAGAAATTTACAAAATTGTATTCAATTTCTCGAGTAAATTTTCCTTCCGTTTTTTCCTCAAATTTAGATTTAAAATCACATTCAATAAAATTTATGAAAGATTTTAATAAATACAAACATTCACTATGGATAGGTTCTATTTCTCCATTTTGTGAATCGAAAATTATTTCTTTTAGAATTGCAATAATGGGATCTTCACTATATTCAATGATCCCATTGTTATTGTTCCACAATATATGTGCTTTTGGGCAGTTTGGTAGAACTTTTTCGAAATTTTCAAAAGCATTTTTTGATTTTGGTCCATCTGGAGAGATAAAAATAAATGAAATTAAATCTAGGATATTATCATTTAATTTAGTAGATTCTATTTCTTTACTCAGAGTTTGAATTGCATAGTTATATTGATTGATTAATTGATTTTGATCAGAGATAGAGTTTTCTCGAATTTTATTTTCGATCAGAAAAATTTTTCGTAAAGTGCGTGAACTTTTGCTTTTTACGAGTTCTTTAGCATATGATTCTTTAGAGTAGTTCTCTTTTTCAAATATCAGAATTACTATATCTACAATTTGCTTTGTTTTACTATCTAAACTATGAAAAGCTTGTTCCAGAAATACTTCTATTTCAAAATTTGAATTGGCTGATAAATCGGTAATTTCATCATTCTCTTTAACTAGGTATTTTTGTGAATCTGGGGTATCAGCAAGTGAATAAAATATTCTAAGAATTCTCCTTAGGAATTCGTCTCTTAAGCCATGATCTTCAAAACAATCCAGAAGGTATGCTAGAAAAGCTGAAACATTAGGTTCATTTATTGAACCATCTCCACTGGCGAGAATCTTAAATATATTCATATTCTTCTAATTAAATTATATTTTCTATAATTGTCAACGTTTGAATATATTGAATTAGGTATGTTACGAATAAGAAAATAGCCTAAATACAGAATAACGGATACATTTAATGGAAAATAAAATTACTAATTATCTAAGAAAATCGTTAGTCTTTTTCATTCTATTTATTGGGAACGCGTATCCCAAAGATAAAGCTCCCGATATTCGGGACAAATTTAAGGAATTCGAACCAGGAGTTTATTTCTATGTAAATGAGAGAGACTTCTTTCTTAGGCCTTATAGAAACGATAAATATACAGTAGAAAAGTATATGAGAGAAAAAATTGTTCCTGTTGTGAATCATTTCTTAACGATTAATTACAAAGGTGATGTTGGTGAACTATCAAATTATATAGGGCAAGGTACAGTTGAAGATTTTACTAAAAACTGCAAACAAGATAAGATTATACTTTCTGACAGCGATGAATACAAAAAATTGTTATTCAAAAATATACAAACAAGGAACTATCCATGTGGAATCTCTAGTTATTTCGGCCTACACCATTTATTCAAAGTTTACAAAGAGGATGTATTCTTTTTTGAAACAAAGCATTACTTCCTTATTTGGCTGTATCCACAATATAAATACGGAAAGGATAAGAATAGTTCTTGGGAAACTCCGCCATCATTCGATGAGTTAGAACACGGATCTACATTTGTCATGTATTATATGAAAGAACCTGATGTAATCGTTAATAGATATTTTTTCAAATTCCATACTGATTCTAAAAAGTATGAACTATTCAGCTATTATCCTGATTTTACAGAAAATTTAATCGAAAACTTTCAATATGAAAAATAGCACATTCATACAATTAGATTCTATCAAAATGTATGATGAATCTGGTCAACTATTCGTTCTATGGCTAATGGAGCGAAAAGAAGGATTAGATACTTATGAAATCGCAAAAAAACTAAGAACTGACGTTGGACGCAATCATTGAGAGAGCCATTTGAGTAATATTCCTTTATGCAATAGCAAAAAAATTCTTGTACTTTTTCCAATCCATGTTTCACTTGTATTGTCTTAGGTGAAGATCCAAAAAGACGCGATTCCCCCTTGAGTTTGCCCTCCTGGGGGACCTTTCTCTCTCCCCAAAAAACTCCTGAAATTATGTCTCATTGTGATTGACAAAATCCGTCCTTTGGATTTAGGTTTTACTGTCCGGTAATAGGCATTTGTCGGATGAGGTAGGCAAAGACCTCGGATCACTTCACCTAACTTGATCCCTTGCCACAAAAAGAATGTTAAATGGTTTGGCCGAAGGCGTGTCTAGGCAAATCGAAGGGACAACATGAGACAAGGAATTTGGATCCCTGCTCGCATCGAGAGTAGGAAGGACCTTTCCATATCTGAGAAGGTAATTCTTTCAGAAATTGAAAGTTTTACATCGAATGGAAAGTGTTTTGCATCAAACGAACATTTTGCGAACTTACTTGGGATACGACCTGATACCGTTTCGCGCATGATTTCCAGGCTGAAAAAACGGGGGTTTGTCATCCAAACTGGATTTGACGGCCGTAGACGTTATCTTTGTCTAGGGACTGCCTTGGATGAGCGTACGAACCTTACGGAGTTGCCCTCTCGGGAACCACATCGCAGCGTTGAGACTTTCTCCCAACCAGCCTTGGACAATCCAACACCTCCTATACAGAAGGATTCATTGATTGGTATAAAGGAACAGTACAAGGGAATGTTAAACAAATTTCCCGAAGCAACAAGAAAGGCCGTTGAACGAATCTTATTTGAAGGAGAGAAACCTTCTTCCAAACATTTGGCAAGGATTGTGAATTCCTTAACTAGTGTTGTTGGAGATGGATGACCAAAGCATGCTATCTCATAGTTTTCAAATTTACTCAGTCTCAATAAATTCCTAAAAATGACCAGTAAAATGGTCGTAATAGGATTTAGTGACTGATAAAATGGTCAATACATTGGTATTATAGAGTTTATGAAAATTACGAGAACCTATTCTAAGATGGCAAAGGAAGCATCTGTTTTACTGGGAAAAGAAATCCAAGTTGCCAGAAAGGAAAGAAAATGGTCGGAACAAGTGCTTGCAGATCGAATCGGGATTTCGCGAACTACTTTGCAAAAGATAGAAGCAGGGGATATGACAGTGGCCATTGGTTTGGTTTTCGAAGCGGCCGTGATCCTTGGCATTCCTATTTTTCTAGAAGAGAATCCATCCCTTTCCAAATCCATTCGGAACACAACAGACAAGTTGACTTTGTTACCTAAACGCATTCGTAACAAAATAAAGAAGGTGAAAGATGACTTCTAAAGAAGCCTTTGTTTGGATTTGGTTAGAAGGCCAAGTGGATCCAATCGTCTGTGGTAGGATCGAAGAAGAGAATGGATTTTATTATTTTAACTATGGACGAAGTTATCTAGAGAAGTCGAAAGAGAACTCCAAAACCTTTTCCATCTATGAACCAGAGTTACCACTGATAGAAGGACGATTGCCTCTCCTTCCCGAACTCAAGATGCCAAATGCGATTCGCGATGCATCACCAGATGCTTGGGGAAGGCGTGTCATTCTCAATAAAATTTCTGGATCCAATGCAAAAGAGAAAGATACCAATGATCTCAGTGAATTGTTATATCTTTTGGAATCAGGCTCCGATCGAATTGGTGCTCTCGATTTTCAAGAATCACCAACTGAGTACAAGCCAAGACAGAATGCAAATGTATCCTTAGAAGACTTATTGAGGTCTTCCGAAAAAGTAGAGAAGGGGATTCCTCTCAGCCGTGAATTAGATATGGCGCTTCTGCATGGAACTTCCATAGGTGGTGCGAGACCAAAAGCGCTCGTGGAAGAGAAAGAGTCCAAGTATGTGGCAAAGTTTTCTTCGACAGATGATTATTACCATGTCGTGAAGGCCGAGTACATTGCCATGCGTCTTGCAAAACTTGTGGGAATCGATGTCGCTCCGGTCAAACTCGTTCGAGCTGCAAACAAAGATGTGCTTCTCATCAAACGATTTGATCGAGTCCGATTGAAACATGGTTGGGGAAGAAAACGTGTTGTGTCTGCCTTAACACTCTTTGGTCTCGATGAGATGATGGCACGATATACAAGTTATGAAACCCTCTGTGAAATCATTCGCCATCGTTTTCAAAGTCCAAAAGAAACCTTAGAGGAGATCTTCCAAAGACTAGTCTTTAATATCCTTTGTGGCAACACCGACGACCATGCAAGAAATCATGCTGCCTTCTGGGATGGAAATTCTCTAACGCTTACACCGGCCTACGATATTTGCCCTCAGGCACGATCTGGGAACGAAGCATCACAAGCCATGCTCATCTTCGGCGATGACAGAAGGAGTCGAATCGAAGTTTGTCTCAATGCTCGCAGTCAATTTCTACTTTCGAAAGCTAGGGCGATAGAGATTGTGAAACACCAAATCCAAACCATTGAGAAAAAATGGAAGTCTGTTTGTGACGAAGCCGAGTTAAGCCAGGTGGACAGAAATCTACTCTGGAAACGACAGTTTTTGAATCCCTATTCGATGGAAGGTGTAAAGGGGTAAGAAAAAGTAAAAATGAGTAGTTTAATATTGACTTTAAAACACTCATGAGTAGTTTAAAGTCAGCATGAAAAAACTCAGGTATCTGCACCCGTATTTAGAAGACGTTTTAAACCGAAAAATGTTGTTTATTGGCGGTCCCAGGCAAGTTGGTAAAACGACTCTTGCCTTGCAATACCTGAAACCACCATCCGTTAAAAATCCAGGTTATTTGAATTGGGACAGAAACAGTGACAAAGTTCTGATTTTAAAAGACCAACTTCAGCTGAGTCAAAGTAAAACGATTGTTTTGGATGAAATCCACAAATATAGTAAATGGCGAAATCTCATCAAAGGTTTATATGATAAACACTTTGAGGACAATCGGTTTATTGTTACAGGTTCGGCACGATTGGATACATTTCGAAAAGGTGGTGATTCTCTTCTTGGGAGGTATCGCTATTTTCGATTGCATCCTTTCTCTGTTTCGGAGATGAGTAAACATCCAAACCAATCCGACATGGAGCTTCTATTAAAGTTTGGTGGATTTCCTGAGCCATTATTTGCGCAGAATGAAAACGAACATCGAATCTGGCAGAATGACCGGATGGTGAAAGTTGCCTCTGAAGACATTCGCGATTTAGAAACTATAAAGGATATCTCTTCTCTATTGTTACTTGCGGAAATTTTGCCATCAAGAGTTGGATCGCCACTTTCCTTGAAAAGTGTGGGAGAAGATTTGTCTGTTTCTCAACCAACGGTAGAAAGGTGGGTGGAAGCTCTCTCATCATTATACTATTGTTTCTCGATCCTACCCTATGGAACTCCAAAGATCAGGGCCGTCAAAAAACTAAAAAAACTATATATGTGGGATTGGTCGCAAGTAGAAGAAAGAGGATTTCGATTTGAGAATCTTGTCGCAAGTCATTTGCTAAAGTATTGTCATTTCATTACAGACACGCAAGGCTTTCCAATGGAAGTGAGATACCTACGTGATACGGATGGAAGAGAAATTGATTTTGTCATTCTAAAAAATAAAGTTCCCATCTTTGCTGTTGAATGCAAAACAGGCGACAAGGCTTTGAGTCGCCACATTGAATATTTTAAAGCTAGAACAAAGATTCCTGAGTTTTACCAAGTCCACTTAGGAAAGAACGATTTTGGTTCAAATGCAAACGGAAGAGTCATTCCTTTTACAAAATTCTGTAAAGAACTGGGGTTGGTATGAAAAGGTGAGTTAGGGATATTCTAAAGATATGTCGATTCGGAGTAAGAACTGAAGATCAAAATGTGATTTTTTCAATTGCAATCAGGTCCATTTGATGCCTTTGGTTTTCTAATCGATTGACCGAATACAGTTTCTTCAGGTCAGCTAGCTTCTTTATTTGGGTATAAAAAAACCCTCCACTTTTTGATCCTTTAAAAAATAAATAATAATTCGGTTTGAAATATTTTGCCTGAAGTTTTTGAAGGTCTTCTAAAAAATGATATATGTATAACTGAAATTCTGACTTATAGACAGGAGATTTACATTCTCCGCAGTAATACCCTTTTCCAGATGTAAATTTGGTATCAATGGAAAGATCAAACAACAAATCCTTTCGTTCCTCACCCAAGGAATACCAAATGTCTGCTTCATTTTTAGAAACAAATAAAGAAAGCCTCTCATTGATTCCTTCGAATGTATACTCTGAATGTCCTTTCCGAGTTTTCCCTTTGACTAAAGGAAACATTAATTCTTTGTTTATCTTATCTAGATTAGAAACAAGAAATGATTGTAGACCTATGATTCTTGTCATATAACAACTTTCTCTGCTCTCAGTAATTGGAACTTCATTTTTGAAAATTGATTCGGTCTTTGTTTTCCACCATCTATTGATGTCTTTTTTTCCGGGAGCTTTCCAGAGGCCAATAAGCTAAACATTTCTGATTTTTTTAAGATCAATGAAAGGAATAGATCCAAGGTTTTACTTTCAACAATCGATATGTAATGATTCTTTTTGAGTGATTTGTTTTGAAATGCTTTCAGTGAGTCAATGAAATGATGTTTGATGAATTCATTTCGATTCTTGAATCTCTTTCTTTTTTTACACCCTGAACAAAAGTGCATACCCTCTTGATCGATACTGGGACTAATATCAAGATCGACCAACGTTTCATAATTGTTTTCCTTTAATTGGTATTGGATTTTTGCCGAATCTCGAAATATTTCCAAATATAAATTTTCATTAATGCCAATGAATTGATAAAATACCTTTTTGTTCTTTTGTGCATTGGGAACCAATGGATATTTTAATTCTCTATTCAGAGATTTGTAATTCTTATCTATCCATTTGTTTAATGCGAAATTTTGATCTGATTCCATGATTTGTTGCGATCTTGCTTTTCCTCTCTACAGATCAATATTACTAAAAGGATTCATCAAAATCGGAAAAAGAAATTCCGAACCCACCAACTCTTATGTGTTACATTCAATGATGTTCCACCGTCAGAAGAAGTTTTCTGCCTTGGAATGAATCTACAAATTTAAAGAGGAATTTAAATGAAAGCATTGAAACTATACGGCGGTATTTTTGGATCCGTCATCATTTTACCTACATCGACCATTGTCTTATTTGGTTTTGCCATGGGATCTATGTTCAACCAAAATGCGAGTATCAGCACAGGTTTGGTATTGTCTGCACTCACATTACTTGGGGCATTTGCAGTTCCACCATTGACCATTCTCAACTATCTAAGCCCAAACAATAGTCAATCTATATCAGCATCGATCATTGTTCTTGGGGTTGGAATTATCTCTACATTGTCTTTGGTCTTTAACATCATTGATACAGGATTCAATAAAGTTTCTATAGTGGTTTTGATTGCGGCTTTGTTGATTTTAGCGAGTGGTTATTTGCAATTAGCAAAGAAAGAGTAGGGTTGAGATATCTGTTTTGGGAAGGTCGTAAGGCCTTCCTGTATGGGGGGTGATGGTAAGTAACTTCATTGTATTCTTATATAGATTCTGTAATTGAATCGATTATGTCTACCCTTCCGATGGAATTTAAAATTTGAGATTTTACTTTATTGCATTTTTTTAAGAAAAATAGCTCCTTTTGGTGAAAAAATAAGCAACCTATCCTTTGTTATTGGAGTTTGCAAAAACATGAATTACCTGCGATATTCTTATAAAACTTCAGCTTTGTTGACAAATATTGTCCGAATTTGCAAAAATAGCATTTGGGATTATGCAGAAAAAGTGGGATGAAGATACAATAACGGTTCCTCCAATTAAATGGGCAGGAGGAAAACGTTGGCTAGTCAGCCATTATCCCAATATTTTCCCAAAGAAATATAACACATACTATGAGCCTTTTTTGGGCAGTGGTGCAGTCTTTTTTTACTTGAAACCAGAAAAATCAGTTTTAAGTGATTTGAATGCAGAATTAATCGAGTTCTATCAAACTTTGCAAAAATCTCCCTTTGCTCTTCAGAGGAAACTAATGGATCATCAGTCCTTTCACTCTGAGGAATATTATGATCTTATCCGAAAATCTTATCCCAAAAAAAGAGTCGATCGTAGTGCTAGATTTTTATATTTAAATCGATCCTGTTGGAACGGCTTATATAGAGTAAATAAAAAAGGCGAGTTCAATGTTCCAATTGGGAACCGAACCAATTTTCAATTAAAAACAGATGATTATCGATTGGTATCAAATCTATTACAAAATGCAGAGTTAAATATTTCCGACTTTGAAAAGACAATCAATCGGGCGAATCGAGGTGATTTTATCTTTGTGGATCCACCTTATACTGTGATGCACAATGAAAATGGTTTTGTAAAATACAATCAAAAGATCTTTTCTTGGGGTGATCAAATCAGATTAAAAGCATGTCTTGATCGTGCAAAAAAAAGAGGAGCTAAGATTTTAATCACGAATGCAGCTCATCGTTCCATAGAACAATTATATTCTGAACATTTTTATATCAAAAAGTTAAATCGACTAACAAATCTTTCGGCCAATAGTTCTTCTCGAGGAATTACCGAAGAGTATATAATATCATCTTATAAAATTGAAGTATAGGTCCGGAGAAGTGATGAAAGATTTTTTAGAAACTACACTTGGTCAAGACAATCCGATCAGGATATTAAATGATTTTTTAAAACGAGAAGAGCATCTTGCGAATTCGGGCAATACTTCTGAGTATCAAAAAATGCGATTTGTGGGTTATATATTAGATATAAGCTTTGAATCCGCAACAGTCATTACATCCGATCCTTTAAAGCAAGCTGTTGGAGGAATACCAAGAGGTTCCTTCTTGATCATGGCCCCGGAGAATTTCGAGAAACTTCCATTACATTTTACTCTTTTAAGAGTGATGGCTTCAGCAGAAACTCCTTTAAAACGAGATGTTCAGCAGACATACTTTGAACTTCATAAGCGGTCCATGCCTGAGTTAGACCTTTTTACTCAAGGGGAGTTACAATGGGGAGGTCTTGAGACTAAAGTCTTGGGAATGTTTTATGTTGATCCAAAAAACTCAGAGAAACTATCGTTTTCTGGAGATGTTAATAATATTGTAAGCCCTCATCGGTACAAAGTTTATTCACCAACTGATGAAATCCTAAATCTTATTGTGAATGGGATTGTGAGAAAAGAGGGAAGGTTCCCGATCGGGAAGTTAAGGATGACTGAATGTGAATTGCCATTCATCACTGTTCCTCAACCAAAAGTTGATGTGAATGTTTCTACGTTGGACTTTCGAGGTTTCCGGACTGCAATGTTTGGAAAAACAAGACTTGGTAAAAGTAATGTTGTAAAACTCATTGCAGAGAGTATCATTCAAACGATAGAAGAGGATAAATCTGTAGGGCAGTTGATCTTTGATGTTAACGGAGAGTATGCGAACGACAATCCGCAAGATGGGAATATTTCCATTCGAAAGAAGTATGAAGATCGCTGTCAGGTTTATGCATTAAATCCGAGAGAAGGGACCCCTTCCAAAATCCTCAAACTTAATTTTTATGACCAACCAGATTCTGGCTTAAGCATTATTAAGTCCCTTCTGCAAAGAGATAAAAAGGGATCTGACTATGTTGATAGTTTTGCCAATGTAGAATTACTCCCCGTTCAGGAAGTGGCGAAACTTCCTCCGAATGAAATCACAAGACCTGCTCGAAAAATTTTGATGTATTGGGCTATTCTGAAAGAAGCGGGATTCCCTGTTGCGGAAGAAAAGTTAAAAGGGATATTTCGTTCCAAAATAGTCCATGGCTTTAGTCCAGGATTTAGTAAGGAACTAAGAGAGGAAGTTTATAGCGAAGAAGAAGTTCCTGAACATCCAAAATCACTTGGAGAACTAGTTTCCGAACTGAAGAAAGTACAGGAATTTATCCAAGATAATGGGAGCCATAAAGTCTTGAATTCAAAATCATCTGGTGATCCAGTTTTTGACGCTGATGACAAAGCCTTGCTTAAATTCTTAAATCCGAAGAGCGGATCTGGTCCAACAAAACTGCGTAGTTATTTAGACTTACATTCAAAAGATGCTTCTGACTTCGTAACAGAAATATTAAAAGAACTAGATGAAGGTAAAACGGTCATTCTTGATTTGGGAAATGCAACCGATGAAATTCGAAGATATTTTTCGGATATGTTGTCTCGAGAGATCTTCCATCATCAAGAAAAGAAATTTGTTGAAAATCGTTTGAACCAACATTTCGTTCAGCTTTATTTTGAAGAAGCGCATAACTTATTCCCAAAAAATGATAACGACTTCACAGGAATTTATGCGAGATTTGCAAAGGAAGGTGCAAAGTTTCACATAGGTATCGTTTATTCAACGCAATCACCCTCAACCATCAACAAAGAACTACTCAATCAAACAGAGAATTTTTTTATAGGTCACATTTCTTCTCAAGATGAACTGAATACCTTATCGAAGTTACAAGTTCAATTTAGCGGTCTAGAAAAGGACATTCTGTACACAAGAACTCCTGGTTATATGCGGATGTTAACATTTTCACACCGTTTTGTAGTGCCTGTGCAAGCAAGGAAGTTTGAGTAATGCCTTACCAAGCTGGAGGAAACCTTCCTGGAGAGAATGCCAGCAAATTGGGTCATATGGCAGTGATCCAAAGTCCATTTGTGAATGATTTACTGCAAAGTTTTTATACAACAAAAAGAGAGCAAATGAAGGAAGAGTTTCTCGAAAAATGGCTTCCATTTGAAAAGGATGTTGAACCATTGCGAATTATCTTTGCTGTTGATGGTTCTCTTCAAATTGTGAAAAATGAGATCAATCCTGATAAAGAATTAGCTTTTATCAAAACTGCTCTTGTTAAGTTAGATACTCCAAAATTGGAAGAAATAGATCCACTGTATCCTCATCCTTTTGCTCTTCGCGATATCATGAAAGATGCCGGAGTCTTTCATGCGACAGTTTTGCCATTACAGAACGTTCAGTTTAAAGAGATTTCCTTCTACGATGGAGTTCGTAAAATTATTTTTGATTCCTTTAAGGATCCATCTTCGGAAGGCCAGGTAATGGAGACTCTCCGATGGCTGTGTTATGAAAAATGGGATGGCACTCTGAAAAAAAGTCCTCATTTCAATTGCCCACACTGTGATAGAGAATCTGAGGGACTACCTTATGACCAAGAAATCGGAAATTGTGAGCACTGCGGTGGTGAAGTCTATTTAACTGATACGCTTAGCTTCCATTTAGAAATGCAAGAGGATCTAGACTATGCCGCACAATCCCTTGCTACATCTTATATGCAAGTGCATGAAACCATCATGCTTTTTGTAGGAATTCGATACATTTGGGAAACGAAAGATCATTCCTTGTTTCAAAAGACTCTATTCATCAAAGATGGTCCACTATCTTTACGTGCACAATATGTAAAATTGGTCGATCCTATCCGAAGATTTTTAGAATATGCAAAACAAAAAAATGTCACCATCCATTTAATCGGCCAAGAGAAATCCGGTGCCTTTTTTGATCACTTGAAATACATACAAAGAGACATACCTGAGTTTCATTTTTTCTTACCTAACTTTGATTATATCAGAGATGAAATTCAACATAGGCCAAAGGGCCAATACGAATATGGCGAAAAAACTAATTATGGAAACAAAGTTTTTGTAAAGCTAAGCCGTGGCCAATTTCTGGTTTTGAATGTTCCAACTGGCCATTACCGAGATACTGAAGATGAAAATTCACTAATAGGTTTTAGAAAGATACTGGGAAGTATCTTAAAAATTTTAAGCTTTCGTCATGAAGGTGCTCTTATGCCAGTTGAGATCGCACACAATGTGGCAAGTTTATCCAACTATCCGTCTGCGAGGATGCTGAAGTTGTTCTCGGATGAGAGAGTTGTTGTGCATTAATCAAAAATGAATGTAATCTAAGGCAATTAATAATTTAATTTTAAAAAAGAGATCCTAATGCAAGCAATAAGTAATGTAAAAATTTCAGTTCTAGATGTCATGCGAGAGAATGGATTTACTCCTAATGATACTCAAAGAGAATGCATTTTACATACTAATGGTCCTTTATTTATATCTGCAGGGCCGGGATCTGGCAAAACTCGCGTAATCATTTGGCGTGTTGTCAATTTGATTGCTTTTCATGGAATTGCACCTGATGAAATTTTTTTAGCAACATTTACAGAAAAAGCTGCGAAACAACTTAGAGAAGGACTTCGAAGCAAGTTATCATTCGTTTCAAAATACACAAATCAAATATATGATATTTCAAATATGAAGGTAGGAACGGCTCATTCTATCTGCCAGTCGATTCTGGGAGATAGGAGATTCGCAATTGGAGGTAAGCGTCCAAATTTGCCTGCATTAATAGACTCTTTGGGACAATATTTCTTTTTTAAGAAAAAGAAAATTTGGACAGATCTGATTGAAGCAGGTGGATACGATTCTGAAGAGAATGCATTAGGAGAATTAACTAGTTTTTTATCAAACTCAAACTTTAGTTCAAAATTAAAGAGTATAGATGATCTAATCACAATATTTAATCGATTTTCAGAAGAAGATATTGATACAGAATCCTTTAAGACCTCGGACCCAATTTTGAAGAAAATACTCAAAATGTATGATAGATATATTGAGTTATTATCAGAAAATAGAAACTTTACAGACTTTTCAAATTTACAAAAAAAAGCTTACCATCTATTAAAATCGAATCCAAATTCGAGAAAAGTGTTTAAACACATAATCGTGGATGAATATCAAGATACCAATTCGATTCAAGAAAAGATTTATTTCCATTTAGCAAGCGAATTTAATAATATTTGTGTCGTAGGCGATGATGATCAGGCACTATATCGTTTTCGGGGAGCTACAGTTGAGAACTTAGTTCAATTCCCCGAAAGAGTTCGCAGTTATATCAATGTAGAAACCACAAAAAAATCCTTAAATATTAGCTATCGATCTAAAAATGAGATAGTTTCTACTTATACTAAATTTATAGAATTAGTAAATTGGCAACATGAAACAAGTAAGAATATTTTTTATAGAGTCCATGATAAAAATATAGAAGCTAATTCGAAAGATACATTAAATTCTGTGTTCTTGTCAAGTGATCCAGACAGTGAAGAGGACCCTTATGAAACAGTTGCGGAATTCTGTTATCAATTGCGTAAGAATAATAAAGTAAACGATTACAATGAGATCGCATTTTTATTCCCTTCGGTGATGAATAATAGTAAGGTAAGAAGTTTTACAGAAGCATTTGAAAATATAAATAATAAGCATGATCTTTATGGGACCGCTTTAGAACTAAAGGCTTATGCACCCAGAGCTAATACATTCCTTGATACTGATGAAGCAATAGCGGTTTGGGGACTTTTTTTAACCGTATTCGACCGTCCTCATTTTGGGATCCAACCTAAGGGAATGCAACTACAGTATCGCAATTGGATGGAATCTTCAAAAAAAATTATCAAAGATTTATGTAATTTGGACAAGAATCTATTAGAATATCTGAATATTCGAAAAAGAGACGTAGTTGAGTCTAGAAATGATTTTTTGTCCTTTCTAAAGATGTGCGAAGTTAATCAAATTAATTTAGAAACAGAGATTTCTTTAGAGATAATGAATAAAATTTCAGAAACGGAAAACTTATCAGATAAATGTAAATCTGAAATTGGAAGATTATCGAAGTACTTGAACAGTAAATATTTTCAAGAATCTGATGATACGACTAATAAAAGAAAATATTCTGTTCAATATATTTTAAATCGATTAACTTCTCTTGATTGGACCATTTTAGACTTCTTTTACCAATGTATGGGATTTTCACCATTTAAAGAGTGGTTTGACCTTGCTGAACAAGTTGGAGACGAGGGTCCTGTTGTAAACCTTTCTCAAATTTCTCGCTATTTAGCTAGATATATGGAAGAATATGGTACTGTTTTATCTGGAAGATTGTTTGTAAATTTATCAGAGAATGAAGTTCGTGAAAAAAATCTGTTTCAACTCTCATTTTTTAGCGGATTTACATATGGATTATTTCGTATGTCAGAAACAGAAGTGGAAGATAGCGAAAATCCATTTCCAAAAGGAAGAATTCCATTTATGACCATTCACCAATCGAAAGGTCTTGAATTTCCTGTCGTTGTCCTTGGTTCACTGCTTAAATCAACGAAAGTAAATACAAAACTAGAAGAAATTGTAAGAAATGGTTTATCTAAAAGTGGAGGCGAACCTTTAGATCGAATCGGTGAATATGATGCAATGAGACTTTTCTATGTGGCCCTTAGTCGTCCGAAATCAATGCTGATCTTAAATGTTCACGAATGGACTAGAGGGGGAGAACCTTCTCGAGTTTTTGAACCTTTCAAAAGACTTATACGAGAGCGAAACTATAAAACGATCAAAAGTTTGAAAATAAAGGATCTTCCTAACTTAGGTGATGAAGAACAAAATGATCTTGGGAAGGCATATTCTTATACTGCAGATTTTTTACATTATCTCAGATGTCCGAGACAATATATGATCGTGAGGAAATATCAGTTTGCGGAGTCGCGTTCACAAACGATGTTATTTGGATCACTCGTGCATCAGACAATAGAAGATTTACATTATCGATTGAAGGAGTTGCAAGGATGACCAATAAAAATACCAAGAAGAATGTTGCATTAGAATCTTCTCTTGAGTCAGAAATAGAGACTCTTGTTCAATCCAATTATCAAAATTTGAGATTAAATGGAGGCCATGCACTAACAGAAGATGTACTAAGATCTGCTTTTTTACAAGTTTTATACTACTATCGAAAGATGAGACACGTTGCTGAAAATGTTGAAAAATCAGAGGTTAAACTAACGCTACCAGACCAAATTACAGAAAATGGAAAAAGATATTCGATTGAAGGTGTTGTTGATATTATCCAAAATGATGGAGACTTATCTATGTATGACATTAAGACTCATGACATAGAATACATTCGACTCAATAAATCTCTGTACCAAGACCAGCTAAACTTGTATGGGCATATCTATGAAAATTTGACTGAAGATAGATTGGCGAAAACAGCTATCATCTCAACACATATCCCGAAAGAACTTATGACTTTGGAAGGCGATGCATGGCAAAAAGAATATGATAAATGGGTGCCAGAAGAAATATTCGATTATGATAGAAAAGAAATCAAAAAAACAGTTAAAGAATTTGGGAAAGTTGTTGAGAGTATCGAAAGTAGAATATTTTCACCCACTTCTGTAGAAAAATTAAAAGAAAAACCAAAGGAAAAAAATGTTCCTACGTTTGCCATTCGAGTGTGCAGAAACTGCGATGCTCGTTATACTTGTAGTTCCTATTTACAATATGCAAAGGATAATCGAGAAAGGACCATAGGTCAGGGGTTTTTCAATGTTTATCTTGCAGATGAAGATCGGGAATTATATCTTGATTTGATTTCATTTCAAGATGAAATCGAAATTGAAGAACCGGATTTAACAGATTAAGTGACCCCCAAAGGCAAAAGTAAAGAAGATCCCTTCTGAAATGAAATCGTTCAAAGCACCAATGCCGCAAAAAAAATTGCGAAGAAAAAAACAAAAAGAAAAACTAAATAATTTAACCCACAACACCTAACTATGAGCAAATTCCAAGAATTCCAAGACGTAATCCATGAAATTTTCGAAATCGACAAGTCCGAATTGGATTTCGGGATCTATCGAATATTAAACCAGAAATCAAAAGAGATCCAGAAGTTCATCAATGAAGATCTAAAACCGCAAGTCGAAGAGGCATTTTCAAAAATTGACAAGGAAAACAGGGAAGGCCAGGAAAATGAAGTGTTCTCAGCCCTTTCCAATTTTTTCAAACGGTATTATGAAGCAGGGGATTTCATTTCCAAACGACGTTACAATCAAGATAAGTATGCGATCCCCTACAATGGAGAGGAGGTCAAACTCTATTGGGCCAATTATGATCAATACTATATCAAAACTACAGAGAACCTTTCCAATTTTGCTTTTTACCTTCCTTCGGGAAAAAAGGTTAACTTTCAAATTTTAGAAGCAAGTGTCTCGAAGGATAATAACAAAACCTCAGCAGACAAAGAGCGAATTTTTGTTCTCCACAAAACAGAAAAGCTACGAACGGAAGGAAACGAAATTTTTATTCCATTTGAATATGCCCTTGTGGATAAGAAGGAAAAAGGGAAAGACTCTGCCAAAACACTTGCTAGTCAGATCTTGAAATCCAAAGAGGCAAAGGATTTTGATTCTGGTCTTTCCCAACCTTTTCCCACTGACAAAAACAAAGATCGAACCTTACTTGAAAAACGAATCGAGGAGTTTACCGCTCGTTACAATTTTGATTACTTCATTCATAAAAATTTAGGTGGGTTTCTCCGCCGTGAGTTGGATTTTTTTATCAAAAATGAAATTCTCTATTTAGAGGATTTGGAAGAACAAGATCCAAAATCCGTACAATCCCAAATCACCAAAGTAAAAACCATCAAATCCATCGGGGAAAAAATCATCGCCTTTTTGGAACAGGTGGAAAACTTCCAAAAAAAACTTTGGCTAAAGAAAAAATTCATCACAGAAACAAACTACTGCATCACTTTAGATCGCATTCCCAAGACTCTCTATCCTCAAATTTTGGAAAACAAAGAGCAACTTGCGGAATGGGAAAGACTCTTTTCCATCTCAGAACGGAAAGGATATACAAAACAACTCAAATTAGAATTTTTAGAAAACAACCAGAATCTGGTTCTTGATACAAAGTTCTTTTCCGATGAGTTCAAACAAAATCTCTTAGCTTCCATTCCTAACTTTGATGAATCTTGCAATGGACTTCTGATCCATTCGGAGAATTTTCAGGCATTGAATTTGTTGCAAAAGCGGTATCAGGAAAGCTTGGATGCAGTTTATATCGATCCTCCTTACAATACATCAGCTTCAGAAATCATTTATAAAAATAGTTATCTCCACAGCAGTTGGAACACTTTAATCTTAAATCGAATTTCAATATCGAAAAGATTTCTTACAAATTCTGGAATTTTTACAGTTGCAATTGACGACTTTGAATATTCTAACTTAAAAAATATTTTAGATAATTCTTTTACAAAAATCATTGGTGTTGCAGTGGTAAGATCAAATCCAGTGGGAAGGAAAACTACCGGTCGATTAACTCCTACACACGAGTATGTAATTTTTTGTGGTGCTTCGGAAAATAGTATTCCATCATTTCTTGAAAAAGACATTTCTGCAAACAAACGTTATCCATATGAAGATGAAAAAGGTAGATATACATGGTTAAGTTTTATTAGAACAGGGAACAATGATAGACGAGAAGATAGTCCAAAAATGTTTTATCCAATAATTGTGACAAAAGATAATGATTTACGGATACCAAAGATGTCATGGTCAACTTCTGAGAAGGAATTCGTAATCGAAGAGATCATTGATAAAACGGAAATAATTGTTCTTCCAATAAAGAAAGAGGGAAATCAAATTATTGAAAAAAACTGGCAGAGGGGTTACGAACGGTTTTCGCAAGAAAAAGAAGAATATCGAGTTAGGAGAATGGAAGATGGTATTAAAATTGATTTTAAAGCTAGGATGGATGAGGAAGCTCTACCGAAGACTTGGTGGGATAGCAACCGTTATGCCTCCTCAAACTATGGAGCATTAGAATTAAAAAATTTGTTCGGTCAATCCCCTTTTAGTTTTCCTAAATCGATATATTTGGTTACGGACTCTATTGTTATCTCGGGTCTAAAGAGAGAAAATTCAGTGGTTCTCGACTACTTTGCAGGCTCTGGCACCACTGGCCATGCTGTGATCAATCTAAACCGTGAGGATGGAGGAGATCGCAAATACATCCTCGTGGAGATGGGGGAATACTTTGAGACGGTTCTCAAACCTCGGATCCAAAAGGTGGTCTATGCATCCCAATGGAAAGAAGGGAAACCACAAGAGCTCGGAGTCTACATTGAGAAACTAAAAAAAGAAAAAGCTGAATTGAATAAGGAATTGAATAACCTAATGGGATTTCAATCCCAAGAGGAATACGAATTCCAACAACAAAGACTGTCAGGCGAAATTGCGAGAGTCGAAGAACAGATCTCAAGAGTCGAAGAGGAACTCAAAACAGAAAATAGTTTTGGTTCCATTTCCCACTGTTTCAAATACATCCGTCTGGAATCCTATGAAGATACCCTCAACAACTTGGAGGTTGAGGAAAAATTAGGTGCGCTTGATTTTTCTTCTCGTGGAGATAAAGAAGAGATAATGCTCAAATATGTTTTGGATCTAGAAACCAAAGACAGCCAAAGCCTTTTGAACCTAGATGGATTTGCCAATCCCTTCTCCTATTCCATGCAGATTTTAGAAAACGGTGCTTTAAAAAAGAAAAACATGGATTTGGTGGAAACCTTTCACTACCTGTTAGGAGTGGTGGTAACACGATACCATGCCCGCGAAGAGGTAAAAAATGATAAGGTTTCTTTTCTTGTCCAATGTGTGGAAGGCGAACTTCGTACAGGAGAATCAGTTTTAATCGTCTGGCGAACCATTCCTTCGGAGCTTGGAGTTGCCAACAAAGAACTGAAAGTTCATCTGGAATCAAAATTTAAGCTCAAAGACTTTGATAAACTCTATATCAATGGAGATAGCATTCTTGAGAAAGCAGAACTCATAGAGGCACATTTCCACAAAGCCATGTTTGATGGGAAAGATGTTTGATATGATAACGCTCTTGCCTATACAAGATGATGTAGAAACGAAAGCTGTATTAAAGCAAACAAATCTTGCCCATAGACGGCTTGCAGAATTGAAGGGGATTTCTAAAACAATTCCGAACCAAGCCATTCTTATCAACACATTGCCTTTGTTAGAGGCAAAAGATAGCAGTGCCATTGAAAATATCATTACCACCCATGATGAAATTTTTCGAGAAAGTCTATTTGAAGATTTGGTCCAAAGTGCCAATGCCAAAGAAGTGCAATTTTTACGTCAATACGAAGCTGTATGAGCTTTTTTTGAACCGATAAACTGTTAACAAAAACGAATATTTTTAACATGAGAAGTAGAACGTGTTAACAAAAACGATTTTTTTTAACACATCCAAGAAGGGAATGAACAGGTATGCCAAAAGCGAACGCAAATACAATAGATAAAAACCAAGCAGAACTCCTGAAAGAATCAAAACCGAATCCATTCGGGAAAAAATTAGTTTTAGTTCACTTCCTCTATTCCTTTTTTGGAGCAAAAGACTTTCGGGACCTAACGAAAGGTATGCGTGACCAATATGAAGTAGGTAACGAGGATACGATTGGGGAGCGAGTCATCAAAATATTGCAGGAAAGACTGCTACAAACGGCTCCTTTTGATTTAGATGACCTTGTTGGTTATGCAAATCGCATCGATCAATACACATTAGAGATTTCGGCAAAGCGGGATCATTTTGAAGGTTGGAAGTACTTTCAGTATCTATCATTAGTCTTCACCGAAATCTATCTAGATCTTTACATGAAAAATCTTTCTGATTTGAAGCGAAGATTGAATGAATTTTTGGATCAATTTCAGAAAGATTTTAACAATAAAGACAGACTAAATCCGTTTCAGTTTGAGGATTTGAATGTTTTGGCATTTTGGAATGCAACTGGTTCGGGTAAAACCCTACTCATGCACATTCACATCAAACAGTATTTATATTATCATAAAAAGTATGAAAAAAAAGACATCATTAATATCATGCTCCTCACTCCAAACGAAGGATTATCCAAACAACACCTAGAGGAATTTCATCTGTCGGGGATGTCGGCTGATTTTTTCCAAATAGAGGGCTCGCAAGGTGATTTGTATAAAGAGAGGATCAAAATATTAGATATTTATAAATTAGATGAAGTAAAAGGTGTAAAAACGATTGCCGTTGAATCGTTAGAAGGTAAAAATCTAATTCTTGTTGATGAAGGTCATCGAGGCTCTAGCGGTGAAACATGGATGAAGTTTCGAAAGCAACTCGCAAAAGATGGATTCTCCTTTGAATATTCCGCCACGTTTGGGCAAATCATCTCTAGAAAAGCAGAACACTACCAACAATATGCAAAATGCATTCTGTTCGATTATTCGTATAAATATTTTCATGAAGACGGATTCGGAAAAGAATTTCATATACTCAATCTGCAAGACGCAAAGTTTAATGAAAAAAAGAATACGTATCTTGTTGCATGTTTACTCACATTTTTAGAACAAAAACTTTTTTTCAAAGCCTCTGAATCTGAACTAGAACCCTTCCACATTGAAAATCCACTGATGGTTTTGGTGGGAAGTACAGTCATCGGCTCTAAAACAAAGGGAGCGGAAGATACCGTTTCTGATGTGGCCGATCTCATTCATTTCTTGAACTGGTTTTTAAAAAATCCAAAACAGGCTCAAAAAGACATTGCACTTGTTTTAGAAGGTAAAGCGGGACTTGTTGATAACCTTGGACAAGATATATTCTCTTCTAAATTTATTTTTCTTCGTAGTTTAAAAAATAGTTCTGAGGAAGTTTATAAATCGATTCTCGAAACTGTGTTTCACACTCGTTTGGAAAAATCCCAAATTCATTTGGTCGAATTAAAACATTCATCAGGAGAAATCGGGCTCAAAGTTGGTGCTTCCGATTTCTTTGGTGTGATTAATATCGGTGATGTGCCGACATTCATGGATCTATGTGAAGGCAAATCCCTCATCGTAGAAAAAGAAGAATTTGGTGTCTCGTTATTTCATAACATCAACAGTCATACATCTTCCATCAATGTTCTTATTGGTTCAAAGAAGTTTACAGAAGGCTGGAATAGTTGGCGAGTATCCTGCATGGGTCTACTCAATATAGGAAGAAATGAAGGTGCGCAAATCATCCAATTGTTTGGAAGAGGAGTGAGACTTAGAGGTTATAATCACAGCCTCAAGAGAAGCCGATTTTTGCATGATCTACCTGATTCATTAACAGTACCCGAACATATCTTGATAGGTGAAACTCTTAATATCTTTGGGATTCATGCAAACTATATCCAAAAATTCCAGGAATACATCGAAGAAGAAGGAGTCGTAGAGGATTCAAAAAAACAAGTAATCACTGTACCGGTCAAAAAATTGGAGGGAATCCAAGACTTAAAAATTTTGGATCTGAAAAAAGGAACAAACTTTTCCAAAACAGAAATTTTAGTTCTAAAAAGCCCAGATACAAAGTTTAGTGAAGCTCTTCAAAAGAGACCTATCGTCCTAAATTGGTATACAAAAATACAAGGCTTTGCCAGCGAATATTTAGATAGAAATCAAAAACAGACTGTTTACGAAAAGCATCATTTTCAAGAATGGCATCTCTCATTTTTAAATCTCAATCAATTGTATTTCAATCTGGTAGAATTTAAAAAAAATCGAGGATTTCACAATTTACTCATCCAAAAGCATTCCATAAAAGAAATACTTTTAAACCGAGATTGGTATGTCTTAGAAATTCCCGAGAAGGAATTTTCACTAAGTGCTGAAAATAAAGAGATAACTTGGCAGGAAATAGCTCTCTCATTATTGCAAAAGTATATTTCTCGGTTCTACTATTTCCAAAAAGATGATTTTGAATCTGATAAAAGAGAATATATAAAAATCGAAGAATATGAAAAACGAAAAATCAAATCAGGAAGTAAAGGAAATCTATTTAACGAATATAAAATTTCCATAAACCAATCTGATGTGGATTTAATTTCTTATTTCGAAGATTTAAAAAAAGAATTAGAAAAAACAAACTTTTCAAATGGTAGTCGTTTTACCCCCGAATCCCCAAAAATCATTCCCATACTGTTAGACCAACATCTATACAAACCAATTCTATTTCAAAATCAGGAAGTATTGGTCCATGTTTCTCCATCCTCTATTATAGCAAAGAGTGAACTTACGTTTTTAGAAGCTTTTTCATCCTTTACCAAAAATAATGCGAATTGGTTTTCAGGAATCAACGTTTATTTATTACGAAACTTAAGCAGGCATGGAATTAGCCTTTTTGATGTGGCAAACTTTTATCCAGATTTTATACTTTGGATCAAAAATGGAAAAGATCAAAAAATTGCGTTTATTGATCCGAAGGGACTGATCGAAATTCCGTTTGGAGATGCTAAAATAGAATTTTTTAAAAAGGTAAAAGAAACAGAAGAGAGAATTGGTGATAAATCAGTGAAACTCACTTCATTTATCGCAACGCCAACAAAGTTCAACGATTTAAGGCCTGACAAGGGCTATGCAGGTAAGTCAAAAGCAGAATTAGAAAACCATAACATACTTTTTATGGAGGATGATAAATCCAATGATCTATTCATCCATAAACTATTTCATCGAATATTAGGAGATTTGATACCAAAGCCTACGGAATCTGTGCAAATTGATCTTTTACCTAAGTTA
This sequence comes from Leptospira paudalimensis, assembly GCF_026151345.1. Classification (NCBI taxonomy): domain Bacteria; kingdom Pseudomonadati; phylum Spirochaetota; class Leptospiria; order Leptospirales; family Leptospiraceae; genus Leptospira; species Leptospira paudalimensis. Next base: position 37,045 of record NZ_JAMQPR010000003.1, read on the forward strand.
CCAGATATCAAGAGATTGTTTCGGGATGTACTTCCTGTTTATTCCATTCAAGCCGCTTGCGGTAAGTTTGGAGATAACCAAGAAATTGAAGATCCAATTGGATATATAGAAGTATCAGATCGGAAACTGGATGATCAAATGTTTGTGATAAAAGCAACTGGTGAATCCATGGTCCCAACTATATCTCCTGATGACTATTTGATTTTTCGGGCCAATCCTTCCGGCAGTCGAAATGGAAAAATTGTATTGGTTGAGCTTCTCTCAAACACGGAACCGGAAACACAAGCAAAGTACATAATTAAAGAATACAGTAGTCAAAAAGGAACTGATGGTCACAACACCGAAATTATTTTAAAATCTCGAAATCAAAATTTCTCCCCTATCACAATAAAATCATCAGAAGGTGAGGTGAATCAGATCAAGGTAATAGCTGAGTTTATCAGCGTGTTAAAATAAAACCTTAATACATTGATTGGATTCAATTGAAAAAAATGGAAAATGAACTAGATGAATTAAAACACTTTGTAATGGATATTGAAGAAATTGAACAAATAGCCAAAAGTATCAATTCCTTTAATTTATTTGAAACTCTAGGCATGGTTAATCAAGAAATTAGGCATTCAAATGTTTTAGCATGGCTGCTTGATCCATTTCAAACACATAACATCGGCTACTTGTTTTTGCAAAAATTCCTCAAAGATTTAATCGTCTTCAACCTGAATTCAAGCGAACAAATAAATGATGAATTGATTTTTGATTTTGAAACGTTAAATTATGAAGAGGTAGAAGTTAGAAGAGAGTACAAAAACATTGATCTTATTATTCTAATAAACGAAAATAGCAAACATTATTGTATCGTAATTGAAAATAAAATACGTTCTACTGAATCTAAAAATCAATTATCAAAATATAAAGCAATTGTAGATAAAGAATTTAACGATTATAACAAAATTTTTGTCTTCTTGTCGCCTGACCAGCAAATTCCTACTGACAATGAGTGGATAACATATGGATACGATAGAATTCAAAATTTACTGATCAATATCTTGAATTCGAGAAAATCTGCAATTTCTAAAAGTGTTTTTGAGTTTTTAGATCAGTATTTATACATTTTAAGGAGAAACATTGTGGGTGATAAAAGTATTGAAGATATCTGCAAGAATCTATATAAAAAACATTCAAAAGCTCTGGATCTAATTTTTCAATATAGACCCGATATTTATCTAAATATCAAGGAATCCATAGTATCGTTTTTAAGAGAAGAAAATCGCATTGTTTTAGATGCTGAAAATCCCAGCAAAACTTATATACGGTTTACTACGAAAAAAATTGATGAAATTATTCCAGAGAATGGATCAGGATGGACAAACTCAAAAAGAATATTATTATTTGAATTTCAAAATCTTTCGGATCGTTTAAATTTAAAATTATATATTGGCCCTGGCGAGAAATCATTGAGAGAAAAGTTGCATGCGATTTTAAATTCAGAAAAAAATTCAATTTTTATAACAAAAAAAACATTAACAGACAAATGGCACTCGGTTTTTTCTTTAGAAATTCTAAAGAAAAATGATTATTCGAAATTTGAAGACAATGAATATGAAACAATTGATCTTAAAATAAAAGATTCTTTAAAAAAAGAGTTCCTTCCGAAATTAAATGAAATTGAAGATTATATTTTAGAAAATTTCAAATAAAAATGAAACAAAAGTCGATTCCAAAAATCTCTGATCACCAAAACGCTTTCAATACACTCCAAGGTCTCTTGATTGGAATTTCTTTAGATCAAAAACTAAATCAAAAGGAAGTTAGCGAAATTAATTTTTGGTTAAATGAATCTAAAGATTTAATTAATAAGAAACTATATTCAGAAATTGTCTCGATTTTAGAGTTTGTCGTAAAAAGTGGTAAGTTTACGGATGAGGAAAAGAAAGATTTGTTATTTATCTGCGAGAAATTCAACAAATCCAATCCAGCATTTGATTTAGTCCATAATGATATGCAAGTATTGCATGGAATCTTACATGGAATACTTGCTGATGGTAAAATTACACTCCAAGAGGCTCAGTCTCTTAAAAAGTGGTTATATCAGAATGAACAATTAGCAAGTGCCTATCCATATGATGAACTATTATCTCTTCTAACAGGAATTCTAGCAGATGGTAAAATAGACAAAGAAGAACAAGCTATTTTAAAGATTTTCCTTTCTGAATTCATCAATTTAGAGAAATCAAAAAATTTAGATGAAACAAAAATTGAAACATTGAAGACTCAATTTACCGTTCCAGGTATTTGTGCACTTGCACCAGAAATCATACCTGAGGATCATGTTTTTAGTTTCACAGGTATCCCTTCTGCACAACCTATCTCAGAAATAGAAAAAGTCATCTTAGAGAATGGTGGAATTTTTTCGAATCCACTAAGGAAAGATACTTCCTATCTAATTGTAGGTGGAAATATGTCGAACTGTTGGACGTTCAGTTGTTTTGGTCGAAAAGTGGAAGAAGCAATTGAAATGAGAAAATCAGGGTCTCATATTTTAATCATTCATGAAGTTGATTTTTGGGATAATATAGCTTGAGGATTATTTGCTATGAACTTGATATCGAAATATCCAAAAGAACACTATCAAAATCTTAAGCTGTTCCTAGATGGCTATGGAGTGCTTTCAAATGAACAATTTGATACGAACAGATCTTTTTGGGAAAATAAATATACCGATGAGTGTGCAACAGAAAACGGATTTATCTTAAGCTATAGTAATGATTATGCAGCAGGCGGTGATAATTACCATCTCGTCTTTCCTACCTTCGGGGATGATGTGTTTTATTTTCGTTACAATTTGATCAAACAATGGGATATCATTGAAAATTCTGAGATTGGATCTGAAGTAGAACTTCCCGATTACAAAATATCAAAAGAAGCAGAAGAACTTGAGAAAGCAGTCGATCGCTTTGTAGAAGAATCCCAATCTTCGGAAGAATTGAATGATTCCTTAAACCATTTATGTAAAGACCTTAAGGGAATTCATGGGATTCAATCGATTCAAGAGTATTTAACGGAAACTTTTGCCGACGAGTCAGTCGAAGATAAAGAGCTCGATGGTATTTTCTGGGAAGAGAATGGTAAATGGAAGTGCAATCAATGGCAACATTTCCAAGCTTGGCTACACACAATGCGGATGATTTTGTTAGATAGGTCAATGTAAACAAAACTGAAATTAGAAATTATCCTTAAACCACTAATTACATTCTTTAAAATTATTTTTTCCTGAAATAGCTCCCTTCCATCTCAAGTGGTGTTTCCCCCCAATATGTCCATGAATCGGAGAGGTAAAGTATATTAAAAAAACAACAAGTAGTGAGATCGGAAATCTATTTTCCGAAATTGATTCCTCCTTAGCTTTATCATCAGATTGGAAATCTGGACCAAGTCAAAACATACTTTGCTCTCTACTTATGATCGTAGACACTGGTATGAAGAATGTAACAATTACTTATCTGTTAGATTCCAGCATGAAGAAATATTGGATCCTTGAATTCCAAACATTATAGAACGATTTATCAAGGACTTTATGAGACTATCATTGAAATGCATATTAACACTTGGATCTAGGGAAAGTCTGCCGACAAGATTTTACAATCTCGATGATCACTATCTTATCGATGATGACGGGATCTTGATTGATTACAAAGGCTATGTATTATGGAACGTCAAGTGGCAACAACGAATCCCTTATGGCAGTGTTCTCTATTTAAAGACGCACCACATCCTACTGACGGATCGACTTTCCATGCCTGGGCCGTATACATTGGATTTTGGGATCTGTGCAATTGATATGAATACTGGCAAATACCTTTGGAAACATTGGTACAAAAATGATTCAGAAGTAAGAGTCGCCCTAAAGCAAAGCGAGGAGATGAGACGAAGGGATATCAACTTACAAAATCTAAGTGGGAGCATCATTGAAGATGATTATTTCTATAAAAATATTTTTAAAATACATCTGTTGACTGGCAAATATGAAGTTGTCTCAGATGCACCACAAAGCGCACATTCCCAAAATTTGGAGAAAGTAATTCAGTCAAAGGATATGATCCACGATACCGTAAGATACATTGATTCTATAGACCATTTCACATTGAATGAGGACTCCCGAGTAAAATGGGGTGATAAGTTTTCCTGGTTTGAGCATATCATATCTGAAGCAAGGAAGCAGAACCTCTTTCATCAAATCAAAATAGAGAAACTGGTCGAGTTCTTCGATGATCGATTGTTGGTCCTCGGGAAAGATATGAAGGACAGAGTTCGAAAGATTTGGATGCTCAAGCAATTGATATAGAAAAAAAACAAATCTCAAGTAAGCGCATCCAAAATCGAATCATAATGATTCTGTTCTTTATCCACCAATCAAACAAATCGTAGTTGGGAATTTCCACCCCTTCTTATCGAACCTAGCTGGCGCCATTTCCGATTTGTAAAATGTTTTGATCATTTGAACGATCCTAAAATATAATTTACATAAATATAAGTGCGTTATATGAATTTAGTATATCCTCCTTAAAAATTAAAATTCGGATGTTTATTTTCCGATTTTTTGAAAATACAATTCTAGAATGAAATCCATGTTTAATGAAATAGATTATTTTATCTCGATTGTAATTATAGAATATCTCATATTTAAATTTGCAAGTAGGAAATGGATTGCTCTCTGGACAGTCTTTCAAATAGATTGCTATCCTCAGCGGCGAATGTATCTGGAATCCAAGTATGGAAGGATTGATTCAAGTTTCGATCTAGAATCAAAACGAATCATTCGAATTCTTAAATCTTTGATGTTACTCGAAAGAAATCATCGTATTTGGCTTCTTCTTTGTTTAGCTCTCGCTATCATTTTCTATCTGTATAAAATAGTAACAGTTGCCATTCTATTTATCCTGATGCAGATTCTGACGCTAATGTCATATCACATGACATTGTTTTACTATCAAAGAAAGTTAGCAAATCACGAGACCGAGTATATAAAATTTCTCAAAGATGATTTGAATTGATCGGCAATAATTCTGGAATTTCCACTGAAAATAGAGACTATCTAAAGATGATTTTGTCAATCGCAGGTAAAAACAATTGATCCTATCGGTTAGTCGATTACCCAGCCAGAATAAAGAAGATCCTCTATGGAGTGATATCGAAACATGATTTCGTTCGTTTCAATTCTTCTAATCACATATTGATAGTTCAGCGCATCAATGATGTCAATTTTCCCATGCCCATTCTCAAGCGATTTTACGATCGTATATCCCTTTGCAAAGGATGGTATTGGAAGGTTTTCCAAAACATTTCTAGTTAATTCCTGCAATTCAGGAGACCATTGGCATGGTTTGCTATTTTTTTGATTTTCATTCTCTCTGTTTTTCATTGGTTCTGTTTCTTACCTGTGCAGTATAAAGTTACCACGAACGTGCTGATCGATTCGGAAACATATTTTCCGAAATTTATCTAAAAATGGAGTATCGTAAAATCCGATTCTGATCAATCAAGTGTTTGATTGAAAAACAAAAGCAGGTATGTTTTAAATATTCCATGACCGACCTCAACCAATCCTATCTCTCCACCTTATACAAAGTTGATGGCCTTCAAGTTCCCATCCAAATCGGGAAAAAGAATCCGGAGTTGGACCTCCTTCTTTCCAAATATAAACAAAACCATTGGTGTTTCATTACAGCATGGAATCAGTTTAGCAAACCATTGACTTTAGAAACAAATCGGAAGCAGAATGAAGATTTGCTGTCAGAAATCAAAGCGAACTCAAGTTATATAGTTTTAAATGGGGTAGGTGAATCGCCAGACGGATCCTGGTCCGAAGAGAGTATCCTGGTTTTGGGAATCGATAATGACACTGCCCAATATCTTGCGAGGAAGTATGAGCAAAATGCCATTGTCGTTGGAGTAAGAGTTGGGCTTCCTGAATTAGTGATGCTTCAATAGTAATAAACGTCTGCATTTATAAAATATAAAATCCTTTTCCTCTTATTCTTCAACTTGATATTTCACGGGTAGGGATTGATTGTACGCTTGGTTTACCAAAAAGATTTTTAGTCTTTCTGGTTATTTTCATTCACAATAATTAAAGTGTTCATCTAATATACCTTTTAAAAGCTTCACTTTTCCGTACTTAGCAAGTAAATGCAACATACCATTTTTTAACGTTCGTTTAATGCATTGGTCTAATGCTCATGGATCAGAATGTTCAGAAAATGCATTTAAAGAATAGGAATGTGCCAATGATAGATAGTAATTTTTTCTTGATTTTCCTCTTTGAATTTATCCGCAAGATAATAAAAAAATTCTTCATAGCTTTTATCTCTTCAAAAAGAAGAGGGCAATAGACATCAAATTTCTCATAATATGTTGGAATTCACATTGCGAAAGTAAATGTAAAGTAACATCACAGAGAGATTCAGCTTCATTATAAAATATTGCATGTATTTTAGATATTTCTTCCTCTCTCATGTCTTCGGAAGATTTATACTCATTAAGGATAGAAACTAATTTTTTTATCTCCCAGGATGTTTTCTAGATTATAATTCTCGATTTCTTTTGAATCAGAAATAAAGGTTCCGAATCTACAAAATTTGCAAACTAACAAAAAAATACTTTCCGAAACAAAAGGAAAATATAGCGTTTGCTAGCTGAAGTATTCAATTCTATTGTAAGGTGTGTATGGACCCAGTTTTCTTAAAAAATTTCGTTTCATTTGTCAAAAAAAACATTAAACTCGACTTTGATGATGACCGAGTTATGGACAAAATCAAAAAGCAATTTGGAAAAGAATATTCGGATTTCGAAGAACTTTTAAAGAATGAACTCGTAAAAGAGGAGTATAAAGAACTTATTCAGAAGTTTTCAGAATATGGACCAGCCATTATGAAAAAATTAGTCTCGAATCCTGAAGCTGAGTCATATGACGAATCTGATTATTCAATTTTATTTTCTAATTATGGTTTTGGAAGGTTTTTTAAAAAGAACGAAGAGAATTTTGACCTTTGTGAAGCACTTTTCTATATCATCAATTCATTATCATCTAGTATCGATTCAGGAGAGTGCAATCGTATCATTGAAAGACTATCAGAGAATGGGAAATTGCATTTAATTCAAATCCATCACAAAAAAGCTCTCAGATTCCTTTATGAAAATGACCCAGACTATTTATTTGATCGATTAGCTGCACATGTTAGTTCCTGCCAGGATCAATACCCAGAAAGAATCAGAGTCTTTAAAAATACGCAATTTTTCAAAGATTGGCAAAAAGAAATACAAAGTGAAGAATCAGCTTAGAAACTGATAAAAGATATCAGATGACCTCGTTTAATACAAAACTATCACCTATTCCAATCCTCTGGAACTTAGAAAAAGACATTCATTAAGCTAAGTGGATATTGGAGTTAGGAAGTTAAATAATCATTTCGATTCGCCAGTTTTTTCTATTTCTGTTTGGAATACTTCTAACCAAGACTTTACAGTCTCTACAGTTCGAAAATAATGTGCATTCTCTTCTGAATCGAATTGATATGGATTGCTCTTGAAATTCTCAATAGAATACATATCATGCAAAAAAAGTAAAAGCAATGACATAGGTGCACGCAAGCGGGCATTAATTAAAACGAATGCAGTCATTCTTTCTTGAGGTATTTTTAAAAATAATGGTTTCAGGTGATTGTTATATAAACTTTCAGGTTCGGGTGTCCTGAAATAAGACTTTGGAATATTTAATGAGTCGAATAATTTCTCTAATAAATCTCGAACTCCAACAATTGGAAAATCTAGATTGTCTTCTCCCCCCGGATTTTCTCCAAAAAAAGGATCAGCTATTGTCATTTTCAATAGCGCTTGGCTTTCGAAAAATTTTCCATTAGTAATAAAGTCACGATAAGTGCAGTAAATTGAAAAAATTCCAAATTTTGTAGCATCATAGTATCCACTTTGCATTGCCTGGATTGTTTTTATTAAATTTCGATTTGGACTGAATACGTCATTTCCTGCCGGAGTTTTGACTCCGTCTAAATAGAAATTCCCTTCTTTTTCGATGATAGCCATTGGCACCTCCTAGGTCGTGTTATACTCTAGATTATATAATAGCAGGTCAAGTAAAGCGGAAGAATTTTTTCCGATTTTAAAGTTTAGATATGAAAAGATTCAAACATAATTTTTTTTCTATCAAGAAACCTCCGGAAATACTCCGCAAGCGAATAAAAGTGATCCGATTGCTAATGAATACTATTATGTGAAGTTAGATTCTTATGATAACGGAGGATGAATAATCTGACTAATGATGATATCTTAGATTTAGATAATTCAATTGTGCAAACGCATGAATTCACTTATATTGGAAAGAATATAGCAATCCTTCTAAAATTGAGGAACAAGACTCTACATCTGAAGGTTCTCCGAATGAATACGAGACATGAAAACGGAGATATTTATTGTTCCGATTTTTCATTTATGGATTATTCAGATAAAAAGTTTGGATATCTATCTTTACCAAAGGATATTGTAAAAGACAGACCATTTACTACAAAGTACGAAAATGTGAGTTTAGCAGTTTTTAATCAATTCTGTGAAGTTATTGCATATTTTGACTTATATGAAAAAATATACGATTACAAATAGTATTGCATTTGCAGCTGAAATGAATGATAAATTTCGGAAACAAATTTTCCGAGTTTTGGTTATTTATGGAGTAATATCAGTTATATGAAAATACTTGCGATCGGTGATATTCATGGAAGAAAGATATGGAAAAACATTCAATTTGATCATTATGATCAAGTGATCTTTCTCGGAGATTATCTTGATTCTCATCGTCTTTCCAATGATGACATCCTAGGAAATCTAGAAGAATTAATCAAGTTACAGGAATCTCAACAAAATATATCTTTTTTGATTGGCAACCACGATCTTCAATATACCGATCCCGAATTTGTTGGGTTAGTCTCTGGATATCGCGAATCATGCTTCATGGAAGCCTACGAATTGTTACATCTATTGAAATGGAAATTTGCAATCGAATTAGATAATGTTTTATATACGCATGCCGGTCTTCTAAAAGCTTTTTATGAATCAATCCCTCCGACTAGCAATCAAATTTCAGAAACAATCAATAGTGCAGGTTTTAGTAACCCTTACTATTTTTTAACGACATTACATCCATTAAGAGGGGGAGCATCACGAGCAAGTAGCTCGATATGGTGTGATTTTAGAGAAATTCTTGCCGAAGAAAATCCGATTCCGATCAACCAAGTATTCGGTCATTCTGCACGGGAAGGTGGGCAAATGGATCGTAAAGCAGAGTATTGGCGAATTTGTATCGATGTGCTAACTAAATACAAAAATGCCTATGAAATCGTCGATGGGGAAGAACCTAAGGTAGTTAGTTTACAGGAGTAGGATAGGGGATTTCTTTAGTAAATATAACAAATCATTTTGAAATTCTCAGTCAATCTTTCAATTTGTTCTACTTAACGTCTTAATCAGTTGATGATTCCATCTTTTTTCATTTGAAGATATTTCTCCAATGTATCTTTAAATTCTTTCATCAAAACGGGTTGATTCTCTAAAAATACTTTCAAATAAGTAGAATGTCCATTAGTACCGAATTGTTTTACAACATCAAACGCTTCTACTCTTAATTGTAAGAACATCGGTCGTTCCACAAGAGGTTCTATCTCAAAAACTATGTTTTTAGCGATCCCAAAATCCAAAAGTGGATATAATTTTACTTTCTTAAGATTTTCTTTCATATGATGATAATCTATTTTGTAAACCATTTCTATATAATTAAATAGATCATTAACACTCTTACTCTGTGTAATTTGTGACTCTCTCCAATCAGTTTCTATTTTTTGATCTGTTAGTGCGAGAAAAAGGAAAGATGCCTTATCATCGATAAGAGAATCAGGATATTGCAAATCTTTAAGAATTTGTTTGCATTGTCGCATTTTTTCATCGAGGTCCATATGATTTATATGTTAGCTATACTATATTTGATTTTCGGAAAAATAAGTTCCGACGTATAATTTTAACGGTATCAAAATCGTAGGATTTAGAGTAAATTGTGGAATCAGTCTTAAGCGCCTCCGCTTTAGCAGATAATTTAAAGACACTTGCAATTAGGGGATTTCTTAAGATAAATCATGTTTAACTAGAACATATTTATTAATCTAATGAATTAAACCAATGCTTCCCAGAATTTCCACATAACGGACAAACTTATTCCGAATCGAGACTACCAATCGGGTATTCTATTCCTTAAGAAAGGAGATAAGGATGCCCAGAAAAAAAATAAAAGAATCTCTATTTGAATCCTCAGAGAAAGAGGATTTGCAGTTACTCCACTATTTTGTGGGAAAAAATCTAAGTAAGTTTGACTCATTCGGAAAAACAAGGCTTGAAACTCTGTATTCCCTCTATGACACGAAAGCTAAGAAGACACTCGTTGAGAAAATTTTTCGTCCTGATGAAATGAAAATGAAAGAGGAGTCAGAAAATGATGAAATAGAACCTAGAAGAGGCCGCAATGGATATTGGGATGATACTTACGCAAGTACACAAGGGAAGGACTATTTACCTGATGAATTGGACCAAGATACACAGCAATATTGCAAAAGGAATCCATTTGGAAGAAGAAAAATCTATCGACTTTTACAAGAAGAAAGCAATCGGATCACTTCTGACTTTTCCATTCAAGATTCAAAGGCATACCAAAAGATATCATCCACATTCAAGATTCTAGGTATCACAAAAGAGTCGATCGAATATGTTCTATTTTTATACACAAGGTCAGCATTTTCTAATTTTGACAATTGGATCTCTCGCTCAATTGATTCGAAAATGATTCCTGTCATTGTAAGAGAAGTCACAGGACTCAATCGTTCAGAGTATATGAAAATTACTAATCCTGATGAGAAATGGATCAACTATGGTATTCTCTCACCTTGTCATGAAAAAGAAGACCCTTGTGAGATTGCAGATTCTTTCTATAATTTTTTAGCAGATGATACACAGGCGACTTTTGGCTTAAAATTTTTGAACCAAGTCAATGAGGAGACACATCCCGTATCCTCATTCTTCTTGGCTGAGAATGAAGTCGCACGCAACTTATCACTCTTACAAGATGAACAACCATCGAAGATCTTATTCTATGGTTCTCCTGGATCCGGAAAAACAGAGTTTGCGAAAAGCCTTGTTGCCGAAGTTCAGAAAACCTTATTTAAAATTAACAACAAAGAAGCAGAAAGCAAAGAAGACAAACGCACTGCTTTAATCGTAGGGACCACTTTATCTGCAGAATCTGGCAATATTCTACTCTTCGATGAGGCCGACGACATTTTGAATGAAGGAGGGAAGAGAGGCTTCTTTGAAGAAAAAGTTCCCGAAAAGAAAATTTGGATGAATGAATTTTTAGACCAAATGAAAGGGAAACTGATTATCATAACCAATGAGTCAAATTCTATTCATGAATCTGTCTTACGACGATTTGATTATAGTTTAGAGTTTTTTCCAGCAGAACCAAAACGCCGGTTATATTATTGGAATCGAGTATTAGAATTAGAAAATGTAAATGATCGTTTAAAGAATTCGGAAGTGGAAGAACTAGCTCATACCTATCCCGCAGGAGTAGGAGGAATTTCCATTGTTGTAAAAGCTGCAAAGAAGATCTGCAACAATAGAAAGGATGATAAGTTTCTATCTGTAATTAAAGATGTTATGAACAAACACACTCATCTTACAAAAGGCCGGATTCAGAAATTTACTTTTTCTCCCACTCCCTATGATTCGAAAATCTTACATGTAAATTCTAACTTAGATGATCTTGAGACGTTAATCGAAGAATATAAACGAAAATGGGAAGAACCTGAGGAATCCAATCTTGGATCCTTGTGTTTACTCTTTCATGGAAAACCTGGGACAGGAAAAACAGAGTATGCCAAACATATTGCCAAAAAATTCAATTTAGAACTGATGCAAAAACGTGGCTCAGACTTACAGAGTCCATTCGTTGGAATGACAGAAATGCTGATTGCTGACGCGTTCCAGGAAGCAGAAGCTAAAAAATCAATTTTCTTCTTAGATGAAGCAGATAGTTTCTTTCGAAGTCGAGACCTTGCCGTTCGGTCTTGGGAAGTCACCCAAACCAATGAATTTTTGACATGGATGGAAAGTTTTCGTGGAATCTTTATCGCTTCCACTAATTTCATGAAGGACTTTGATCATGCTGCTTTACGTAGGTTCGCTTGGAAAGGGGAATTTAAGACTTTGCGGAGAGAAGATAAAGTAGAGATCATTAGACAGTATTTCCCTCATCTAACAGAAACTTTGACTTTCCTCGAGAAAGAAAACATCAAAGAAATTCCAGAGTTAACTGTTGGAGACATTCGAGCTGTATGGAATCGTTTTCGGTTTCGAAATTCAAAACAAATTAGTGGAGAGGAAATCATTCAGAGTTTAAAGAGTGAAGTTTCTTTCAAATCCAATACACAAATGAAGTCGATTGGATTCTAGGAGAAGAAGGGAGTATTCCTCCATAAAAAGAATCTTGTCATTTCATTCTATGGTATGGGAATCAAATATTAGATTATGTTTTGATTCCCTTTTTGATTTCTAGGATAAATATTAAAAGATAGATTAATTATCTTATTTGCTTTTATTGATCTTAAATAAACCGTACATTATTTACACCATCTAGCAATGAAAAACGAATCTTTTATGAGTACAAAATTCTACAATACACCAACGTTTATGTATTTAGTGCAAGTATTGAAAAATGTTAATAGTTATCTAAAGCTAATTGGAAAAAATAAAAAAGTAAATCGAGAGAAACAAGGAAACGATTTGAACTAGCAAAAAGAATGATGCAAAAATTAGCCAAGTTTTACCAGACTCAAAATTAAGCTTTTTAGTTAAACAAAAAGCAAATTCGAAACCATATACAAAATGCGTGAATACGCAACAAATTACTGAAATAAAAGAGAAAATATAAAAACTAAAAGAAAGATCTGCTTGAGTGGGATTGGACGTCCATATACCCCTTCCAGCTATCATCGCCAATACTAGAATGGAAGCCTGTTTAGAACCGTCCAAAATTACTGAATGAGCTTTTTGAAATTGTTCAATATGATTCATAATAAATAGAAATACCTACTTCAAATTATTCTCATACATTTAAACCAAATTTAAATAAACTTCCGGAAAGAGAATATCACCGGAAGCTTTCAACAAGAGTTACTGATAAAGTTTATCTCTATAGATATCGTTAATAAAATTATCAGGTACGTTTTGATTTGTAATATAGCTTATTTTTCTAAATGGCATTACGAAAAGTAATAGAATTTGTCTAACTTCAACAACGTCATTTTCATAAGTATATCGCTTGATCTCTTTTCCTTGGTTATAAGCTACAAATTCTGTTTTTCCATTAATTTCGCCGAAAACAGGAAATAATCCTGCTGTGATCACAAAAAGGGTAGAAGTTAATATAAGTGAACTTGTAGGTTTAACTCTTGAAGTAACTTCAATATTTACCAGATTCTTGCTATTTAATTTGCTAACATCATCCAAACCGACAACATACATATTAAATTTTTCAACGCAATTACAACCTGAAATAATTTCACTAAATGCTTGTTTATTAGCACGATGCGTTGCTTCAGAAATTACAGCTTTTTCTCCGAGTGCATTGTAATGGTTATAATCTAGAACAAAGTCAACGTTAGAAATTTTTCTATCAATTTTTGCTGGGTTATAAGCAGGCACATCATTTCTGAGATAAGTTATACAATTACTCATTGAACTAATTACAAAGAAAAGAGGTAATATTTTTAAAATTTTCATGTTATTCCTTTTGAATTAAATACTGACAGGATTCTGTAAAAATAAATTCTTCTGGTATAAAAAGTCAATTTAGAAATCCATATTTCTTCTTCTTATTTCATAATTTTTAAGAACAGAACTTTCTGGTTTATGAACCTCATTTCAATCTAGAAGGGTAACATCCAATGTCGAATCAAGTTTTTAATGAATCAAAATCCATTCTATTAATTTTTATTAGAGTTCAATTTAGATTGCTACAAATTGCTTAAGGAGAAATATCTAGGATGCTTAGATTTTTTTATCAACTTTATTTTGATAATTGTATCTTCCTATAGAAAGTTTGGTTTTTGATTTTGAATCATTTAATTTTAATTAAATTTAAAAACGAACATCTTGCGAAGAGGTAGAATCTACTTCGATTACATTTACTTTTGAAGCATTATTTTGATTTGAGATACTATCTATTATGAAGCAATATGGCACTTCCTATAATGTATATTATGTCGCATTAGATATGGACAATGTTTTGAGTGTACTCGTACATCCTTTACAGTTTTCGATAGTCAAACTTCTCTATAAGAATGCTTGCCACTCACATGCGTTATACATTTCCTAAAAAAGTTGCAGAATCACTAAAACTAAATGGACACCAAACATTAGTTTTTTACTTTTAAGTGAATTAAAAACAATGATGGAATATTATAAATGTTAAACAGAATTTTTTCACTATTCTTTCTGATTTTCTTAGTCGCCAATTGTAAAAAAAATGAATCGAACGATGATTTAACCACATTTTTATTCCTGCAACTTGCAACACAACCGACAAGCACGGCCGTAGTTTCAACGTTCGCTGGACAAGCCACTTCTGGTTTGGTTGATGGAACGGGGACTGCTGCAAAGTTTAAAAACCCGAATGGCATTGCCTTCGATAGTGCTGGGAATATGTATGTTGCCGATACAGGTAACCATTGTATTCGCAAAATTACAAGTGCAGGTGTTGTCACTGTTTTTGCCGGATCTGATACAGGTGTTTCAGGTTTAACGAATGCGACTGGAACTGCCGCCAGATTCAATGAACCATTTGGGATTGTTGTCGATAGTGCTGGAAATGTTTATGTTGGTGATTCTATCAATATGTTGATTCGAAAAATCACTAGTGCAGGTGTTGTCACGACTCTTGCAGGTGGTAATGGCGGAACTGGTGCAGTTGATGGAACAGGTGCCGCTGCTAAGTTCGACCAACCGAAAGGACTTGCGATTGATAGTGCTGACAATATATATGTTGCCGATAGCCAAAATGATGCCATTCGTAAAGTCACAAGTGCTGGTGTTGTAACTACAATTGCAGGCTCAACACTCTCTGTTTCAGGATTTGTCGATGGAACTGGAACCTCTGCTAGATTCACTCGTCCAACTGGCATTGCTGTAGATAGTACGGGAAATCTTTACGTGGGAGATACTGATAATAATGCAATTCGAAAAATCACTAGTGCAGGTGTTGTAACGACATTAGCAGGTTCGTCCACAGGACTTTCCGGATATGTGAATGCTTCTGGTACAGCTGCTAGGTTCACGCAACCTATTGGAATCACTTTGGATAGTTCAGGTAATCTTTATGTATCTGACTCTACAAATAGCGCAATTCGTAAAGTAACTAGTGCTGGCGTAGTGACTTCCATAGCTGGTGCAATCACGCGTATTTCTGGATTTGTAGACGGAATTGGATTCAACTCGAGATTTAACCAACCTTATGGAATTGCCACTGATAGTAACGGACACTTATTTGTTGGTGATTACGGAAATAATGCGATACGAAAAATCGTTCCCTAAAATTTAAGAACAATTGTAAGCTATCTGACTCATGGGAATATTTTTCCAAAGTCAGGTATGCTACAATTCCATATTCATAAATAACTAATAATTTCAAATCAAATCGATCTTATTTTGCTGATACCAGGAGATTTCTTTCATGAAAAAAATATATATTCTTTGTCCGTTATTATTCACTTTATTTTGTTCGAATGCAGATCATTCAAATGACCAAAAAAAAGAAGCATTGGAACTCAATAAAAAAGCAATCTCAGTAGCGAGTTACAATCCCAAAGAAGCTTTGGAACTATTCCGAAAAGCTGCAAGTTTAGATCCAAAAAATGTTGATTATATCAATAACCAGGGAGCAATTTTATTAACGTTAAAGGAATATGAAAAAGCAATTCCCCTTTTCAAATCAGCAATCCAATTGGACGAAAAATACGCCAGAGGACATTACAATTTAGGAGTTTGTTATTCAGAGATGGGTGATTACAATTCCTCTGTCAAAAATTATAAAAAAGCAATTTTATATTCACCAGGCGGGGAAAATCTTGAAGCTCGGTTTAATTTAGGTGCTGCCTATGCAAAATTGAAGAAAAAAAAGGAAGCCATTCAAGAATTCAAATTATTCCTTTCAAAAGCACAACCATCAAATAACCAAGCGATTGAAGAAGCCAAAAAGCGTATTAAGGAATTAGAAAAAAAATAATCATTCCATTGTCAAATAACCGACGATTAAGAGGAAGATAATGCATGGAAACATGCTTATCAAAACTCTTTTTCGTAGACTTATGTTTGTTAACAGTTTCCCAATCCGAATTACTAAATAAAAACTCAGCAAAAAACTTATCAATAGAAGGTATACATTTAAACTAACAAATAATTGACGAATCCAGTGATTCGCTTCAAGTTGATTTGTCAAATTATAGCTATAAGTTAGATTCATGATGATCATTGTAACTTGCCATGGCAAAAAAGAAATGAAGGCAAATACTGAAGAAATTTTCCATCCTAATGTATCTTCGCCAATGACAAAACCAGCTAATTTATAAGAAATAACAAGTGCCAAAACGTAAGAGGAAATTAATAGAAAAATGATCAACTGGTTTAATGGATATTGATTCAATAGATAAAGAGTATAACTTATTTCTTTTAATGGTTCCAAAATTTCAATTGGTAACTTCTGTTTTTCATATAGTTTAAACCAAACGACATTAAAAAAATTTGTGATGAACATGATCACAAGTTGAATGCACAAAATTGAATACAAACTAAACTTGAATAAATCCTTTGCCTCATTGTAATGGATAGTATTTTGTTTTTTCGTGAAAATGAGTTTGAAATTATAGAGAAAAAAGTAAACTCCTCTGTCCCAAGTATTCTTAAATTTTTCGATCATCTTTCCAATTCCCTTTTTCCAAGATTTCGCCTTTTCCATTTTCTAAATGGCCTATCCCATTTCGTTTCCCACTCTGAGCTTGACCAATGTAACGTTTCCCTTCGGGATAAAACAGAATTCCATATCCTGAAATGAGTTTTCCTTTTTGGTAGAAACCACTCCATTTTTTACCTTCGTAACCTAACAAGGCCTCACCTTCTAAAACATCTTTCACCCATTTCCCTTGGATGGAATATCGACCTATCGTAAACTTCCCAAATCCTTCCCGTTTGTTTTTACGAAACTTGCCAGAAAAAATATTTTGGTCCGGGTAAGTATAAATTCCATACCCCTCGATTTGGCCCATTTCCCAATCGCCTTCAAAGACAGCTTTGTCTTTGAATTCCATTTTCCCTTTCCCATTGGGAATTTTGTTGCTAAGTTGGCCTGAATAGATTTCACCACTCGGATATTGGATCTTACCAAAACCACTCGAACAATCACCCGACAAACAGACAATTGTATCGGAAAATTGGTTTTCGCGGTATTTGCGATTGGCATAGAAAATGGCGCCGACGAGGAAGATGGCAAAACCAATTGAGAAGATGATTTTCTGGGTTTGGGAAAGGTGATGGAAGGAGGTTAACTTAAATTTCATTTTTTAAATAAGAAGTTCTATGGATCAGACAATACATACCTGACTTAGTTTTTCAAGTAATTATAGTTAATATTTTTTATCAAGGCAAATGAACTATTTCAGCAAATAAATACTTTTCTTTTTTGTTGTTATATTTACTCATTTTTGAAAGCAGATAACTCTCACTCGACATAACATAATTTGCTTTAGAAAAATAATATCTGCTCTTGCAAAGCCATCGGCAAATATATAACGATAATCTGATTTATCACTTTACTCTGACTTGATTCTTATTTTCGTTCCTATATTCCAGGTTAAAATTATAGTAACAAATTTTTAATCATTTAACATATTAAATTTTGAATCAAAAATAATTTCAAAAATAGCCTCTCTTTTTTGTATTACAATTCAGGCACATATAGTGTTTTAGACAATATCTATAGCGCCGACTGAATTCGCAAAAGTGACAGTTAGTATTATGAATAAGTAACCAACTAAAAGATTTCTACGGAATATAAAGTCTGATTATAGAAGATCCTTGCGGCCAACTTGCATAAGATTAGAGGAGAATCTCTCGCAGGATACGGACTCGCTAAGGTAAAACACAAATTTAGAAGTGTTTCGTTATCTGAGTATCCATTCTAAATTACTGCATACCTAAGATAGTATCTAATGCTCGCACATCTTTTTCATCAAAGTCAAAATCAGTAAGTGGGGGAGCATCTTTTTCTAATTTGTAGAGCTTATATGCCTCTTTTGCACTCTCAAGGAATTCTTTCGATTCAATATGTCCATGTCCAAAGAACATTGGTCGAGCTATGTCTGGATGTATTAAAAAAAATAATTTATCATTTCTAGAACGAAGATAGATAATTTCAGGTGTCATATCTGGTTCTTTTGATAACACAAAACTAAGGCGACAATCACGGAACTCCTTCGTAAACTTGATGCAATATACTTCTTTTAGAGTATCAATTCCCGCAAAAAAATCAACTTGTAAATGAGAGACAAATCTCCCTGCTTCTTTTTCAAAGAAAATGCCTAAGTAAGTTCGACCTGCTTGTTTTTGTATAACCTCATAAAAATCATAAACCTTAATTTTCCCTTCTTGATCGCAAATCTCTTTTATAAAGCGATTCGGATCAACTTTTTGGTACTTTTCATAAGGAATTTCAAAAACTCGAACTATTTCATTTCTATTGAATAAAGAATTCTCTTCTTCTAATAATATTTTTTGTGATACGGGTTTTGTCTGCTTTAATTGTGTTTTTTCCTCACACACAGGCAATAGAACAAAAACCAGAAAAAAAGGTAGAAGCTTAAAATTATATCTTCGTAGCAAGACCCAATTTCTCCAAAGCTTCCATGTCTTCCTTAGTTGGGTTTGGTAAAGAAACCCATTTACCATCTTTCTTTTTCATAATCTCTACATGAGTGTGTTCTCCAGTTTCGCCTACTGCCTTTCCGCTGTTACCACTGAGGCAAACAGCTTGACCTGCATATATGTCTTGACCTTTTTCAACGAGTATTTTGCTACTATGGGAAATGGAAAATCCGTATTCACTATTTTCATCCCCAGCTTGGATAACTACTCTTTGTCCATATGCATATCCAGCGTAAGGACTCCGCAAGTTATTTTCAACTCGCACATCAACAACTTTTCCATTCACTGGGAAACCTATGATTGTCCCTGTTTTCGATGCTACATCGAATCCTTCGTGTTTTTTTCCCTCCTTTCCGGTTACTAGATCCCGCCTTGGTCCAGGTGAGCTGGTAACCGGATCATTTGGGTTGCCTGGCATTGTAATGAAATATCCATTCAACTCATGAGTTCGAATAAAACCATTACCTTCTTCTTTTCCCTGGCCTTGGTAAGTTGAAATCTCCTTCTCAACAACAGTGCGAGTATTTGTAATAGAGTCTTCTGGTTGGATATTCAACAATTTTTGATCATTTAGATAAAAGGCAGCCATAGCTCTATTGGTATTGATTGACTCATAAGAAGAGCCCTTCTCATCGAATAAGTCTATAAAAGCACTTTTTTGCATTTCGGTTAGAGGTTGTTTTTTGAACATCCCCATTTCTTCTGCCTTTATCAGAAGGATCTGAGATTCGAACTTGTAAACCTCTGCTTTCGCATTCTTGACTTGTTGCTTAAGTTTTGAAATTTCTTCTGTCTCTTTCTTTAATTCCTGCTTTATTTGATTTTTTGTTAACTTAGGAACAGAATTCTTCAATTCAGTCTCTTTTTGAGTAAATTCACCCTCTTTCTTTTGCAGATTCTCTTTCAAAGTAACAAGATCACGTTTCGGCTCTACCAGAGAGCTGTCCAACTTGGCTATCTTATCGATATTTTCTTTCTTTTGAACGGTAAACTTTAAAATATTTGCTTTTATACTGGCCAAGCTTTCCATCTGCGTTGGACTCAATTCATATTTTGCTACTTGGACTGTGTAACTATCAGGTAAACTAGGCTTTCCATCTCCATTAATATTAACTGCTTGTCTCTCCGTCACAACGACATCGCCATTTGATCCTGATGTTGGTGTATCTGTACCTTCTTCAGAAGATCCCTCACTGTCTTCTATCGATCCTTCTTCGTATTCTGAATCTTCATACTCCTCATCACTTACATCTTCTGATGCGTCTTCGTTTTCCTCGAATTCATACTCCTCTTCTTCCTTTCTTCCAATTGTGAGAAGATAAGCACCTAACATTCCAGAGAGTCCTATGGCCGCAAGGTCCCCAGGGTAGGAATTGAGAAAGTCGATAAATCCATTGACTTCATCAATCGCAAGACCCGCAGTTAAGTCAGCAAAGGCTTCTTGGGTGACTCCGTAAGTGAGAGGATTTGTCAGATCGATTGAATTGATGAGTTCCTCTGGGGTAGATCCATTGATTGTCGTATTTCCATTGGAATCGACAGAAACTTGTTCTCCATCAATTTCTGTAGTAACACTGACTCCATTTGGACCAACTCCAACGACTGTACCACCAGCATCTACACTACCCGACACGTTTCCATTTGAATCAAGATTTACGGACGTCGCTACTCCTCCTGCAGTACTTGTAAGAGAAGCACCATCTGGTCCTACTTGGACATTTGTTGTCCCATTGGTAGCAACGACTGTAGTTCCTTCCCCTGAGCCAAAACTAACTCCATAAGTGACACCTGCAGTGCCGGAAGTCACATTTCCGCTAAACTCGCCATCAGCACCAACATTTACAGTAGTCGTTGCTCCACCTACAGTTGTATTGATTGCCAATCCATCTGGACCTAAAACCGCATTTGTCGTTCCTGTGTTGACAGTGATGACTGTTGGCTCCCCTGTTCCAAAGCTAACACCATAATTTGAAGAGGGGCTATTGATGACAGTCACTCCACCACCTACATTGCCATTAAAATCCACACCTACGGTTGCAACAGCATTCCCAACCGTTGTTGCAACTCCAACTCCTCCTGTGCCAACTTGAACTGCGGTTCCGTTGCCCACATTTCCTACCAAAGTTACTTCCGTTGCTTGGCCTGATCCAAAACTTGCACCAAACCCAACTTCCGGCACATAAGGAACTGGAAGGTTTACATTTCCTGAATATTCACCATTCGAATTTAAATTCACAGACACTGGAGAAGGGCCTGTCCCCCCCCCAACTAATGTGTAACCAACATTACCAGATACCACACCATTTGAAGTGATACCTACTCCAGCATTAACTCCACCAGTCGTAACGACTCCCAATGATGCCCCAAAACTTCCGTTATTTTCTGTAACATTAAATCCGACACCGAAAGCAGCACCAGATACGGCAACACCGTTGACGAATCCGGCAGCGGCACCATCCATCCCACCTAATTCATACCCAGCTGCTGTCTGCACTACAGTATTTACAGCTACAGCAGTCATTGCATAACCTGATCCCAAAACTGCACTTATTCCTGACATTGCCATCGAAGGAAGGCTTGCAACAAAAGTAGGAAGAGTTGTTGTCACAAATGTCCCGACTGCTGAAGCAGCAGATGCAACTGAGCTGACAACAGCACTCCCGATACTTCCCACAATGCTAGTAGAAGTTGTGGCAACTGTAGCAGTGGTCGCAGCTGCGGCGGTTCCTCCTCCTCCTGCTACTGCACTTGCTCCAGCGCTTGCTGGTCCGACCCCTGCCCCTGCGGTACAAACAGTAACAACAACGGCTGCTGCCACTGCAACGACTGTGGCTACGGTTTGAATTGTTTTCTTCCTAGCCGCTTCTTTTTTGGCTTTATCTGCTTGTCTTTTATTTAAAAATGCTACAATCAAATCAGCACTCACAGCGCCGCCAGTTGCTCTTGAGATTGCTTCTGCTACCTGTGATTTGACATATCCTTCTGCTTGGCTTTTGGCCCAAGATTGAACAGTACCACCTGTAGCTAAAGTTTCCGCGAGAGATTTGATCATTTGAGCAGTGTTTGCTTGCGAATTTGCACTCGCTTGGAATGCTTCTGCTCCCCTTTCGTTCATTTTCCCTACTTCATTTAAACTTGCTGTCATAGCAGCAGTTGCTTGGTTAAAACTAGCAGAAAACTGAGAAGAGTTGGATTGGAATTCATTGAAAATTGATGAATTTTCCCATGTATCAAATAGACCACCAGTATTTGCTAATTTAAAACTTTCTGGTGCGACAACTACTGTTGAATAGTTGGACATGCCGGCATCATAACTCGAAGCAGAAGTTGCATCCGCACCTTCACGAAGATTTGCCTGTCCATTGTAAATCGATTGTGTAACGACTAAATTTCCCTGAGAATTATAACTTACATTTAGGCCAGCTGCAGTTAAGGAATTGTAAACTTGTGACATACCATTTGTTGTGGCATTCTCAGCTAAGGTATTCATGGAGTTCGCCAAAGCAAGGTTTTGCGCACCTATAAACGACTTATCTAGAGTTTGCATGAACTGTTGGATACTTCCTAAATCAGTCAGAAATGAATTGTTTGCAGCTGTAAAAAATGAATCAGAAACTTGAGGTGCTTGTAATCCAGCACTTTGGATCAACGTTGTGTCTAACTCAACATTTGATTTTTGAGGCAAAACAGATAAGATTTCCGTCAAATCGGATGCTTTATTAGAAATAAAATTTACTAGTTCTTGTCCTGAGATTCCATTTTTTACGGCTTCCTGGATTGAAATAGCCTTTTCACTGAGAGAGGATTCAACAGTTCCCCACACAACTTCCCCGCTCTGCTGTAAAGCGTTCATTTTACTTAGCCAATTTGCCCTAGCTTCCGAAATTCCAGTCACTTCCGCATCACGTGTTAAAGCGGCTTCAGCAAGGATGGATTCAGATTGAGCTTTCCATGCTGCATATTGGCTCTCATATAAACTGACCTGGCTTTCCCAATTGGAAATTGCAGGGATAACTGAGGATCCCCAAGTAGTGACCATTCCATCCAATGAAGTCGAATAACTTCCCCAAGCTGATGCATTTGAATCTGCATTCGCATCATAAAGTGTAAATTCCAATTTCGTACGAACACTTTCTTCTTGAAAATCTTGCGTTATACAAAGAAACACACCCCAATAACCACAGCCTGTAGCCCAATAAGTAAAAGCGGCATCCCCTACTGAACTATAACTTTCTCCAACTCCACCGCTTCCAATGGTAACCGGATATGGATTGTAGTTACTGCTAATACCCACTATATCGATTGATGAAATGGATTGAACGTATTTAAAATTTGTATTTAATCCTAATTTTTGATTTATAAAGGATTTTAATGCATTAACATCATTCCCATTATCATAATATGATTTTATGGCAGCAATCACCCCATCACTCAAATAATTATTTCCAACATTTGCTGCAGATATGATATTATTTAAATCAGAAACTCCATAAACTCTCCCTTGCCAATATGCTTTGTTTGATGCTGCAACCGACTCTTGTGCGGCCAAGTAATCTTTCAACATACCGGAGATTGTTGTTAAAGAACTTTTATTTGCAATTGCATCTTGCATTTGCGTCATCAGTGATTTTAAATTTTGTCCATCAGATGTTAGGTGATTATTATCGATGATGGGTGTTCCATTCGCATCAGTTTGATAGAATACAGAATTGGACGCAAGATAAGCCTGTAATTGGTTAACTTTCGTACTAATTTGAGTTCTTACGTTATTTTCATAAGTTCTCAAATTTTCCAATTGTGTTAAAAACTGTGATTCGGTAGTTGCAATTTGAGAAACTAAATTATCGTAAGTTCTATCCGCACTTCCAATTGCAAGTTCATATTGAAAGAGTCCACTCGCCACTGCATTTGCGTGTTCTCTTTCCCATTGTTCGCGAGCAATCCGAACGGCTTCTTGTGCCTGATCAATCACATTCTGATTCGGATTGGTCCCCAAATTTGTTTGTGTTTGAGTGGAATTTACTTCTACAGAATTGTATGTGGAAAGGGTATTTGTTAATAAGAAGCTTTCCCGACGTAATTGGATGGATGTTTCAGCTTCTTCCATCCAATTTTGTTCCAAAATTGCTTTCTGACTTTGGAGTCCATTGTATACGTATTCCTTATATGCTTCTACCGAATTATATGCATCTGAAGTGTTTACTGCCGCAACAAATTCGGTAATTTTTGCGTCGGCAGCTTCTTGCCAATTTGTGTATAAATTATAGAGGTAACTATTTACTAAAGTGTCCCAGTGTTCCACTGAAGTAGCTTGTCTATCGGCGATCGCGTAAGCTTCCATCAAATCTTGGTTTTGAAATTGTTGGTTATTTAAAACAGGAACTGCTACTTGGGCGGAGAGAGTGAAAATCGGTGAGAAAAATGTTAACAGGTATGTAAAAATTAAAACTGCACTAGTATAACGCTGGTTCGACTTTTTCCAAAATAGAGAAATCCAAGTAAAATGGTTACTCTTCGCATTTAATTTTTTCATATAGTCTACCCTGCCGATCCGTCTTAATTCCAATAAATATGCCTAGCATCAGCTAACACAAAAATTTAAGAAACTATAATTTTCTAATTTAGGCTGATTTTGTCTCGGATTCAAAAAGGAATGTAATTTGCTAAATCGGGCAGCTTTAGGGTATAACAAGAACAAACGAGGACAGCCGCAGAAGATTCGTAGCCAGCTAACTAGATTTATGGCAAAATCAACTACGGGTGCAAAGAAAACAGGATCTACTTTTTCTTGATTTTAAGGGACATAATTTAAATGGCGAAACCGTAAAACGCAGCAGGAAAAGACTTAGGCCAAAGGATCATAAAAAAGTGTTACTTTGAACTTGGTCCCGACAAATGACGGTTAATTTCTTTGCTCAAGACGGGGTCATCTGCTGAAAATTTCCTTGCCTTATTTAAATTTTCTTCAAATTTCTCTTTTAAGTCAGCTTTTTTAAAGATGAGGCCCAATTGCAGATAAGAAAGGGCAACAAAATTGATGTTTTGAGTTGCCTTGGTGTAACTTAGAATTGCTTCATCAATTTTACCAATACTCTCTAGTAATTTCCCTCGAATGTATAAAATTTCTGGATTTGAATTATCCTTCGAAAGGTACAACTTTGTCAGTTCCAAAACTTCTTCTGCTTTTCTCCCACTTACAAAATTGGATTTTATTACCCACAACAATGCATTTAGATTCGAATTTTCTTTATCGTAAGCTTCCTGAAAGTAAAGGTTTGCTTTGTCAAACTCCAAATCAAAATAATGCAGTTTACCTAACATGATCCGAGTGTCCAAATAATCAGGTTCTATAGAATATAATTCCTGAAATTTTTTCTTTGAAAGTTCTCGCTTATTGAGTTGGAAAAATTGCATCCCTTCTACGTGTAGACGCGATAATTTCTCAGTATCTGAGCAAGAACCTAATAACAAAAGAAAAATCAAAAAAGTCAATTTCAAAACGTTCATGATTGATTAGGACTAACGAGAATTAATATACTAATTTTTTTCAATGCAATTTTGCCTAGATAGAATAAATAATCATCATTTTAATTCATTGAAGTGCAGCTATTATATCCTGAATAAAGAATGAATTTTTGAGGTAATTTTGCTTACGTTAGTGCCTAAAAAATCCAACAGTGACATTTCATACTTTCTGGCCCACTTAATTTCCAGTTGATGAGCGAAAAACACAACAAAAACATAAATCAAAATTCCAATAAGTATATAAAAAAAACTGATTAACGTAGTATCTAATAATACTAACAAACAAAAATTCAAAATTGCTAAATAAACCCAGATTGACTTTGTTAAATGATATTTTAAGGAAATAAAAAAATGTGCCAGAGGGCACATTAACAGCAAGGAAACTTGGAACGGCAAATAAAGATCTCCAGGGTAAAAAAATATGATTAAAAAAACAGAAAGAAGGTAGGGAATATAGTATTTAAGTAAAAACGATGAAATTTTCTCCTTTTGTTTTAAAGACAAAAACCTAACAAAAAAAGTTGCAAATGGAAGGAAAATCATCAAAAATTTTGATATACCACTTTTTGATAGAATATCCTCCATATAGTCATTATCTTCTTCTATTCTATACCCAGATGGCAAAGAATAAGTTGTTACAAATTTAATTATTTTGTTTTTGAAATTGGAAGAATTCCCTTCCAATTTAACCGAAAAACTTAATGTTCTCATTCTGTTTTTATGATAGATTTTTACTGGGATTTTTTTCTCTTCAGCTCTAACAATCGTGGATATTGGAATAAATTTATCCTTCAAATTTTTAATACGAATCTCGCCAAAATCAAGTTTAGATTTTCTATATTCTTCCGCATAACGGACTCTAACATCAATTTCTTTTTCTCCATCTATGAATTTGGTAGCCACACCTCCTTGTAAGGCTAAATTCAATTCATTACCAAAATAAGGAAGTGAAACTTCCGAAACTTGAAACAGTGCAGGATCTGGCACTAGCCTCAACTCATCACGAGAAGATTTATAACGCAAAACTACTTCGGCAACTCCATCAAAAGATCTAATTTTCTCTGCAATTTCGCTCACGAGAATCTCTAATAATTCTTGATCATTGCCTATTAAATCGAATGTAATTTCTTGGAAATATGAAGTATTCTGATCCGCTGCAAAAAACAAAAAAGCATCCTCTGTTGAACCAACTCCAGTCTTCAATGTTTTAATAAATTCTGTATCCGGTACGAATCCACTTTCTAGCTCTATGAGTAATAATGTATGTGCAGGATCTACTTTGCTAACAATTTGTTTCACCCCTGGAATTTTCAAGAGAGCTTTTTCAACTCTCAATGAAATTTCATCAGTATGCGGAAACGATGTACCTGAAGGGAATTCCAGAAATGCGATTGTATCTCTTTTGTCAGATTCAATAGAATCATTCATCTGAACTTTTAAAAATGTATAAACACCTAAAAATATAAAGAAAATTAAAGCGAGAGGTAAAATTTGTTTTTCACTTAAAATAGACTCTTCAGTTTTTGAAATCGCTTTGAAAAACTTATCACTGATAAATTCCATACTCTTAAGATAATACTGCATCCAATTTCGATCATTAAACTTAATTAAATTTGAAATAGTATGAATCCTTATGTTGTTGATAAAAACAATGAAATAAAAATCCAATAAAACACAAACAGTCACAGAAGACAATAGAAGCATCGTAAAAAATTTGGATACTTCATTCGAAAGAATTTTAGAAATAAAATAAGAACAGAACAAGTTGAGCAACAACAATCCCAATTGATTTTTATCTCTGAATGTTAATTGATTTGATGAGATAATCGAAAACGATCTTGCTCTAAACATTATCCAAAATAAATTTCCGAAAATTAAACCATAACATGTCGCTAATGAGAAACTTTTAAAAAATATTCCATACAAAAGAAGAAATCCGAAAAACACAGGTATCAATGAAATCAAATAGATTATGAAATAAACATAGTATTTCTTTTTTAATAAAAAAAACATACTCAATGAAATTATGATTAAAAATTCCAAATATAGTAAGGATTTAATCGTTTCCGTTAAAATTTTCGATTCATCTTGATTAAACTCTACTTTTATATTAGCATTATTCTTCCTTTTAATCAGAGACCTAATTTCCTCGGAGACCGCTACTATATCGCTAGATTCGTTTTTGTAGATAAATGCTGTAACTTTTTCTTCAGCATTTAGTCTAGCCCCAATATTCTCATCACGAGGGGATAAACTAATTTTCGCAATATCCTTTAGAAAAATAACCTGACCTTCAGGAGTAACTTTTAGTGGTAAGTCTCTGATTTCCAAAAGATTATTAAACCTTTCTTTTGATTGCAAGCTTAGTGACTCTTTCAAAATGGAAAGTTTTCCTAATGCATCATTCTGATTCTTATCTTGCAAAACCGAAACAATATCTCTTAGGCTTAGTCCATAACCTTCCATCTGTTTAGGATCACAAGCGACTTGGATTTCTCTAATTTTCCCACCTCCAATAATTACCTGACTAACCCCTTCAATTGCCTCGAGCGAGCGCTTAAATGACTTTTCAACTAACTCTCTCAATTCATCTTGAGAAATCTCATTGTTTGAAAATGAAATTACCATTAACGGGGAATTAGTTGGATCATAACGAAAAACTTGTGGTTTGTGAACTTCTCTTGGAAATTTAGAAGACACTAAATCAATTTTTTCTCTAAATTCTAATGATTTCTCTTTTAAATCAACGGACTGATTCATTTTAATTTGTATAAATGCAGATCCATCTTCTGAAATGGAGCGCATGTTTTTCACACCACCAACTGTTGCAATCGATCTTTCAATTGGATATACAATCTCGTTTTCTATTTTATTTACATCGAAACCTTTCGCATCGATCCGAATTGCGATTCCTGGATAAATTTGTTGGTCAATACGTACTAAAGAGAGTTTTGAATTGAAAATAAATCCGAATAATGACATACCCAATGCTATCATTAAAAATAGGATAGGTCGATTACGTACAGATTTAGCAAAATATGAATACAACGGGCCAATTTACCTTACTTTTTGATGCTGAAAATAGACAATGGAAGGAATCACAAAAAGAGATAATATAACGGATGTCAGTAATCCACTAATTACAACTACCCCTAATGGTGCCTGAAATTCTGAGCCCTTACCTAATGTAAACACTATTGGTAACATTCCAAGAATTGTAGTTGTATTATTCATAATTATCGGGCGAATTACAACTTGTGTCGCTTGAAAAAGTGCTGCTTCGGGATCATTAAACTGTTTCAAAAACAAATGAAAGTATTCATAGAATAACGAAGCATTATCAACAACAACCCCCATCAGAAGAATAAACCCCATAAATGAACTTACATTTAATGATTTCGAAGACATGAATAAAGCAGGGAAAGTGCCGATAAAAATCAGCGGAATTGAAATCAGAATAATTAAAGACGATCGATAAGATTCAAATTGTCCAGCAAGCAACATAAATATGAGTAATAAAGCCAGAAAAAAAGATAAAGTTACATCTTTTAGTGACTCATCTAACTTTGCTTTCTCTCCTGCTGCTTCAATTTTTATCTCCTCACTTCTAGGAAAAGCATCAATTGTAGATTGAATTTCTCGCTTAAGATTCTTGTAGATTGGATTTATGCCTACTGTTATAGCATTTACCCTTAAATTTCCATTACGATGAATTGATGTCAAATTATCACTCTTCGAAAAAGTTAAGAACTGATTTAAGCTGATATTTTCTCCATATGGAGTTTGAATTCTAAGGCGACCTAACTTTTCTTCGCTATTAACATTTGCTTTTTGCATCCCAATCCGCAATGGTATAGCGAGATCTTTGTTATCCATTTTCGAAACAGCAATTCCTTTTAATGCAATCTTTACAAAACTACTTACATTTGTATAGGAGAGACCATATTTTGCCATTTTTAATTGATCAAACTCTAGATTATACTCGATACCTTTTTCTTCTAATCCTGATCGAACCCATTCGACACCTGGCAATTTTTCAAGTTTCTTTGTTAAAGCTTTTGCACTTGAATCCATTAGCTCAATATCTTCACCTAAAATTTGATACTCAATCACTTCCTTCTTTTCTGCAAGAATGTCACCAAGTATGTTTTCTTTTGTTTTGAAATCGACTTGAATTTCATTTGAAATAGAAATCTTCGATTTCAAATCATTTACAATTTCAATAGTTGACCGAACTCTATTATCAACAAGCAAAACTCGTAGTTCTGCCTCATTTGAATTTGTAATTGCATTCGGGTTAGATTTTAAATTCTCTTCCTCGCCCCCTACATTTGATAAATAAGATTTTACTGTTGGATCTGCTTTAATTATGGATTCTACATATTTTACATATTCATCAAGTGCCTCAAGGCCTGTTCCCTGCGGCATTTTTATGTGTATGATTATTTCTCCTGTATCTATTCTAGGAATAAACTCTTTTTCGATATATGGTAACAAAGACAAACTGAATGCAAACAAGCTAAGAAGAAGTAATAAATAATATTTTGGCGCTTCTAAAACTTTTCTCAATCCTTTATGATAAATTTTTGTGATTTTATCTTCATCGTAAAATGAAAATTTTGAAATAAAATTTGAATCAAATTTCCGTTTGCGATAAAGTAAACTTGCCAACAAGGGGATAAATGTTAATGCAATAATTAAACTAAAGCTTAATGTTATAACAATTGCAAACGCCATTTCCCGAAAAATTATGCCTAGTGTACTCTTAATAAATGCAATTGGCAAAAAGACAATTATAGTTGTAGATGTTGCTGATACTACAGAACCGACTACCTCTTCCGTACCTTCAATGATTGAATCCACTAAGTTTTTCCCAAGTGACAGATTTCTCTCAATTGCAGATATGACAACATTGCTTGAATCAAACAACATTCCAACACCAAGAGCTAAACCACCAAGACTCATCATATTGAATCCTATCCCCATTTCGTAGAAAACTAAGAAACTCGGTAAAAGAGTAACAGGAATCGCTAAGAGCAAAAGAGTGGGGCTTTGAAAATTTTTCAGAATTAATAAGAGCGAAACGTAAGCAAGTATTGCACCAATGATCAAATTTGCGTAAAGTCCATTTATTGATTCAACGATAAAAATAGATTCATCAAAACTGATTACCGCATTAATTTCGTTTTTAAAAAGATCATTCACATTGTTTGTAACATTTTTAACTTCATTAGCAAGTGAGACTGTATTCTTACCTGGTTCCTTATAAAGATATAATATTACTGACTCATTTCCATTATATCTTGCAATGCCAGTTCTTTCTTTATATCGTTCATAGATACTGGAAAAATCCGAAAGCTTCACTCCTCTTCCGGTATCGGCTCCTCTTACCACCAAATTTTCTAAATCAAAACTTGTTTTAAATTCACCAATAGCTCTTACGGGAAGATCTTTTTTTCCAAATGGTAATTGACCTGCAGGATAATTTTTATTGTTAGAAGATATAAGTTGACTCAATTCAATAGGTTGAACCTGATATGAATTTAAGCGACTAGGATCAATTTCTATTAAGATTTCCTTTTCGAATCCTCCAACAACTTGTACTAAAGCGATTCCATCTATTCTTTCATAATAAAGTTTAATTTTATCCTCAATCCATTGTCTCAATTTTTTTGGATCACCTAGCGCTCTAGAAGATAAAACTATTTCCATAAACGCTGAACTACTTGGATCAAATCTTGTTATTATCGATTTGCTTGAATCATATGGCAATTGGTCCCGAATTAGATCTAATTTTTCCCGAGCTTCAAGTAATGCAAAATTCATGTCTGTACCATTTTTAAAACGTAAATGTACAAAACTATATCCTTCTTTCGAAATTGATTCTACCTTCTCCACTCCTTGAATAGTTCCAACTACTTGAGAGATAGGTTTAGAGATTAGATTTTCAATTTCACCAGGAGATGAATTTGGATATGAAGTTATAATTGTTAATTTAGGAAATTCAATATTTGGAAGGAGGCTTAATGGTATTTCTCTAAGCGAAAGTAAACCAAATAAACATAGTCCACTGAAAAACATCAAGCTAGCAACTTGACGACGCAATAGGACTGAAAGTATGAATTTAAACATTAAATACTAGGTTTCACAAGTATGCCATCAAAAAGTCTATTAATCGGGCTTGATATAATTATATCTCCTGATTCGAGACCTTTCGTAACTATCACTCTTTCATCTCGCTTTTCACCAATGACAACATTCTTTTTGAAAGCTCGTTTATTTTTCATGACGAATACACTTCCATCTGTTC
Source organism: Leptospira paudalimensis (assembly GCF_026151345.1). Classification (NCBI taxonomy): domain Bacteria; kingdom Pseudomonadati; phylum Spirochaetota; class Leptospiria; order Leptospirales; family Leptospiraceae; genus Leptospira; species Leptospira paudalimensis. The sequence goes on from NZ_JAMQPR010000003.1 coordinate 68,960, forward strand.
CATCAATTGAAACTAATGTAGAAATAGGAATTAAAATCGCTTTTGAATCACTACCAATGATAACTTCGGACCTTACAAAAATACCTGGCCTTAAATCTGTTATATTTCCTGCTACCTCTACTTTGACATCTGCAGTGTGAGTTTTTTGGTCAACTAATGGACTAATTCTTTTTATAATACCTTTGAATTTTAAATCTGGAAAAGAATCTGCTGTTATATTAGCTCTTAACCCAACCTTAATTTTTCCTAAGTCACCTTCATTAACAGAAAATGCAACATATACTCCATCATTAGATATAATTGTCATGATTGGTGCTCCACCCCCACTACCGGCATTTATAAGTTCACCTTTATTTCTGCTTATTTTAGCGATAATTCCATCTATAGGTGATGTAAGCTGTGTTTCTTTTAGTAACATTTGTGTAGAAGTAAGGTTAACCTCATTTGACTTCAAGTTTTTAGCAGCGACTTCCATTTCTGATTTCTCAATTTTCGTATTAATATTTTTAATCAGTTCAATTTTAGATTTTTTATCCTCTGGTACTTTAAAGCCGGCCGCTTTTATATCTTCATCTCTAATTCCTACGAGCGCCATTTCAAGCTCACGACGTGAGTTATTTAGATTTACTTCTCTCGAACTAAGCTCTAATTTAATATTTTCCAATTCCTCATTGCTAATAACTTTTTCTTCAAACAAAATTTCTTTTTTACGCGCTATATCTTGAAATCTTTCGAATTCAGAAAGTGCTTTATAATAAAGACCTAATCTCTTGTCTGCTTCCCCCAACTTTATTTCAACATTCCTCCTAGCATTTTCATATTTATCTTTTGAAAGTTGATAAAGTGCTTTTGAAGAATCCAAAGCTGCTTGTTGCTTTGCTATATCCAACTCAAAGGATAAACCTTCTATTTTTGCAATTTTTTGACCTTTTTTAACTTTATCCCCTTCTTTTACATTGAATTCTTCTATTCGGCCGCTGACCTTAGAAAATATTTCCACTTTTTCAATTGGTTCAACTATGGCTGCGAAAGTTAATATAGGTGTTATAGTTTCTTCTTCAATTGCTATACTCTTTACAGATATAATATTCCCTTCTTCTCCAAAAGAATTTTCCTTATTTTGGTTTTTATAATTTGAATACAGCTCGTTGGCAGATAAATACTTCGAATAAAAAATCCGGTTTAAAAAAGGAAGTTTACTTCGAAGTTCAGACCATGTTAAATTTGAATAGATAATTGAAATCCCAAGATATACTAGGGAGCTTACAACTATTTTGGAAAAGAAGGGAATTTTCGAAAGAGTGCCAATTTTTTCTTTTAACATGCAATATTTGAAAAAGTAAGTTTTATATTAATTAACATTAAAGCTTATTATTTTTTAGAAGAAGTAATTTTTTGAAATTCAAATGCCATTTTTGAAACCACTTCTTTCATTTGTTCGGACTCATATAACATTTTATTATCGAAAGTAGATCGAACCATTCCAATTAAACTTCCATCTGGACTGTATACATGTAAGAAAATATAATTATAGTCTTTTCTTTCCAAAGTTAAATCATTGTTCTGAATTGATATAGTGCCCTGCAGAAACAAATCAAAGCTTTCTTTTTCGGATACTTCTTTAATTTCGTTTCTAACTAAATGTTTTTCAATAACCGAATTTTGATTCCAAAATTCTCCAGCCGCATTTCTCAGATTTAATGGCAGTTTACTATTTTCTATCTTCACTTCCTTTGCTAAATCGTTAAAATTATAAAAATTAATAACAAAGCCTTTCTGTATTAATTCAAAAACCAACAAATCTTGAAAGTCTTTTGCGATTGATTTAGGAATTCTTACATCCCTGATTGTCATAGCTCCAAACATTAATTTCTTTTGAGGAGATTCTGATACCAATGTCGATTTAACTTGATACTTATCTATTTTACAGTTAAACGAAATAAGAATGAGAAAAATAATGAAGTACGAAGCTATGCGATTAAGTCTTAAAACTTTCATTTCGCCTCCATACTAAAATTAAAAGTTGATTTAATTGGAATTCCATTAACATCCTTTGCCGATGTGTCTACGGTTAACATATAAAAAGGGAAACCCGCTGGGTTCGTATTTGATTGTAGTAGGTTGAAATCTCCGGATGTCGAAACATTTCCGAAAGATGATGTACCATTACATGAAGCTTCAAGTTCTGCAAATACCACTGTTAATACCCGACATCCAAATGGATAGACTGCCTGGCAATCAGACCATGACCAAGTGGACAATTGCACAAATGTACTAGGAGGAGATTGTCTGCGTAATTTAACTGCATTAATAGTTGCATTTAAATCCATATAATTCGAAAAGATTAACCTAAAATTATCTGTATTCACATCTAAACAAGAGGCAGAGTTACTTAAATTTGGACCCGTTCCGGTTCCGCTATCTCCTCCTCTAAATCTATATGAAGTAGGCGATAATACTGGCAGACTACTATCCCAATAACAAGAACCTAACAACCAATCCCCGCCCGTTGCATTTCCAACACCTGGATATGTTGCAGGACATGTTTGAGATTCGACCCCAATAGCCTGAACAAAAGGAGCATCAGTAAGCGCACCTCCAGCAACAAAACTATATACCAATGATCCAGCTACAAAAATGCCATCTTGAGCTTTTGCACCGCTTCCTAAAGTTATTGTATATCTCGTACCAAAATTGAACTTAGCATCGGGTGTAAATGTAAGAGTCAAACTATCAACTGACCATGAAAAATTTCCTGTAAATGATGGCGAAAAACTTATGTTTGATTGAGTTTGAATTTGATCCATCGGTCGTGAAAATGTGAATACTATAGGAGTTACAGTTGGGTTACCCAAACAAGCATTTGAAACGCTAGTTACCAGCAAATCAACCAATGCACCAGTTCCAGCAAGACAATTTGATAAGGTATCTGCATTTAAAGATAAATTCGCGATTGTTGGCAATAAGTTAGAAGTTCCGACAAAAAAGCTTCCCGACACAGGTACTTGCATTCGGATTCCTTGAGTATCTTGAGCAGTGGTGGAAACTGCAATATTGATTCTAGCTTGGGATGCAAATGGCCTGTCTGGAATTATCGTTAATGTAGTATCAGATTGCCAAACAAAACTCGCAGAAATTGATGGGGAAAAAGAAATTGCACCAGTAGTTGTTGCTCTGTCCATCGGCCTTGTAAAATTCAATGTCAAGGAGTTAGAATTTGGGGCACCCATACATGCAGTAGTTATGGTATTAGAAAGAATATTCAATTGTGGCGCATTGCCGGCGTCACATTCCGCAATCGTTCCTGCGGAAATTAGAATATTTGATATTTCCGGAAAACTTCCTGCTGTAGTTGCTTCGCCTACCGTAAAGCTAGCTGAAAACAATTCCTTTAAATCATTTCCGTCTTTTGATTCGCAATTTTTCGTTAAAGTATATGTATACGTTCCATAATTCCATTGTGAACTAGGAATGAACGTGAGAGCAAAATCGCTTAGCTCATAAAAACCTTGAGTTGGTGGAGAAATTGAAAAACTCTGAACACAACTATTTATGTTCATTGGTTTACTAAATAGCACTGCAATTTTTTGAGTTCTAGGCAATCCTTTATCACCCATAGAAGGAACTGCGGAGATAATCTTCGGAGCATTGTCATCTCCCAAAAAGGTGAACAAACTACTGGCTCCAGGTTTCCCATTTTTACAATGATTTACGATAAAAAATAACAATAGAACAAATATGGGTCCTAGTCTTTTCATAAATTACTCTTCAAGAAAAAATTGATATTCTTTCCCTTTTTTCCCTTTATTTGATTTTTTATTTTTTTTACTCTCTTCCGTTTCTGAGTCATTTTCTCTGGAATCTATTTCCGAAGTACCATCAAGTAATCTTAGAATTGAATTTCCGCAATTTCGTTTAATTTCAAAAAATCGAACTTCTTGCATAGGTTTACCTATAGCAAAACTATACTCAGCACCTGACTCCAAATAATTAGATAATGCATTTGTGATCTCTTCTACAGCCTTTATCATTTCAAATTCAGCTGATACAAGTTCAGTTTCTTTCGCAAATCCTTGAGAATAATTATTTTGTACATTTTTCCATAACTCATAAAATAAATAAAACTTTGAGTTTGAAACAGAGAGTGCTGACCAACTTTCTTTAAACTTTTCCTTTGATTTGAATGCTTCAGCTTGTATATTTATTTTTATCAACTTATTAGTTCTAATTGCGTCTGATAGTCCTATCTTGCCTTCATAAATTTTTCTAGTATATGAAAGATCATCGAAAAGATTAAACGTACTGCTATTATAAGCATTCTCTCCTCGACCTACGAACTGAGGGCCGAAGCCAGGAATTCTTTGAATTCCTGTGCCATCAGTTTGAACTCCATAATTTGCTGAGGATTGGTTAGTTGTGCTGCCTAACTGTGTTTGAACAGAAAAATTGAATCCATATACTTCATTTTTTACAGGTAGCACACCGTTCACATTTTCACCGTAATAGCCACCAACAGAAAGCTTAGGCTTCCAGCCATTTTCTGCAATTTCTTTCCTGGTTTTCAGATTCTCGATTGTTAATTTCGATTTTTTGATTTCTGGTTTATTTTCTAATGCAAATGATTCTTCATCAGATTCAAATACAGGTGAATAAAATACATAATCTTTTAATAATGAATCTTTTAGTATAATTGGGACCTCAATAGGTAAATTAATCTGTTTTTTTAATTCAATTTCATTTAAAGTTCGCAATGATTTTGATTTCAAAACACCTAATTCGAGTTCCTTTATTTTTGCATTCAATTCTACTTCTTGGATTCTTGTTGCAAAGCCTTGTTTGTTTTCTTTCGCAAGATCAGCCAATTGCCTCAAAGATCTTTCGTATGCTTTTTCTGCGACGTACCATTTTATATCACTTGCGAGTAATTTGATATATGCCTTTCTAATCTCCAAAGTAATTTTTTCACGAGCAATTTTCCAATCTTCCTGATTTAATAATTCTTGCAGCTTTGCTGATTCAATCTCAAGTGCATTTTCACCACCATCGTAAATTAATTGATTTAGTTGCAACCGGATATCATTATATTGACTATCTGGCTGGTTTACATTTGTATTTCTGAGCCCAAAGTAACTTATTCCCAACCTAGGTAAGTAATTTCTCCATTTCTCGGTGGCTACCATTTTAAAGACCTGCCTTCGGTCTTTTAAACTAGCAAGTATTACGCTATTCGAGATTCCAATAATCTCAGCCTCTTCCATATTTATTACGAGAGGATCTTGGTCCAAATTATGTTGTGCATTCAGTAAAAACGAGACAAACAAAGTAAAAAGGATAAAATGAATCCCATGCTTTTTTTCGAACAATCGAATAGTATGCGTTAAAATATCAATCATCCCGTTTTTTTTTGTTATACTAAATATCGACACACTCCCATTTTTTGGCCATTTTTTTTACTATTCGTATATGATGAAATTCAAGAAATTCAATCTTTGAACGTGGTTAACAGTTTTCTTCTCAATTTTTGATTTTTGTAATAAATAGGAGGATATTTCCAATTTTACTGTCTTAATCAATGACTTATTTCTGTAACTTTACGATAAACTCACCATATTATCGATTATCACCACTTCCCCAACCTAACTCCCAAACATCGGCCGAAGTCGCACTGTATAGTTTTCCCAAAAGATACGATCCTGTTTAGCCAAACTCTCTGGTCCACTAGCCGATTGGATCCGGATACGAGTGGTCGGTGCCAGTTGATTCGTCCATTGCAGAAATTCTTTCCAAACATCCAAAGGACTCTTTGTACTTATGTTATGTACTTTTGTTGTACTAGGTACAAAAGGAACCGCTGAAACTTCCGAATCTGCCTTGGATTTTTGAATGGGAGCACTCGGTTTCTCTTCCACTACCGCTTGGGAAATAATTCCTAGGCTGTAAGATAATTCTCGCCTCCTTCCGTCGAAGGAAAGTTGCGAAATATAATTTCTCTTTTTTAGTTTGGAAATCATTCGAGAAATGGTGTCTGGTTGTTTCCCAAGCAGTTTGGCAAAATATGCATTGGAAGCAAAACACCCTTTCGCCAATGTTAACGATCGAATTTCCGAAAGTAGATACTTTTCAGAAACACTCAAATCCTCAAGGCATTCAATTTCCCTGGGAATCCAAATTCCTGTTCGGTTAGTTTTCATTTTAGGTTCCTTCTTCCAAATGAACACTGACTCCGGCTACGAGCATCTGGTCGTTTTTATGCCAACGCATTCAAAGAATGCATAGCTCCCCTACTCTACTGGACTTCGGTTTTTTCAAGTGAAGACAAACCTTCGGTCAAAGTAAATTTACAGAGAGTGGAAAGTTCTTTCGAACGTTCCGACGGAAT
>NZ_JAMQPR010000004.1 GCF_026151345.1 Leptospira paudalimensis
CATTTGCGAAAGGATTTCCGCTTCGATCCTTTGCGCAAGGCTTCCCTTCTATATCCTACATTCTAAATTGATAATCAAATCCCAAGGTACGCCGGCGTACTTTTCAAAATTTAGATCTAAAAATTTAATTTTATTGCATCAGTAAGTAGGAACCAAAAAATAAAACTGCAATGAAAATCATTACGGTTGCCAACATCAAAGGTGGAACTTCCAAATCCACCACCGCAATTCACCTCGCACTCGCTCTTTCAAAAAAAGGTTCTACCCTTGCCATTGACATGGACCCCCAAGCGGACCTTTCAGACTTCTTTTTCCCAGAAGAACCTGTGGAGTTTTTTGACTCAGGGAACACATTATCCGTTTTAAATGCGGAAACCACTCTCGCCGAATCGATCAAAAAATCTAATAATGTAGATGTACTTCCTTCCATCATCGAACTCTCAGATTTGAGTTACCTTGCCTCCAAAGATTTTTCCATCATCCCAAGACTAAAAAACGTTCTTTCGAAAACTAAATACGACTATGTTGTCATAGACACACCCGGATCGGGTTCCTCCGAAAACATCACTTCCTACTTACCAGCTTCCGTAATTCTTGTGCCGGTCACTCCCTCCAAATGGGCTGTCCGAACTGTTGCCCAAGTATTAAAAAAAGTAAGCGAAGCAGAAAGATTCGATGAACAAAGCAAAAAAAAGTCTGTAATGATCCTCCCCTCTCAATGGGGAACATCCCAAAAACAAATGGATCTTTTGGATAAATTAAGAAACATCAAATCTCTAAAAATTTTAGAGCCGATTCCAAAAAACGAGGGTATTCGGGACCGAACAGAGACTGGCAAACCTCTCCAAGAAGGAAGTGCTCCCTGGAAGGCTTTCGAAAATTTAGCGGAGATTCTGAAATAAGGTACGCCGGCGTACCTGAAACAAATATTATGAAAACTAAAACAAACTTTAACCCTGCAGATATTTTATCAAAAGCCTCAAACAGAACATCCTCACTCAATCCGTTCTTAAGTTCTGAAAACTCGAACCAACACCAGACCATTGATATCCCAATGGACCAAATCATCACAGAAAACAATCCAAGAAAAACGTTTAATGATGCTAGTATCCGAGAACTTGCCGACTCCATTTCTCAATATGGATTATTACAACCTATTGTTGTCAGAAAAAAAGCAGGTAAATATGAACTCATCAATGGAGAAAGAAGATACCGCGCTCACAAACTACTAAAATCAAAAACAATTCCCGCAGTAGTTAAAAACGTAGAACAAATCGACATCACAAAATTACCAGAAATCAAACTGGTTGAAAATCTACAAAGGGAAGACCTATCAGAATCTGATCTTGCCTTATCCCTCCAAGAGCTAAAAAATAGGCACAAGGAAACCAACGAACAATTAGCAAAAAGAATTCACAAATCAGCGCAGTGGGTAAAAACTAAAATCGCACACGCAGAGATTTTAAAGGAAACGAGTCTTAACTCAAATGTAGATAAATCTCATCCCATTTACCAAATCCCAACAAGCCTATTCACCGAAATTGCACCTCTCGATGTATCAAATCGCAAAAAAGCCATTGATTACCTCATCAAAGGTCTTGAGAAAAAAGGAGACTTCCCTTCCAGAAATGACCTTCGGGAATACGTACGACCTTTAAAACCGACCAAACCATCCAAAACAAAACCGAAACTCAAACAACTAGAGCTTAAAGATTTAAAATCAAAATTAGCAAAAATCAAAGAAAAGATTTCAGTTTTGCAAAATGAAAAGGCAATCTTAGAAGAAACAATTCGAAAGTATAAGAAGTAAAGTTGGTCTTTAACAAGGATTTCTTTAAGTAACTTTTTTATGTTTTAGTCAGAAAAAAACTTGTACTGTTTTCCAACTTACGCTATCTTGTACTCAATCCTTAACTGGGTTGAACAAAAACCCTGGGAAGTGTGGTAGCAACCCAGGGACTTTTCCAACAGAACAAATCCTCCCATCCAAACTTTTCTAAAGCTCACAAGCTTAGTCAGAAGCATCTTCCACTCCCCCTAATGAGACTCTGGTCGAATTATGTCTCATTTTTTCCATTGACAAATTGGAGAGATCTGTACATGTAGGGAACGTTCGGGGCACACAACCGGACACGGCTCTACCACTTATGCCGTTTTAGTTCAACCCGGAATTTTACCAAAAGTTCCGATGGACGTTCGTAAGAACTTCCAAAACGTTTCTTCTTTCTATGACCGAAGGTTTGTTTTCTTAAATGCAAAACTTCTGATCAAGAGAGTAGGGGACAATACATCCTTGCGATGTATCGGCTAAATATAACCAAACACTCGTAGCCGGAGTTGTGTGGGTTTGGAAAAGGAACCTAAAATGAAAACGAACCGAAAAGGAATATGGATCCCCGTTTGGATTGAAAACCTAAACTTATCCCATAGCCAAACAAAACTGTTTGCCGAAATTGTTTCCTTGCATGACAACGGTGGTTGTTTCGCATCGAATCGTTACTTCAGCGAAATCCTTGGGCTCAAAGCAGATACGATTTCAAGACTCATCACATCCCTCAAAAAACTCGGAATCCTAGAACAAACTGGTTTTGATGGAAGGAGACGATTTTTGAAACCAATCCTTCAATTCCAATCGCAAGCCCCGGAAAAAAATCCAAGTCTCCAACAAGAAACAAAGGGTATTAAAATCCAAACCAACACTGCAAAGGATTCCAAACCAGCATTGGATTCTTGTTACGTCCCTAGTAGTACAGTACAAATAAAGAATAAAGTACATACAAAAACTTCGTTTGAAGAATTTAAAATTTGGAGCGAAAGAAGTTTGTCCCATTCTACATTTTCCAAAATTTCACATTTAACTTCGCCAGATTGTTTGGAAGAAAGTTTACAAAGGATTTGGAACCAGTGGATGGAAAAAACAAAACCTAAATCAAATCAGTTTCAGGTAGGAATTGTATGAAAGTGTATCGGCATAAAAAAACGGGGAATTTGTACTTACAACTCGACGAAGTGAAAAATTGCACCAATGCAAATGATGGACAAAAGATGTTTTTCTACACTGAATATGGGAAAGAAAATCCAAAGAAGTTTGTGAGAGAAATCTCGGAATTTTTGGAGAAATTTGAGGAAGTGAAACTCTCTTGAATTGGATTGTTCTTAGGTGAAAGTTTTAAGTTGCATAACGAAGCATCGTTTCTGCTAACTCGATTTGGCTTTGGTTCAATCGTTTGCCTTCGGAAAGTGGAAAATTAGTTTCTAAACTTAAATTGCTAAATCCGTGGACAAGTGACCAAGACATGAGTGCAAAACTCCTGTGGTTTTCTTTTCTCTTTTTGGTCTTTAGATAAAAACGACAACCATGTACGAGAACTGCATACGATTTCAATTTTGATTGTTTCAATTGTTTGGACTCTTTGTCTCGTTTGGTTTGGAACATCAGTTTATAATAGTTGGGATTTTTCAGAGCAAATTGGATGTAGACTAGACCTAGTTTCACAAAGTATTCGTCGGGATTCTTTTTGTCTTGTGCGACTTTTTTCTGTAAGGAAGCCAATCGATCAAAACCAATCGCAGACAAAATCTCTAACACTTCGTCTTTATGTTGAAAATGCCTGTACACCGCTGCATGAGAAACTCCAGATAAATTGGCAACTTCCCTCAAAGTAAAATCGGCCATCCCTTTTTTTTGAAGGAGTTTATGGCAAGATTTGATAATGGAATTTTTTAAATCTCCATGGTGGTAGGTATTTTTTCTCACAAAGATATTCTGGAAAATAAGTTACCATTGGCAACATTTTTTCTTGCTTTTGTATCTAGGAATGTTACTGCTGGTAACATAAGTAGGGAATTTATGCAAACACTAAGCACAGCGGAAACCCAGGCCATTTTACAAGAAATGACAGAAAATTTTAATCACGGTGGTAGAAAAATCACAGTTCCACCTCCTATTTTTGTAGCGATGAATGCTGAGATCATTTCCTACACAAAAGGGAAAAGTATTACTGTTTCATTTCCAGTAACGGAAGACCAAACCAATCCAATGGGAATGATGCAAGGCGGAGTGATCGCTGCTGCATTTGATAATGCGTTTGGGCCTCTGAGTTATTTGGTGGCAAAACGCCCAACAACGACAATCGATATGAATATCCAATACATCCGAGGAGTTGCTGTAGGCCAAAAGGTGATCGTAAAAGCAACAATCGAAGCAAAAGGATTTTCAACGATTCATATGGTAGGGGAGATGAGAACAGAAAAGGATAAATTGTTAGCCACTGCGACTACCAATTTGTTGATCTTAAAAATTCCAGGTGGAGTAGGGGAGTAGTCTTTCTCTTATTTAGAATCGTAACGTTCGAGAAGCATTTCAATGATTGTGGGAGTACAAGTGGTTGTATCGTTGAAATGTTGGCTCATGATCACACCATGTAAAAATGTTTTGATGAAAATCATTTCTTTATCAGGGTCTTTGATTCCATAAGTCCTAAAACGTTCCCGCATTGCTTCTTTGAACGGAGCAAACCGTCTTTCCACGTTTTCGATCATTTTTTTGGAAAGGGAAACCGCACTTGGTTGGAATAAACAAACGGATATTAAAACCATCGTTTTTCGTTCTTCCTTTGCAAATTGGATGGAACGAATGAAAAATTCTCTTACATACTCTTTCGCAGATAAGTTAGGTGGGATATTATTATAAAATCTTTCTTGTTTTGCTAAATGAGAATCGATGATTTGTTCAAAGATTTGATTTTTACTCTTAAAATAATTGTAAGCTAACCCTTTCGAAATTTTTGCATGGTTTGCAATCATTTCCATTGTTGTTTGGGCAAATCCGTGTTTGGAGAAAAGTACAATTGCAGAGGCCAAAATTCTCTCCGTGGATCTCTCCCTAGCTAATTGCTTTTTGTTATCGGATTTATTGGGAATCTTTTGTGGCACTGTCATCAGCCTTCTTACTAATCTGAATTTCGCAAACACTTTTTGGACCAGTTTCAATGGGAATTAGTTGAGAAATCACTTGGAAGCCATCCCTTGCTTCGAAATCTTGTCAGTATGAGTTCATTTACATCCGTAACAGTACTAAAATCTGCAAATATTTACTATGATGGTAAGGTCACAAGCCGCACCGTTTTATTCCCGAATGGTGAGAAAAAAACCCTTGGGATCATGATGCCTGGAGAGTATGAATTTGGAGCGGATCAGAAAGAGATTATGGAAATCCAATCTGGTAAATTGTCTGTGTTGTTACCAGGATCCGAAACATGGCTTCAAATTAACGGTCAAGCTACCTTTGAAGTCCCTGCTGGATCCAAGTTCAAATTAAAAATTGAAACAGTAACAGATTATTGCTGTTCTTACGTTTGATCGTCGATTCCTGCATCTGCGGCATTAGTTTTTACAGATTTAATGCCGTTCTCACATGCTTGTTTCGATGAGTATCCTTCACTAGAAGCTATGATTTCACCATTGGCTGCTTTGAGTCGGAATCGGAATTCCCCTGCTTTGTCTTTGTAAATTTCAAATTTTGCTGACATGTACGTATCTCCTTGGAAAAGCAATGGTATCAGATTTTGAAAAATTCTGGCAATGAAGTTTTATTTCGAATTTTTGAATCATCTCAAGTTAATTTTTTTCATCCAATGAATAAGGAAAGAGTAAGGGCCATCAAATGATCCGTAAGGTTTTGAAAAACAGTCTATGGTTACTCTTTGCTTTTCTTTCCATCACTAGTTGTTCTGGCAAATTACCAGAAAGACCAACCATCCAATATAGTTTTCAGAATCTAACTTTAGAACAAGTGCTAAACGATGAAGTGGATTGGTCCAAACCAGAGAAAATGAAGTATAACTTTGGTTACTGGAAACGATTTGTTTGGGTAAAATTTGAACTGATCAATCCTTCTGAATTTCCTTCTCAGTACATTTTAGATATCGAATCACCATGGGTGGATGAAGTGGTGTTGGCATGGAAGTCCAGCGTTAAAGTGGAAACGACTGTCTTTAAGGGAGCCGATTCTCATACACTCAAAGAAATCCCACACAGAAACCCAGTCTTTTCACTTGATTTGTCACCAAACGAAAAACGGATTGTTTACTTAAAAATATCGAATGTTGGGATTCTATCGGCACCTCTTAGGTTATGGACACGAAATTCATTCCTGGACCGAGTGGAAAGGGATTACATTGCCAATGGAATTTATTTCGGAATCATTTCTGCTTTATTACTCTATAACCTTCTTATTTTTGTCAGCGTAAGAGAGAAGGCTTATCTCTTTTATTGTCTGTATCTAACAACACTCCTTGTCAACTATGCACTGCTTGGTGGGTTCTTCAAACAACTGCTAATTCCAGAAGTTGATTTAAATGTGAAACCTTACTTATATACTTCCGTAAATGCATCTCTTTTGTTTGTTGGCCTCTTTTCTCTTACCTTTCTCAATTTAAAAACAGTACATCCAAAGTTAGATCGATTGATTTTGGGAAGTGCTCTCGCCATTGGAGTGTATTCCGTTTTTTCTTTTTTCATTCCTTACCATTGGATGGAAATATCCTTTATCTATACTTTCCCATATTTTCTTCTATTGTTAGTATCTTCTGGGATTTACTCCTATTGGAAAGGAGTGAAGTCTTCACTCTTTTTTGTTTCAGCTTGGGTGATGTTGTTTGTGGGAGTGATTGTAGATTCCTTAACAAAAGCTTCCATCCTACCAACCACAACGTTTGGAAGGTATGGTGTTCAAATTGGTACAGCGTTTGAAGTAATTTTGTTTTCCTTAGCTCTCGGGAGAAGGTTGCGATTTTTATTAGAGGAAAACTTATCGACTCAAAACCAGTTATCAGCAATTCGTAAAGATTTTGAAATTGCTCGCCGGATCCAAATGCGAATTTTACCTGCAGAGGTACCAAAGTCGGAGTTTGTATCTGCAATTATTTCTTATCTGCCTCTCTATGATATCGGAGGTGATTTCTATGATTACTTCGAAACGAATGGAAACGAATTGGGAATTGTCATCGCCGATGTGACTGGGCATGGAGTGAGTGCGGCACTTGATTCTTCGACAGTGAAAATTGCCTTTCGGAACGCAAAAGGATTCATACATTCTCCAAAAGAATTGATGGGTGAGATGAATCAATTTTTATGCACAAGCCTACATGCACGTTTTGTGAGTGCTGCTTACTTTTACTTTGACTTCGAACAGATGAAACTAACGTTTACTTCTGCTGGTAATCCTCCTTTGATTTTCATTCGAGATGGAGAAGTCAAGTCAGCCGAATGCCCTGGACTCCTTCTCGGTGTAAGGCCCGATTTTTTGTACGAACAAAAGGAAATGTACCTCAAGAAAGGGGATCGGTTATTGATTTTTACTGATGGTTTGTATGAAAATTTGAAACCTAACGAAGATTTATATTCCATCTTATACCCTGAAATTCGACCCATCGTAGGACTTTCACAAAATGAGTTTCACCAAAAATTATTAGATAGGCTCTCTTCTATTAGAACAGTTCTAAAGGATGACATTACTTTTATCTCACTCGATATTGTATGATTCCCTAATATATCTGTTTACTTTTTTAGAACTTAAGTTTTAAAACTTGAATTTTCGCTAACGATCTGTTAGTATTCACATTTAAAACATGCGTATTTATAGCTCATTTCTCGGCTTGAAACAAATCCAGTTTTATGGGCTGATCCTGCTTTTTTGTATCGTCCCTATGGCATGTATCTTGTTATTTCCGGATGTATTCTACAAAGAATATCCCCTTGAATCATTTGTTGTATTTCATAATATCACAGAAATCTTTAGCATCATTGTTTCGTTTTCTATTTTTGGACTGGGGTATTCTTCTTACTCCCAAAGCCGAAATACTCAAACATACTTTTTGAGTATTGGATTTTTAGTGATTGGGCTCATCGATTTTATGCATACCTTGGGATACAAAGGGATGCCTGATTTTGTGACTCCCAACACAGGTAATAAATCCACTCAATTTTGGCTGATCTCAAGGTTTATCACGGCTCTTGTTTTTATTCTGGCGATTTATGTAAAACCTAACAGACGATACAGTGCTTTCAGGGCAAACGTGTATGTTGTTTTTTCGTTTTTGCTTGTTGGTTTCGTTTACAATTTGGTGATTTTTAATTCCCACCTTATCCCTGATACATATGTCCATGGTGTTGGTCTCACTCAATTCAAAAAGAATGCAGAGTTAGTGATCATGTTTATGTTGGTTGTGGCCATCATATTGTATTCGTTTTCCAAGTCCTTACACTCCGATAAACAAAAACAATATTTTTTGGGAGCATTTATCATATGCTTTTTTAGTGAACTCGTATTTGCAGTGTATACAAGTGTGTTCGATGTATTCAATGTGTTAGGCCATATTTTTAAAGTAGTTGCTTTCCAATTGATTTATCGGGCAGTGTTTGTTTCTGCGATTAACGAGCCATATGAAAGACTAATTGATTCGAATGCACTGCTTTCCAAAGAAATACAAGAAAACGAAGAGTATGCAAAAGTAATTCAGAAGTCATTAAAAGAAAAAGAAAATTTAATCGGTGAGATTTTCCATCGAACAAAAAACTCAATGGAACTTGTTAGGTCACTTCTAATGATCCAGTCATCCGATTTTCCAGATGATAAAAATATACGTAGTATCGTAGAGAATACATCTCTCAAAATCCAAACCATGTCCCTCGTACATGATCATTTGTACCAGAACAAAGACTTAAGTGAAATCCAAGTATCAGATTACCTTTTATCACTGACTGAAATGGTAAAATCGATGTTTCCAAACTTGGGGAAAGGAGTTGAGATCCAACTCGAAGCGAACCAAGGTGTACTTTTGTTAGATACTGCTGTTCCATTAGGATTAATTTTTACGGAACTTCTCTCCAATAGTTTAAAATATGCATTCAAAGATGTAACCAATGCTAAGATTTCAATCAAGTTTAGAATTGATGGGGACAGGTCTCATTTTGAATACAAAGACAATGGGATTGGTCTGCCTGCTTCGTATGATACAACTAATCATAAAAAATTGGGTTTGAGTTTACTTAAGATCATGGCTGAGAAACAAATGGGAGGAAACTTGAAGATTGATGGTAGCCAAGGGTTTTCGATGCAATTTGATTTTCCAAATAATTTGTATAAAAAACGAGTTTAGTTTTTAATCTAAACTCGGTTCCATCCATTTCATTTCAGACTAGAGTTGTATTGATTGATAACAATGTTATGTTATGGAATCTGAATTCCTGTATGCCGTTTGCGGAATGATTGTAATCCAAATTCCCATGTTTGGAAATCTCCAAATAAGATTACTTTTTCTTTCGCACGAGTGATCGCCGTGTATAAGATCCTTCTGTTGACTATGGAAAGATTGTTTTCTGTATCTACATCCAAAGCTGTTTTGGGAGGAAGATAAAGGTAAATCGATTTGTATTCAGAACCTTGGCTTTTGTGAATCGTGAGAAAGAATGCTGGTTCATGGTCAGGTAATGTATCGAGTGCAAAGGAATACAAACGATCTTCAATGGGGAATACTGCCCTTAACTCAGAATTGATGGATACCACAAGGCCAATATCACCATTAAACAATTTTCTCATTTGGTCATTTGATTGGATGATGATCGGCATGCCTTCAAAGTAAAAGGACTTGGATAATTGCCGGTATCTAAGATTCGTTTGGTTTTTAGGATTTGAAATTTGTTTTTTGGCATAACTTAAGATTTGGTTTTGGATGGCTTCGATACCAAAGTATCCATTCCGTAAGATCGTGAGGCATCTGTATTCATTCACAATGGACTCAAATATCGCTTTGTTAGATGGGTCTTTCAGTGCATTTGGTTCCCAATGGAGTTTGGATGTCGCATTGGCAGTGTGCAGATACAATGTTTCCCATAAA
The DNA here is from genome assembly GCF_026151345.1 of Leptospira paudalimensis. Taxonomy (NCBI): domain Bacteria; kingdom Pseudomonadati; phylum Spirochaetota; class Leptospiria; order Leptospirales; family Leptospiraceae; genus Leptospira; species Leptospira paudalimensis. The sequence continues at coordinate 9,900 of NZ_JAMQPR010000004.1, forward strand.
AATGGAACTAAACTTTCTAAGTTCCAATCGAGAATCTCAAGATTTCCATTGGCTGACTTTGTTTTTTTATCACCTTGGATCCAAACAAAATCCTTTTCCAAGTGGAGTTCTGATTTTGTGATCAAGTTTGGTGTTGGGAATGGTTTTGGTTTACTATTTTCACCAAAGGATTGTTTGACGACTTCAGCAAAAATACTAAATTCGGAAGTATCTGAAAAACGGTGGTTACTGGTAAGTTCTGATAAAAATTCTTTTTTGTTTTTTAATGTTGTGATGAGATCGGTTAACACCTCACCTTGCCCCACAGAAGGGAGTTGGTTTGGATCTCCAAGTAAAATGATATGGGTATCAAAATGAATCGCTGAGAAAAATAAATTCATCAATTTTAAATCTACCATGGACGATTCATCCATGATGATCAAATCATATGGTAAAGTGCGTTTCTCACCAAATTTGGCTTGGTTTGTCGTTGGGTTGATTTTTAATAAATTGTGAATGGTTTGTCCGCGGAACTTAGAAGACTCAGAAGGATTCTCTGCAAATCTTTCTAAATTCCTTTGGATGGATTCTGTTAATCTTTGTGATGCTCTTCCTGTTGGTGCCACAAGTGCAATCCGTTCTACGTTGGGGAGTGATTCCAATCTGTATAATGCCATTAAGAGAAAGGAAACAACCGTTGTTTTCCCAGTCCCTGGGCCACCAGAGATCACTCGGAAGTTTGTTGTGATGACATCTCTGATCGTATCCCTTTGTTCTTTCGCAAGTGTGATGTTTGATTCGGTTTCTAAATTTGTCACGATCTTAGTGATTTGTTCTTCTGTGATCGTTGTATTCTTTTTTTGGTTTGTTTTATGGGTTAAGAATGCCTCGAGTAAAGATTCGAATTTGATTTTTTCCGAATGGCTTTTTTGCAGATACAACCTGGATTCTGTTCCCTCTTTCTCGATCAAAAAAGGGAAGTAGGTTTTCAGTTTGTCGATTGTGTTATCATCCGTGATGGGAATGTACAAATCTCCGCTCTGGGATTGGACGAGTAAACTTGCAATTATATCCTTAAGTGACGAGTCCCAATCGGGGAAAAGATTGTATAAGGAATTCACAAAGGTTTGGATTTTTTCATCGATCACTTTCATGAATATACCTTTTCCAATTGGTCAGAGGCACTACGGATATAAGCCATCACTTCTTTTTTGATTCCTTCAAACTGCTCGAGTGTCCATTCGGAATCGGAATGTTTTAAATCAGAGTAGATACCAGTTTGTTTGTCACCAGACATTCCTCTTAAAAACAAATAATAGACTCCGCCAAACTTATCTAAGGCTACCTCTGGTCCGAAAAGAGACTTTAGGTATTCAAATAAAATAAAGGAATACACTGACTTTTGGAAGAGGTACCCTTTGTCACGGACGGCATTGGCGACTGCTTCGCTACTATAATCGTTGTTTGGTAATAAATTGGATTTATAATCGACAATATAGAATTTCTGATCCTTTACAAACACCAAATCGATGGCTCCTTTTAAGTAGTGTTCAAACCCATCAGTTAAAGAGGCGCCACTTTCTTTCAGTAAGTTTTGTAAGAATAAATGGAATTTTAATTCTGCAGACTTTTCTTCTTCCTTTAATTCACTTAAGGATATGGAGTTGCCAGTTGCTAGATTGATCTTTGCCGTCATTGCATTTTTTAATAGGGAAGCAACAGTCTCTTCTATTTTAAGTTCCTTACCTTCGACTTCAACGGGATACCTTGCAAACGATTTTTGGTAAGCCCACTTCCATACGGAACTTTGTAGAATCGTATCCACATCCGATTGAAAAATAGAGAAATCACATAATTCAAGAATGTTATGTAAAAAATTTCCGATCTTCGCACTTGAGGGCAATTCGATTGTCGAACTCACTTCCACATCAGGAGTTTCTTCTAATTCTTTTTTCTTTTCTTCTTGGGTGACATTTAAGTTTTTTTCATTGGCTTGCAAACTTGTATAACTATGTTGCAAGAGCACTCTACCAATTTTGATTTCAGAAGGGTATAAAATCGGGGAAGTTGGTTTCTTCGATTGGGTGTCATTTGTAGGTAGAGGATTTGTTTTTGTAACTTCTGAAATTTCGTTTGGATCTCGGAATACAAAACTCGATGTTAGAGAAGGATTCTGGTTTCTCAACGATTGGATTCTTTCTAATTCTTGGTAGAGGATTTGGCTATAACCAGAATTGGGAAGTTTATTGGCTCCGCCCCAATTGAGTTTGGGAAGGTAAAGCCTGAGGTTAGGCCTTGTGAGAGCAACATATAACAGGCGTTTTTGTTCATTCAGGAAATGATTTTGTTCGTCTTCTTTATCTGGATTTAGATCCCATAAGTCAAGAATCCATTTTCGTTTTTTACCTTCCGGTGTTTCGATTTCGATCGGGTATTCTTTATTCGTGATACGGTTTCCCCTGTTTCCAAAATAAAATAAGAATACGACTGGCCACTCCAATCCTTTTGATGCATGGATGGTTAAAATTTGTACAGAATCTTCTTCTGTCTCACGATCAAATAACGGCTCTTCTTCGGGAGATTGTTTTTTTTGTTTGAGTTCACGTAAATGGGAGAGTAACTCTTGCAAACTACAATTTGACTTCAGTTGTATTTCTAATAGTTTTTGAAAGATTTGCCGGAAGTTTGTACGTTTCCGTTCCCATTCGAGTGTACTTTTGCCTTCTAACCAAAAGAGTTTGGTTTCGTCCATGACAGAACGAAAGAAACTTGCATATCGATTTTCTTTGACGAGTCTTTGCCACTTATCGATGAGTGATTTCTCATACGAATCAATGGAGTGTTCATCAAACTTTTGGATTTCATGTGGGTGGATAGAAAAGATATCAGAGAATAGAATTTTTTTATAACTTTGTGAAGAGTTGGAACTCAGTAAACATTCCAAGAGATTTTGAATTTGATCGGCTTCTCTGGATTGGTAAATCCCTCTTTGTTTGTAGATGGAACATGGGATTCCCGCTTTTGATAGATAGAATTCAACAAGAGCTGATTCCTTCTGATTCCCACAAAGAATGGCTATGTCTTTTAACTTGACCTCTTGGATTTCTCGTTCGCCTTTTTTATTGTAGGAAAGAGTTGTTTCTTTGGTATGGATTCGTTTGATTTCATTGCGAATTGTCTCCGCCCAAGTATTTCTTACTTTGTCTACGTTTTGAATCCGTTCTTTGAAATCAAAAATATGAATCGCTGATTCATCAGGATTCACATATTGGTACTTGATGGTATCAGAGTCAGGGGAGGATACTTTCTTATATAAGTAGTTTTCTTTACTAGAGCCAGGTTCTTCGATGGGGAAAAAATGTGTTGTACCATATTCTTTTGTTTCATCATGGAAAATGGTATTGAGACCATGGATTAATTCTTTTGTGGATCGATAATTGGTTTCTAAGGTAGCTTTGGATTCGAAGTCACGAGATGCGTCCAGATAAATTCCAATATCGGCTCCGCGAAATCCGTAGATACTTTGTTTCGGGTCACCAATACAAAAGAGCATTCTTGACTTTGTATCTTTGTCTAAAAATAAAGTTTTAAAAATTTGGTATTGGTTTTTGTCTGTGTCTTGGAATTCATCTAGAATACATACTTGGAATCGTTCTTGTAAAGATTGGACCAAGGTTTGGTTTGGGTTACGAACAATCACATCATATACCTTTAAGATCATTTGATCATAGGTCAGGTATTCGCCTTTATCGATAATAGCTTTTGTTTTAGAAGTGAGTTCATTGACTGTATTTTGTAAGAAGATAGATCCTTCATAATCCAATTGATCAAGAGGGAAGATTTCCTTCAGAGAATCGACTACCGATTTTATTTTCCCTTGTAACGCAACGGCGGCTTGGTCTAATTTTTTGACAATTGCATTACCCTCCAATAGGAAATAATCGAATTCTGTAGCGTTTATTTTGTTACCAAGAGAACGACCTAACTTCTTAATCAGTTTCAATCCTTTCGTTAGATACTTTGTATCTTCGCTAAGGATCGCATTTGCAAATGATTCGAGTGAGTGCCAATTCTCCATCCATGGTTGGATGCTACCTTTCGCTCCTTGCGCAGTAATTGCTTCACCAGTTGTTCCATTTAAAGCTTCACAGATTGTGAGGATGACTTCCGAGACATTGCTTTTCTTTGCATTGTGAATGCATTCGTCTAAGGATACAAATTTAGGAAATACATAGTCCTTTGTGTCAGCAAGGAGTTTAGAAGTTGTGTTAACAACGAGGTCTTCCTTCGTTTTTAAATTAGAGATGAGAATCTCATTTGCGAGTGACTCTTTGTCTCTACCTTCCCATTGGCTCCTTTTTAATTCGTAAAACGTCTTTCGAATCAATTCTTCATTCGATGTGAGTTTGACATTGGGATTGTTTTGGGTTTCGACTGGGTATTCCGTTAATACCATATTGCAGAAACCATGGATGGTGGAGATTGTAACTTGGTCTAAATCGCGGAGATACTGGTAGTATTCTGGGTGTTGCCCATTCTCATAGAGTTCTAGGATTTTTAATTTTAATCGGGTCTTCAATTCCCCAGCAGCTTTTTCGGTAAAGGTGAGCACCAAAAAATTGAGTAGTCGATTTTCTTTGATACGATTGGTTACATCATGGGTCATCACATCACCTAACATTTGCATGATGAGGTGTGTTTTCCCAGTTCCAGCAGATGCTTCGATAAAATTGGGATGGTTACTTAAAGGATGGTTCATTTTGAAAATCCTTTTCTCAGAAGGGGTAAGAGTAGGGGATAGACCTTCTTGAATGAAAATTGGTTTAGTAAATCCTTTCCATAAGGTGATAGTTTCATATGTTCAGACTCGAATTCTAAGATTTGGTCTGCCTCTTCTTCCAAAAATTCCTTCCATGCTGATTCTAATGCATCTCTATCGTCTTCTGAGTGATCCGTTCCGTTTTCCGCAAAAAATAAATTGAGACCAGGATTTGGTACATACATAGGTGGTGATTCATTGATGAGTGTGACAATGTTTCGAATGTAATCTGCCGATTCCTTTTCTGGTAAATGGTCCAATGGAAGGATCATATCCTTTTCTTTTTGTTTTGATAAGATGGGAATGATGACTAATTTTTTTCCAATCGTTCGGAATAGGCATGCACTGAGGAATAGAAGGATCATCTTACCAAAATAGTCTTTTACGTATTCATTTGCTTTTTCGGGTTTTGGTACAAAACTCCTTGGATAAAACCAATAGTAAGTATCACCGATCGCGATTAGATTTTCCCACTCGCCCGTGATGGATTGGTTTTCATCCAAAGGAAAGGAAGGCAATTGGAAACCGTCACGTAAGCCAGTATCACCAATCGAGAGTGAACTCAAATAGACCATTCCATTCGCATTCGAAAAGAGTTCTGCCTTTAATGTTTTGTACACTTCTGCAATTGCAGTCAGTTCCTCTAATAAGGTTTCTGTTGTGACTAAATGGAAAGCACCATAGGGAAACTCAGCTTTTTTCTCTGCGATTTGACTGAACTCATTGATTTTTTGTGCAATCGTATCTTTGTCCCAAGGCCAAATTCCTTCTTTTGCCAATGATTCCGTAAAGAGAGGCACAAATTTTGATTTGAATAGGTATGTTTCCAGTGAATTGAAATAAAATGGTTCTTCCGCAGATGTTTCCTCTTCATCGTCAATATAACCTAAGTTTTCTTTGATGAAGGGGAGAATTGGATTTTTAAAGGCAGAAGCAATGGATGAAATTGAAATTTCTTTTTTGGATTTTAATTCTGAATTAGGCAAAGCCAAATCTTCTAAGGAAGTAAAACTTGGTTTTGGCAATTCTGCCTGTAAACTTCTGTATTGTTTTAAATTTCTAGCATAATCATAGGAATGTAGAATTTCCATTTCATAAAATCGACTATAGGGTGTTAGTGGGATTTCGGTCGCACTATCGATCCCAAGTGAATTCATAATCTCAAATAAACTCGAACAAGGCTCAAATTCTTTATCTTCTAATGTATTCTTACCAACATAGGAAAATGTGATACTGTCTTCTGCCGATAGAATGGTTTCCCAGAGCAATGATTCTTGGATTTCAACTCGATTCAAATCCCAAGGTTTTGCATCATTTTTTCTAAGATTAAACCTAGATAGATCTTTGGATCCAGGAAATTTTCCTTCGCCTAATCCAACGATATAGATATGGGAAAAGGGAATGGGTCGCATGGGTTGCAAGAGAGAAATGGTAATCCCTTCTGTTAGGTAATTTCCTTTTTGAGTCGCAATGTTAGAAAAGATTTCATCCGTTTGCAAGGTTAGGAATTGTAAGAAGTCGTTTACATTATTCCATTCAGTATCACACCATTTCGCAATGGTTTCTAACCATGTAGTCAAATAGATCCTTTCGTTTTCTGTTTCCTCACTAAACTTGAAGAACTGATTCCATTTGGATTCGAATGACTTAAATCTTTCACTTGTAGGCAACTGTAAAAATTCAGATGTAAAAAACGTTTGTAACGATTTGATTTGTTCCCAAACCAAATTGAGATGCAAAACGGAATCTTCTTCTGCTAAAGGATCTGTGATCATACCCATATTGTCCCAAGTTGTTTTTTCATCACTGATGACTGAGAGGACTGCGCGTTTCACTCCAAAGGAAATGGTATATGGGTTCTCCTCTTTGTTTTCGTCATAGAGGGAACCAAGTGAATTGAGTAGTTGGGTTACGGAATTTGTTTGGTCAGAGGATTCGTTTTTGTTTTTGCCAGTGATGAGTGGATTTTCTAATAATTGAATGAAATCGTCTTTTTCAATGCGTTGGTTTAAAAACGATGCGAAGAGAATTGAAAATACTTTGTATAACAAAGAAGAATCTTTTGCCACTAAATCAGAAAGAGAATAATGCAATCGATGGAGAGTAGGGGTCTCCTCTAATCTTTGTGTTGTATAAATCCCTCCATGGAAAACCCATTCAATTGCTGCTTTGTAATCATTGGTATTGGGAACAAGGATCGCAAAGTCTAACAAACTTAAAGTCCCTTTGCTTGCACTTATTTTATGAAGGATATCATGTGCGATGGATTCCATCTCGCGGTATTCAGAAGGTGCATTCCATACCCGAACAGTTTGGTCGTTTAAGTAGTTCTCTTCCTTTACTTGTTCTTCAAGTAAGATGGACTTGAGTTTTGCAAGCATACCACCACTTGCATATTTGGATTTTTCTTTTTGTTTGGTACTGTTTGAAAATTCTTTTGCTATATAGGATTGTGGTTTTGCAAATTTGGATAAGTAGTTTTTAGTTTTCTCTGGATTTTGTCCAATGACTTTGCCATTATGAAATTGGTAGATATAGATGTTAAAATTTGGATTCTTCGAAACTGTTTTCAAAAAATCAATATAAGTCCCAGACAAATTGGACAAACAAAAAAAATGTAAATTCCCATGGAGGGATAATTCTTTTCCTTTCACGAGGTAATAGAATAAGTTTTTTTTGTCGTCTTTGTTGATCCCAAGATAAATTTCTTTTTCCAATTCCCAGTATGGATCTTTTGTGAGTTGGTTTGAAATGTTACTCTTCGTATCCCTTAGCCAGTTGTGAATCCAGTCTGACCTGTTCAATTCATAATCTTTGAAATATTTTGTCAATAGATCAGATAAATAGTATAACTTTGGTAAATCGGAAATGTATGTTTTGATCTCTGGATGATTTTGGAATAAGGTTGTTTGGTTTTCATATAGGTAACGAAAACAATCCTTTTGAAAGGAATTGTAATCATAAAAATTTTCCTCTTCTGCCCAAGGAGGAATTTGTAAGGAAGCAAATATCGTTTTTAAAATCGCTTTTTCTAAGAATGTAAATTCAACATTGATAGAAAGTTGTGAGTCATTGTATTTCGGTATGTTTAGTTTTAACCAAGGAATTAAATTGGTATTCGGCACAACCACAAGTGGCATGCGAAGTGGATTTTCAATTTGTTCCTTCTTGATTTGTTTGGTTAGTTCCGAAGTGATTTCGTGCAGATGAAGTCCTGCAAAATAATGTATTGGCAAAAAAAATCCCTTATTTCAAAAATCAAACATAGTTTCACCTCGTAGAATTGGGAACGCAATCATTATCTGTTGTTCCTTTTTGAAAAAGAAAAAATTAGGGCGCCATTTCCGGCTATACGCTCCAATCTTTGCCAAAGGCAAAGGATTTCCGCTGCTATCCGGGGCGCACCTGTATCGAAAAAAAATAAAAATGGGAGAGAAGGTCTCTCCCAAATGTCCACCTAGCAAATACTAAGTGATCAGTAGTTTATTCACTTTCAAACTTAAGTGTGGATGCAGTGCTTGTGCTGTGTTTAAATGTTGTTGTGTAGAGTGAAATTGGTTTTGGAACCGCATACATTGGGTCTATGTTATCAATGGCTAAACCAATGCGAGATCCAGCAGGGAAGTCATGTGCGACTGCTTGGAGGTCTACATTTAGGTCTACGTCTTTTCCTTTTACATTGAAAAGCGTTGCTGTTCCATGGCTGATGAGTTTTCCCGTTCCCCAAAAGTCAACTTCATAGAGATAAACAACTACATGCGGTGCGTAGTCAGAACTATTGATACGACCTTTGTAGAATGTTCTCCCACGAAGTTTGAGTGGGGAAGATAAACTATCAGATAGATACACCATCGCATTTGTCCGATCAATTAAATTCACATTGGTTGTGACAGGAACAGAAACGGCACCGTCCAAAATCTCTGATAAAAGAGGAACTCCTGTTGTCGCAATAGTTCCGCCAGATAGAATCGTATCATTTCCGTTACTTGTGTTTGCTGTTGATGTGATTTTGCCAGGGCTGAATAAACCCATTGGTCGCAAATGGTAAGTCTTTTCAACTTTCGATGGGTTTGGCCAAGTGGAATAACTCACACGATCACTAGAAAAACGTTTTTGGATTGTCACTTTTGGTTTTGTCATGATTCCATTTTGGATTCCCTTTAACCAATAGTCAAACCAGTCATAGGCGTTCGTCCAAACATAATTGTTAATTCCGAGAATCCCACCAATCTCTGCTGTTGCATGGATTCCATTGTTTAAATCCAGTTTTTTAGGAACAGTGAGTTGTTCGAAGTAGGGAAGGATTTGGTTTGGTTGGAATAAATTATCTTGTGAGTTATTGGAAATGTAAACAGGTTTGCCAGATGCATTGAGCTCCGCTACAAAATTGTTAGGTGATCTTTCTCTTGCCCATGACAATACGGTAGCAACGTCTCTTGTATCCAATAGTTTTTGAAAATTCTCTGCAATGATTGGATCCATCCTTCCTGTGATATAACCTGCAGTCACAAGGAGGAGTCCCCAAACAAGTCTTGGCGTTTGGTTGCCATAAAGAGAATCAGGTAAACTTCCCCAACCACTCATAGCTACTGCAGTTTTGATCCTTGGTTCTTTGCTGAGTCCCAGTAATGAGATTCCAGCTCCATACGAAATTCCCGCAATACCGATGTTTGATGCATTCACTGGAGCATTCGCTAAAAGGAAATCGATTCCTTTGGATAAGTCTTCCATATCTTTCGGGCCTGCTACATTGATGAGTCCACCAGATGTTCCAAACCCTCTTGTGTTGTAACTAAAAACAACGTAACCTTTTTTTGCGAGTTTCGCAGCAGGGACAATGTATTCGTATTCATTGAGTGCCCAGCTATTGACAAAGATAATCGCAGGGAATGGACCTGTACCTGATTTTGGGATGAATAAGTTCCCTGTGATTTTCACTCCGTCGTTCCCTAAAAACGAAATGTTATCGTTAAAGGAAAAACTTCCATCGTTTTCATTCTGGAATGCCGTTTGGATGTCTCTTGTGTATGCGGCATTACTTTGTTGTAACATTTCTGGTGTTGCACTTGTGTTTTGTGATCCGCCATTTACCACCGACAAGATGGCACTCGTTTCTTTTCCGTTTTGGTTTCCATTCCCCCCACACGCCACAAGTAGGAAGTTCCCTACGATGAGGAGGAGAGTGAGATAGTTTTTTTGCTTTTTCATAATTCGCCTCTGAATTGACTCAAAAATAACATAAAGAAGGGGTGTTTGCGTCTAAAATGGGAATCTTGGACGAAAAAGTAGGTCTAAAATGATAATTTTGTACGTTTTATTCGGACACTCGCAATTCCAAACAGTTGACGAATCCGTGCATATTGTCCGACTTTTGTCGTATGTCTGAATTTATGGGGTCTTGGCTCCAATTTGGTGCTTGGTATCATTTTGTTTTAGGAATCGGAATCCTCGTAAAAGAGAAAGGTTCCAAAGGGTTTCCCTTCGCAATGATTGCGGCTTTTTCTGGCGGGACACTTATCATTTACGCCTATAGATTGTTTGCTGGATTCGAATTTGAATTCCCACTCCTGAATCATGGGTATGTGCCCATCATCTATTTGATTCCAGGGAGTATGCAGTATACCATTGAACAGTTCTTAAGTACAGAACCAGTCCCTATCGGTAAGCTCAAACGATTGTACCCAACATTTGTTGTGATTGTACTACTTGTTTCCTTACAAATCTTCTATCCGCAATCGTTAGAACAATCCATGAATGATAGTTTTACCGGACTTCCCTTTTCCATTCCGGAATATTTTGCCTTACTTGGTTGTTTGTATTGGGTAATCAGTTTCTTATGGATGATTTACCAGTATCGACATATCCTTTACAACAATCCAAATGAGGAAGCAAAACTTGGTGTTCGGGTTTTGGGGATGATCTTAAAAGGAAACATAACATTCGCTAGTTTTATTTTTGTAAGCACTTTATTTCGTTGGAACTCAGGGATTTATTTTACAGCAGGGATCGCCACACTCATGGCAGTCTTTGCCTTTATTGGAACGGAAATCAATCATGAGTTGTTTAAAGATATTTTACCAGGCCTACGGCAATCCTATCGCACTTCTAGAATCCTAAATCTCAATTTAGAAAAATTACAACAAGACATAGACCATTTGCTAAAACAAGAATTCGTTTACCGAGAAGAAACGATCAATTTATCCAATCTATCGGAACGATTAGGGATTAAGGACTACCAATTGAGTGAGTACATCAATGCGTATTTAGGAATGAACTTCAATCGATTGGTGAATGAATACCGAATTGCAGAAGTTTGCAAAATGATCGAACAAAACCCAAAGGTCAATTTGTTGTCACTTGCGTACCAAGTTGGGTTCAATTCAAAAGCAAACTTTAATGTAGCTTTTAAGTCATTGAAGAAAATGTCGCCGAGTGATTATGCGAAGTTAGTGGGAAAAGGAGAGAGGAGAAGGTAGGAGGAGGGGGAGCATCTTCTTCCTTTTTTTCTTAAATTTCAAAATTGATTCCGTGAATCTCATTCTGTTTCGGTTCAGGTTTCTGATGTTATTTCATTCCAAACTTCTTTAAAACAAAGCTTTTCAACGATTCTGATTCATTTCTCCCGAATCCAGATCTGAATTTTTTACAACCCAATCTCTTTTTTGTCCTAGGTAACACTTATATTCTGTTCTGTTTGCCAATGAATCCAACCGTTACTTTTTTCCAAAAATTGTGACACTTTCTCCGTTGGCCTTACATCCATTTGTATGAAACAGAACAAATCAAAGGAAATTATTAAAAGTATTACAAAGGATGTGATGGAGGCGATCCAGTCAGGCAGTCTTCAGAAGTGGGTCAAACCTTGGCGGAGTTTTGGATTTCCAATGAATGCATATACATACAAGTACTATGGTTTACTGAATACCTTTTGGCTCACCAATGACTTAGTGAAGTTCGGGTTTACTTATCCCGTTTGGGCCACTGAGTGCCAATGGAAAAAACTCGGTTATTCATTGAAAGCAGGGGAATCGACAAAAACAGAAGTTTTATACCCTTGTCATGTTCAAATTCCAATCATTCCCAAAAAGAAATCTGCAGTTGAAGGTGGCGACGATGAACAAGAAGAAACTGAAATCAAATATAAATCTTGTTTGGTGCATAAGGCATATCCTGTTTTAAACATTGCTCAGGTGAATGTTCCTGATAGTGAATATCATTTGTTTGTAAAGATGACGGTTCAAAATGCTCCCGAAAGCGTTTCTCATTTTGTGAAATCGATCAAACATAAGATGGAAGAGATCGAAAATGATCGAGCAGCATATGTTTTCCGATCGGATACCATTTGGATGCCAAAAAAAGAATTTTTCAATACCGAGGCTGACTACTGGACTACCTACTTACATGAGTTAGGTCATTGGACTGGAGCTTTTCACAGATTGAATCGAGATTTATCTGATGGTCTTCGGAATTATGCTTTTGAAGAATTAGTCGCGGAACTTTGTTCGGCGATCTTTGCTGGCGAATTTGGATTTAGCGGAGACTTGCAGCATAAAGAATACATTGGGTCTTGGCTTAGGATCTTGGAAAACAATCCACGAGCGATTGTTAAAGCAGGATATCTTGCCATGGAAGCTGTGGAATATTTGAAGAAGGAAGCGAATAAAGGGGTGGGGGGATGATTTGTTTAGAGAGAGTGCATGAGAAAGATTTTTAATGAGAATCAATTGGTAGAATATTTGTTGAGAATTAAGTTAATTTATCCTACCTAACCTATATACTGAAAAAATGAAGGATTTTGAAACTTTTATTAAATGAAAAAACTTCGATTTTTTCATTTAATTCTTTTTCTTGCGATCATTTGCCAATGTACCGCAAGTGCTCAAAAGAAAAATTAGGCAAAATCATCCTCTCAATCCAAAACCAACATCAATTTAGATCGAGAATGGAATAACGAATATATTGATAAACACGCACTTTCAATACCACGAGAAGTTGAAACCGATTTAGATTCGCTTGCATATCATTTAACTTATTCTTTTGTAACGGAACGAGCGAAAGCACGTGCTATTTTTCGGTGGATATCGCAGAACATTCGATATGATTGGTATGCTCTTCAATCTGGAACTTATTTGAAGAATCCGATGGACGCATCACATGTTTTGGAAACAAAGCTAACAGTTTGTGAAGGTTATGCAAATCTTTTCAATGAACTTGCAGCAAGATCTGGCTTAGAAAGTGTAAAAGTTATTGGTCATGGAAAAGGTTTTGGTTATGATCCGAATAAACCACTCGGAAGCAACAATCATGCGTGGAATGCAGTGAAAATTGGAGGACAATGGAAACTTATCGATGTAACTTGGGCGTCTGGTGGAGATACAATCTTACAAGATCAAAAACAGTTTAATGACTTTTATTTCTTAACACCTCCTGAATATTTTATTAATGATCATTTACCAGCTAATTCTAAATGGCAATTGTTAGACAAAGCGATATCAAAATCTGAATTTCACAGAACAGTTAGGAAAAGCAGTGAGTATTTCAAATTTGGAATTAATAATATTAATTATAATCAAAATATAATTCGAGGTGAAGCAATCATATCGATTTTCTTTGATACAACTGAAAACCTAGAAATTCATGCAAAGTTGAATCAATCCGATAAATATTACTTTGTATCAAAGATTAAAAATAGTTATGGAATCTATGTTACTTCTCCAGGAAAAGGAACCTATTCGCTACAACTATATGCGAAATATGCAAATGAGAAAGGAGGTTTGCCTTTTCTTTTGGAATATAAGGTCGTCTTTAGTGGGGGCAATCCTTTTAATCAGTTTGTTACCATATATTCCGGTAACCATATAATCCATGATCCTATCCTAAAGTTTTTGAACGCCAATCAGATGTATGATTTTCAATTCACAGTTCCTGGTGTGAATCGGATCGCCTTTGTAGATGGGAATGGTAAATGGACTTATTATTTGAATCGAGATAATAATGATTTTTATATTCGTAACTATTTTCCAAAAGGAAAATTAACAATCAAATAGATGTTGGTAATGATCGCTGGCCAACGATTGCAGAATATTATATGAAATGAGAATAAAATTTTCATCAAATTTATGGTCGTCATGAAAGAATGCACAGAACTCTTAAAGAAGAAACGGCTCTTCCTCCAAAATAAAGTTTAAATGCCCAACAGAGAGCCTTTGATAACTTTTGCGATGAGTTTAATAATATACGTCCTCATGAAGCTTTGGATTTCTTAACTCCTTCCAAAGTATACAAACCATCCATACGTGAGTTTCCCAAAAAGATTCTGGAAGTCGCTTATCCAACTCATATTATCACTTATAAAGTTCATGAAAGTGGTTTTGCTCAATATGGATCCCATCGTATCTTCTTTGGAAATCCTTTTATTGAAGAGGTGGTTGGCTTTGAAGAGGTCTCTGACAGGCATTGTGGTCTTTATTTTGCGAACGCAATCCTTGGAATTTTAGATTTGTATACGAGTAAAGTGTTGAAATACCAGAGGTTGTTGTATAGAATTGACGAGTAAAAGTGTCACCTATGTGAGTGATCTAAAGTGTTACCGATGTGCCTCTCTGCACACCAGCTATCATATGTAATGCGACATAATATACATTATCGCACGTAGTATACTGCATCAAAATAGATAGTATTCCAAATTAAAATAATGCTTCAAAAGTAAAAGTATTCGAAGTAAAGTTTACCTCTTCATGGTTGATGACCATTCAAACACTCGAAGGGATGTTCAAAATGGTGCTTACTTTGGACGAAAGACATGCAATCATTAAGATACTCTAAAACCAATGCAGCACCCTAAGAAATTCAAACTATCTGAAGTGATCCTCTGCGATGTATTTGGAATCAAAATTCGACAAATTCGACAGGAAACGAGGGTGTATTGTCGAATTTTAGAGATAGATTTTCCTCCCTAATCAATATTAGGTGCTGGAAACGCTGTACGCAAAAACAAAATCAGTTTCGATTCATTTGTTTTAACTTGTTTAGATCAATTTGGTTCGGTTTTGGATTCAGATTTGTTTTCTTCGTATTCTTTGCTACTGTTCCTAACTCTTTGTCGGATTCAAACTTCTTGATGAATTGAGTTTGTCTGTTTGGATCAATTTTGGAAAACCTTGAATAGGTGTGGATGGCAAGTTTTCGAAGATGAGAGTTTTCATGGCTGTCTTCAATGGTTTTTTCAAGAGCACCTTGGCTTGTAGGATTCTGGTACAATTCCATTAAACGAATCGCTCTTGCACGGATGAAAACATAGTTATCTTTGGATTGTGCAATTTGAATCAAATAAGGCAAAGGAACATCTGTCACTTTTCCAATTCTTTCTTTGTAAACCTCACCTTCTTCTTGGTGGTGAGAGTTCGAAAGAATCTCTTTGATCTTTTGGTATGTTTGGAGATCTAAATCGTCTGCACTGATTGGAAACATTACAAAGATACAGAGACTTAAAATGATGAATGAGAATCGAACTTGTTTCATTTAATATACCAAAGGATTCAATCTAAGAATCCATCCTTGTTCCGCCGTGATTTCTCCTTGTGTGAAACCAACTGCTCCAGACCAAAACATCATATTTCGCCCGCCTGAATTTGTTCCACTTCCCCCCAAACATTCATTTAAATCGATAATTCCATTGAAATTGATGTCATTGGAAATACTGCATGTAGGTGTGTCTCTGAGTGGATCTCTATCGGCAATAGATCCACTATCTCCATACGCTTCTGTGACATGCCAAAGTCCTAAGAAGTGTCCTGCTTCATGAGATAAGGTTTCACCGAGCAATACTTGTTCATCGTAAGTCAAGAGTTCTCCAGGATTGGAATACAATCGATGTGCATCGACAAAGACAACAATCCCTGATTGTTTGGTTCCGAGAAGTGTCGCAGGACCTGGAATCCCACCTGACACACCAAGTACGCCACCATATTGGATTTCCTCTCTGACGATAAAAACATTGAGAGCATTCTGTTTGCCCACATAACTCGTTGTTTGAAACAATCCACCTAGACTCCCTGGAAATCCAGTCTCGGTTCCAAGATCAACAATCAAATCATAACCAGGTAACTGTGCTGACATCACGGACACATTGAGTTTGATTCTGACGGAAGACTTTGCATAATTTTCTTTCCATCGATTCAAGGCAACTTCAATAGCTTGTTCTGTTTGGATTGGGTATGCTGCTCCATTCACAAAGATTAGATTAACATTCAATTTTTTTTCTGAGTTCCAGAATTGGTTTAAACCACTCATAGAACTGAGGGCGGTTGAAGTTTGAAAATTGGATTCATCAATGTCCAATTTACGACAGGAATTCACGAAGGTGACCTTCGCACCTGCAGGATTTTCGAAATTAAAATCAACTCCCAATGGTTGAGAAATGTCTACCGTATTGGAAATGGAAACGGCAGGACTTGTTGCATACGAAGTATCCTTTGCATAAGGTAACATTGAAGTATGGGTATTATAACCAATATAAGTTGCTACGTCTTTATTCAAAAAGCCAGTGCTAGGATTATTTCGATCCAAATACCATAGAGGGAATACTCCACCTGGAAGTGAGTCAGCATTTTCTAATATGACTTGGACCATTGGACGTACTTTGTTCAAAGTAACCGGATAAATTGAGGTATATTGGAATAGATCTCCATTGGGAGACCAAGCACCAATGGGAATGGGTTGTATCGTTTCCTTTGTCGTACACGGGCCAGTGCTAGAATTGAATAAGGAGTTTATGAGAAGGAATGACAGAACATTGTCAGGGATACCTGAGTCGGCTTTCTTTTTGACACAATCACCTAGAAAAAGAAGGATAGGTAAAAGAATTAGGATATTGTACTTTCGCATATATAATTCAACAATTCAAATCGTTGGATTTTTCTTAAATATTCAATTCTTTTAATCTGAAAAGAATTTTTTTGCCATATATCGGCTGTTCCACGGATTAGATTCAAAATGAAAATTTCAGTGAAAGTGAAAGCAAACCAAAAGACTCAAAGCCTGGAATTTCAATCCGAGAAGGAATGCATTGCAAAATTAAAATCCTTGCCAATCAAAGGCAAAGCCAATCAAGAATTAGTTGGTCTTCTATCAAAACATTTCGGAGTCACAAAAAAGGATATCGAAATCATTTCCGGCCATGTTTCCAACATAAAAATCGTGGAAATCTCTAATTTGGATTGATAAGTATCAATTACCTACTCCTATTACGTTTCAGTTTTTCTGTTCACAGGATTGTTATAAAAGAGTAATCTGTACAAATTGACAATCCACTCGATTTCTGGAAACATAAGATGAAACACCCTTCAGCACTTCTCCAAACCAAGAACCTCGGAAAAACATACCAAGTTGGTGAAGTACCTCTCGTTGCCCTTCATTCCGTCAATGTCGATTTTTTTGAAGGGGAACTCGTTGTCATGTTAGGGGCATCAGGGTCTGGCAAATCTACCCTTCTCAATATTTTAGGTGGTTTGGATACAGCCACTACAGGCGAAGTTTTATTCCATGGAAACACATTAGCACTCGAGTCAGATGAAGGCCTTACACTCTACAGAAGGAACCATGTTGGATTTGTGTTTCAGTTCTATAACTTAATCCCAAGTTTGACAGCAGAAGAAAACGTAAGACTCGTGACCGATCTTTCAGAGAATTCAATGACACCTCTCGAAGCTCTCACTCTCGTAAAATTAGCAGAGAGAAAAGACCACTTCCCGGCCCAACTTTCAGGTGGCGAACAACAACGTGTGGCCATCGCACGAGCCATTGCCAAAAGACCGGAGCTCTTGTTATGTGATGAACCAACGGGAGCCTTGGATTTTAAAACAGGAAGGATTGTATTAGAAGCAATCACAGGGATCAACAAAGACCTAGGAACCACAACTGTTGTGATCACCCATAATGAATCAATCGCTCAAATAGCAGACCGCATCATTCTCGTGAAAGACGGAACCATTGTTTCTGACGCAAAAAATCATCATAAAAAATCAGTATCCGAGGTGAGTTGGTGATCGGCTCTACTCTCAATTTAAAACTGTTACGAGATCTAAAAACGATCTCCTTACAAGGTTTAACCGTTGGACTTGTCATCGCTGCAGGTCTCAGTTATTTCTCCGCTTCCTGGTCCTCCTACTTTTCGTTATTACAAGCAAAGGAACAATTTTACAGCAAACAAAGTTTATGTGATGGGTTTGTGTATTTGAACCGGGCTCCAAATTTTTTGGAACGAAAAATTGCAGACCTTCCTGGGATTACCAGTTTCGAAACTAGGATTTCAAAAGAGATTGTTTTAGATTTTCCAACTGAAGTGTATCCTTCCGCAGCACAACTCTTGTCAGTCACAGACCACATCAATACCATCTATTTAACGAAAGGTTCATTACCAAAACAAAACCAAGAAGTGGTGATCAGCGAAAGTTTTGCCAAAGCAAATGATTTAGAACCTGGCGCCGAATTATCGACCATCATTGGAGGGAAACGTGTTCTTCTTACGGTCACAGGGATTGGACTCTCTCCAGAATTTGTCTATGTCTTTCGTCCAGGGAACCCTCTCCCTGATGACAAACACTATGGAATCTTTTGGATGAAACGCGAGGCAATCGAAGCCAATTTTAATTTTGAATCCTCCTTCAATCAGGTGGTATTCCAACTCACAAAAGATCCATTGGATCGAAAAAAAACATTACACGACTTAGATTTAATCCTCGAGGAATACGGTGGCCTTGGTGCCAAAGAACGGAAGTTTATCCCTTCGGAATCCTTTCTAAACGATGAGTTTAGACAACTGAGGACAACGGCTGTCTTCCTACCTGGGATCTTCCTTGCTATCGCGGCCTTTTTATTACACATTATCTCCAATCGTCTCATCACAAAAGAAAGGGAACAAATCGCAACCTTACGCGCGTTAGGATACACTGCCTTACAAATAGTTTTCCATTACCTAAAACTCATTTCGTTCATCACAGCGATTAGTAGTTTACTTGGAATTTTCATTGGCTATCTGCTTGGGACTGCGATGACAAACTTATACGGAGAATTTTATAAATTCCCACATCTGGTTCCTGTATTCCCACCTCTTCTGATGTTGTTTAGTTTTTTCTTTGGAATTTTGATTGGAGGGATCGGTACTCTTTTTTCCTTATATAGCATCATCAAACTAGACCCTGCACAAGCCATGCGCCCTGCTCCACCAGGGAAATATTCCATCGCATTTTGGGAATCATGGATCACTAATATGCAAACCATCCAACGAATGGTACTCCGAAACTTATTCAAACGACCCATGCGGACACTCTTAACCATCCTTGGTTTATCTACATCCATTATGATTATGATCATTGGAAACTTCATCCAAGATACCGTTGGATCTCTTTTGGATTTGCAGTTTAATACCATCCAACGGGAGACACTGACATTAACATTTCGGAATCCCATCTCAGAGTCTGTTTTATTCGAACTGAAAGAGATGGATGGAGTATTCCTCGCAGAAGGGCAAAGATCCATTCCGATTAAGATGACAAAGGATAGGAAAAGTAAAGACATTGTCCTCACAGGTCTACCTGACAATTCCGAATTAAGAAAAATCCTCGGACAGGATTTAAAACCCTTACAAATTCCAATCTCTGGAATCATGGTAAACCAAGACTTAGCAAAACGTATGGACATCCATATGGGTGAAACGATTCAAATCGAAACACTCGATGGTGAAAAAAAGAAATTTTCTGTCCAAGTCACTTCCTTTGCCAATGAAATTTTGGGACAAGGTGTATTCATAAACAAAGAGAATCTAAATCGTATCTTAGAGGAAGGGAATCTCATCAATACGGCTTTGTTAAAAACGGATCCAAACAAAGACATTGCGTTAATCAAAGAATTTAAAGATGATCCACTCGTCATAGGTCTTTTTTCCAAAACGGCCATCCTCAAAGGTTTCCAAGAAGTGATGCAGAGATCCTTACAATCTACCTCTGTCATCATCCTTATTTTTACTGTCATCATATCCATTGGAGTGATCTACAATACGGCAATGATCACTCTATCAGAAAGGATTTATGAATTAGGAAGTTTGCGGATTTTAGGATTCACGTTAAAAGAGGTATTTGCCATCATTGCTTGGGAATTATCATGGCAAATTCTATGTGCCATTCCCATTGGATGTATCTTTGGATACCAATTGGCAAATGTGATCTTAAATAGCAATGAAACAGAAGGGTTCCGAATTCCCGCAATGATTTACCCTTCTACGTACTATTATTCAATCCTACTTGCAGTATTCACAGCGGGCATTAGCTATTTGATTGTATTTAGAAAATTAAAAACCATGGATTTATTAAGTGTTTTAAAGGTAAGGGAGTAAAATGATGCAAATGGACTTCGTAGAAATTTTAAAATCTAAGAACGCAAAAATTGGAATTGGAGTTTTATTATTCTTAGGTTTCTCTTTTTTACTCTTACGTAAGAATCCCAAACCAGTTGAAATTTCCCAAGTAACCAAAGGAACGTACCAACAAATCCTCTCCGTCCAAGGGAAATCAAAGATCAAAGAATTGTACACTGTGTATTCTCCAGTCAATGGGGTGATGCGAAGGGTGGAGCTCCATGCGGGTGACCAAGTGAAGAAAGGTATGACCTTACTCACTGTTGATTGGGACATTGTCAAAACAGTGAAGGCAAGTGCGAATGGCCATATCCTTAAAGTATACCGAGAAAGTGCAGGCCCAATCGCCATGGAAGAAAGGATCTTAGACTATGGTGACCTTTCGAAACTGGAAATCATTGCTTATGTTTTAACTGAAGATATGCCTGAGCTCACACTTGGTGACCCTGTGAATCTTTCTGGATTTGGGGATCAAATCTTAAAAGGGAAAATCGCAAATATAGAACCCGCAGCCATTACCAAGATCTCTTCGCTTGGAGTGGAAGAACAAAGAGTTCCCATTTCGATCGCATTTGATCCACCAAATGGAATGGGTGATGGTTATGAATTAGAATGTAAGATCATTCTCTTTGAAAAACCAAACTCGATTCTCATACCAAGTTCCGCACTCTTCCGACAAGATGACAAATGGGCAGTGTATACGGTTGAAAAGAAAAAGGCAACATTACGCTTTGTGACGGTAGAACACCAAAGTGAAGGGATTAGTCTCATCAAAGAAGGTTTGAAAGAAGGAGAATCCATCATTTTGTATCCAGGTGATGGGATCTCAAATGGAACAAAAGTAATCGCTGAGTAAACCTTATTTGCCTTTGGGCAGAGTGAAGTAAAATTTAGATCCCTTCCCTACTTCACTCTCCACAAAAATTTTCCCGTGATTTTTTTCGATAAATTCCTTACATAAGATCAAACCAAGAGTTGTGCCTCGTTCCCCTAAGGTTCCCGGCATACTCTTTTGTTTTGCATCGATTTGAAAGAACGTACTTCGAATTTCATCTGAAATCCCTGTTCCAAAATCTTCGACTTGGATGGAAACATTCCCATCAATTGGTTTCGCTGAAACGATCACCTGTCCACCGACATGAGAATACTTAATCGCATTGGATACTAAGTTTCTTAAAATCGTTTCCAACATATTCTCATCTGCAAAAACAACAGTGTCATTCTCAACTAAGTTCTGAATGCGTATCCCTTTATTTTCCGTCATAAACGTAAAGTAAGAGATAACAGTATCCACCAATGATTTTACAGATACATTTTCTGGTAAAAATGAAATCTCATTGGTTTGAGACCTAGCCCAAGTTAATAAATTTTCAAGTAACGCATAAACCTCACCGGATGATTGGTATAAAATATTCAGATCATTTCGCATCCGTTTCGGAGACCTAGTCTCCATATCTTCCATTAACATACCAATAAACGTGTTCATGCCACCAATAGGTCCCTTTAGGTCATGAGATATGATGGAGAAAAATTTATCTTTTGTTTGGTTTAATAATTGCAGTTCCTTAAAATAATGATTCATCTCCGCTTGTGATTTTTTCCTTCCATCAATATCACGAGAGACACCGAGTAATTCTATTTCAGAGTTTTGGTTCTTTTGAAAGACAGTATTGGCTTCAATCCAGATCGTAGATCCATCTTTTCGCACTTGTTCCAATTCATATGCATACGGGATTTTCATACCGGAATACCGAAAATCTTCCATACGGGGGAGGAGCAGTTCCTTCAATTGCAGATAAGAATCTTGTGTGAATGTATTCGATAAGTGGTGATCCGATGCTTCCTGAATGGTATACCCAGTCACTTGCGTGATGGAAGGACTCACATAGGTAAACTTTTCTAAATCAAAATTCCAAACCCAAATGATATCGGTAGAATTTTCGGCGAGTGATTTATATTTCTCTTCGTCTTGGATTTGGCCTTTGATAAAAATATCAATGCATAGCAATAAAAAGCCGAATGTCATTAGCACAGAAATAATATAAAAAAATAAATAAGTAACGTCTTGGATCGGACCTTTCCCAAAAGCAATTTGAGTGACTGAGACTTCTGTAAATGCATAAACGAGCGATCGACCTAACAGAAATAAACCACTGAAGAGAAAAAAATAAAACAGAAAGTTTCCTGTTAGCTGTTGTTTCCTATTTTCTACAAAGATCGTTTTTGCTGTGAGAAGGAAATAGACACTCGGAAATATGGAAAGAATCGAGATTCGGTATTGTTGTGGGAAGGTTGAAAACTGGTAGAGGGCTATCGTGACAAAGAACACCACTGCAAAAAAAACACTTACTTTCCAATTTGATTTTTTCCCAAATAAATTCACAATGATCGCATGGTAAGATACAATTGATAAGAAGATGAAAGTATTTCCAAAACTAATGGAGATCCAATCAGGGATTTGACCGCGAAGAGCCCCCATCACAATCCATCCAATGCCTTGCAACAAAGTCGCAAGGGACCATGCCTTCACCATCCTGAGTTTTTTAAAATAATAACCCGATGCAAACCAGAGTCCAAGAGACATCATAAGACATCCGACAATATTAATGAATACAACTGTTCTTGGATCTAAGTTCATGAAGTGCGAAAAGATAACGAGTATTTGTATAGAAAAATGACAAGATGCGAAACGCAACTCATTTTAAATCCCTATTAGAGATTGTGATTCAATTCAGAATGATTCCAATCTAGTAGTTCCACTAGAAAAGGTTGGAACAAATTCAGTTTAGGTCAAACGAGTGTTATAAAACAAACGATTAAAGAGGATTGTGAGTGATTCTCTAAATGGATCGTTTTGGTTTTGTTTGGTTCTAACCTTCGATCCTTTCCGCGGCTTGTTGGAAACAGAGAGTGCGTTCCCATGAATGAAATCAATTAAAATGTCACGAGTGAGTTCTGGATTCTCGTATGGACTTGAGGATTGGATCAAATCCAAAATCAAATCATTTAACAGTTTCACTGCCGGATATTCCTTGTTTGGACTTTGGATCAGATACAATGACAAATCAATGTATTGGATAAAAAACGATCTATATTCGATAAGAACTGATTCCAGTTTTTCCTTCTCTTTCGCTCTTCCTTCCTCCAATTGTAATCCCTCATAAAATTTGCGAAAGACCACATCCACAAGTTCCGCCAATAGTTGGTCTTTATTTTTGAAGTAATAGTAGATTGTCATCGGATCGATTGATAATTTTTCTGCGAGTTTTCGCATACTAAAGGATTTTAACCCTTCTTTTTTTAGCAAACGTAAGGCCTGATTTGTGATTTTTTCTTTCATTTTCAGAATAATTTCTACAGTGTAGAAATATGATATCATTGAAAGCATATATTGCAAGTAGCCTAGACGGATTTATTGCAAAAAAAGATGGATCTGTCGACTGGCTTCACGCGGAAAAATACCAACTAGAAAACGAAGACTTCGGATATGAGAAGTTTATGGAATCCATCGATTGTATCGTGATGGGTCGAATCACGTTTGAAACTGTTTTACAGTTCGAACCCTATCCGTTCGAAAACGTACCTGTCATCGTGGTATCAAACAATCCAAACTACCAAATCGAATCGAAACATCAGATTACGATTTTCACTCGCCCATTACGAGAACTCATAGCTTTTCTCGAATCGAACCAGTACCAAAATGTCTATGTGGACGGTGGGAAACTCATTCAGTCGTTTCTGAAAGAATCCCTATTGGATGAAATCACAATCACTCAAATTCCAATAATACTTGGAAGTGGGATCCCACTCTTTAATGGTATTGAGAGAGAGATTGATCTTAAACATAGAAAAACACAAACCTTTCCCAATGGATTTGTCCAAACTGAATATGAGATTGTGAAATAAGGGATGTTATGTGCAAAGACGGTCAAGTGAATGTTAAATATTAAAATTCCTAATTTAAGACGACTATGAAAGACAATTTCTACAGGAAAATCAATTGACAAAAGTGGTCACAATGGTCACAATTTTATATTATGATATCGGTCGGAATTCGCGAATTAAAATCTCACCTTAGCCAGTATATCGAATTAGTTAAAAATGGCGAAAATGTGCTCATAACAGAGCACAACAGAGTGGTTGCAGAACTCAAATATCCCGAAAAAGAAAACTCCGACAATAATGTACAAAAAATTCTGAATCAACTTGCAAGCGAAGGAAAATTAATTCCTGCTAAACGAAAATCCACACAAATTAGTAAAATTCAAAAACAAAACCTAACTCATAAAAAACAAGGTGATTGGTGGGCCTTATACCAAGACTCAAAAGAAGATAAGTTTTAATATAAATGATCTACTATATTGAAACTAGTATTATACTTTCTATCATTCTAGGGGATCATTTTAACGATAAGGCAGTAAAAATTTGGAATGCTCCTAGCGAAAAAGTGAGTTCTATCCTTACCATAATAGAAGCGACTATAGTTTTAAGAAGATTCTTTAAAAATAACAAAAAGAACCTTTCTGCGCAATGGCTTTCAAAGCATGAAAAACTTCTAAAAGAATTACTTTCTGAATGTTCCTTAATGAAAATTGACGAGAGTATTCAATCAATCATTGAATTAAAAAAGGAAATTGCAGATTGTAGGTCTTTAGATGGTATCCATGTTGCAACTGCAATTTTTTTAAAAGATGTTATGCATTCATCAAACTTTGCATTTCATAGTTTTGATACTAGAGTCAATGAAGTAGCGGCAAAATTCGGATTAAGACCAGACGTCGCATAACATCGTGTGGAAGCTGTACAACCGGACTTAAGGCTAGGGAACATCGTCTCTTTCAAAAGTTATGCGCAAAGACGAAAAAAACTCTAGTCCGAGAAAAAGAAAAATAGGACTTGACTGTAATACACTTCCGTATTACATTTTTAATTATGATCAGCCTACGCCTGCCTCCAGAACTAGAAAGAAAACTAGATTCATTTGCAAAATCTGAAGGGAAAAGTCGCACAGAAATAGTGAAGGAATCGATTCTGCACTATATCAAAAGTCATGGGAATAACAAAACTCCCTATGAATTAGGTTTAGATTTGTTTGGAAAATATGATTCTGGGAATTCTGATTTAGCAGAGAATCGAAAAGTTTACCTACAGAAAGCAATCGGAAAGAAGAATGAAAAACGTAGCTCTCATTGATTCTGGTCCTATCATTGCGTTATTCAATTCGAAAGATAAGTTCCACAAACAGACTCTAAAATTTCTTAAATCTTATCATGGTGAATTAGTATCTTCGTGGCCAGTGATTACCGAAGTTATCTATCTGCTTTCTTTCTCAGTTGAAGCACAATCAGACTTTCTTGAATGGATTGAAAGAGGAAGTATCAAAATATTTGATTTAAATATCGAGGATCTTAAATATATTAAAAATCGAATGAGAAAGTATTCAGATCTACCTATGGATTTAGCTGATGCTTCCTTAATGTGTATTTCGGAAAAAATGGGAATCGAACGAATCGTTAGTATTGATTCAGACTTCTCGATTTACAAAAACTTAAAAGGGAAATTTTTACAAAACCTTTTTAAAGTTTAAATCCGACCAAGTGCATAACAGCATTTTGAGAAGGTGCACATACGATAGAAATAGACTCATGCAAAAAATCCTAACCCCACTTGACGAAAGACTCACCGATTATTCGCTTCTGAAATCGAAGGAATCCCCTTCTGATACATTCGTTGCGGATCATGAAAAAACAGCCGTTCGATTACTTTTATCAGAGTTTGAAGTCCAATCGGTTTTTTGCACAGAGAAATATTGGCAAAAACACAAAGACCTCATCACATCCAAATTACAAGATGAAACGAAGTGTTATGTTGCCGATAAATCCATCTTTGAAGAAACCATTGGGTTCCATGTACACCAAGGGTTTATGGCGGTTGGAAAACAAAAATGGGCAAAGGAAAAAGACCTGACGTTTCCCATCCTCATCCTCAATACAATCGTTGATAGTGAAAATATAGGCTCAATCCTTCGCAGTGCGGCAGCCTTTGGCATCCAATCAGTTCTATTCGATACCAAGTCAGCTTCACCCTACCTCAGACGTTCTGTCAGAGTCTCCATGGGTGCGATCTTCCAATTGCATGTAGCCAAATCGACAAGCCTACCCGAGTCGATTCAGCGCTTGCAAGTGAGGTCTGCAAATGTAATCGCACTCGCCCTTCCCAAGGAAAATTCTGATCATCTATCAAAAACAAAAACCATCCAAGAAATTGGAAAACAAGAGAACCTTGTCCTGATCATTGGAAATGAAGCGAACGGGATTGAAGAAAGTGTACTAGATGCATCGGATGTAATTGGTTACATCCCAATGAAAAACAAAATCGATTCATTGAATGTATCTCATGCCTTGGCTGTGGCACTTTCACACCTTCTCTAAATTTAGTTATCCCAATCCCAAAAAAAATCTTTATTCGTCATTTCTGGTTCTGCGTTTTCTTTTGGTGCAGAGGGAGAAGGATTGGCATCATCTAAATCACGATTTGCATTCTCTAAATCTAATGTTTCTTTTAACCAATATTCTTCTGTTCCGAAATGAGGGAAAAGTGATGGAAACGATGGGTCTTCCCATCGTTTTCCAATCCATGCTGCATAATGGATGAATCGAATGATTCGTAATGGTTCAATTAGTTTGAGCCAATTTTCATCAAAGTCTGCAAACATACAATAACCAGCAAAAAAATCAAAGAACTCATGTTTCCGATCTGCTTCCCCAAACGGAAGTAACATCCAAAAATCTTGAACAATGGGTCCATGTAAAAAATCATCAAAATCTAAAATGCTAAATCCATCGGGAGAGATTAATAAATTTCCTTTGTGACAATCACCGTGAATCCTTTGGGAAGGGATTTGGTATTCGTTTGTCAACGATTCAAAGATGGCAAAGGCACTGCGTGCATTCTTTTCGTATCTTTCGGCCAATGTAGAATTTGTGATGAATTTTTTATCTAATATATACTGCAGAGCAGTAAGACCATAACTTGGTATGTCGAGTGTTGGTCTACTTACGATCTGACTTCGTTTTCCAACAGAATGGATCCTTCCAAGTAAGGCCCCTACTCGTTCCAAATCGTTCGATTGGATTTCTTCCACTATCCTTCCATTGCGTAAGGGCCAAATGGCAAAGTAAATCCCTTCCCATTCGAAAAGTGTTTTTCCATCAATGGCAATCGGTGCAAGAACTGGGATTTCTTCTCCTGCTAACTCTTGTAAAAATGCATGTTCTTCTAGGATTTGTTTTTGGTTCCATTTCCCTGGTCGATAGAATTTAACAACAATCCTTCCAACTTTCAGAGTTTCGATATCATACACACGATTCTCAACACTGTTTAAAACAAAATACCTTCCGGTAGTTTCATAGCCAAGGGATTCGATCGCGTTTAAGATTGTATCAGGAGTTAATTGGTAAAAAGAATGATGGAGGTTCAAGTGGATTATCTGATTCTACGAATTAACGATTTTATTGCGACCAGAAGACTTTGCTTCGTATAAATTTTTATCTACTATTTTTAACAATTCATGATTCGAATGAAAATCTGTTAAATCTCCACCAGCAACTCCACCACTAAACGTAAAATGGAAAATTTGGTCCGTATCGGATTTCATCTCCAGTTTGGATACATTCTCTCTCACACGGTCTAAAATCCTTGTCGCATCGGTGATGCCCGTTTCCGGGAAAAGGATGACAAACTCTTCCCCACCAAAGCGAGAGATGATGTCTGATTTTCTAAAACTTTTTTTCAATTCATGGGCAAGTTTTTTGATCACCTGGTCCCCAATCTCATGCCCATACGTATCATTGATCGATTTAAATTTATCAATATCGATCATTGCCATTGTTAATTGGCTATTATGCCTCTTGCAACGTTGGAATTCTTGTTCGATTCGTTCTTCCATATAACGCCGATTATATAGATTGGTCATAACATCTCGAATTGCAGTTTCACGCAATTGGTCATGTAACGCTTTAATTCGTAAGGCACTAAAAATTCTTGCTAGTAATTCGATTTCTTTGGCAGGTTTTGTGATGTAATCAGTGGCCCCTGCCTCTATCGCTAATTTAAAATATTCGGGTTCTGTATGGCCTGTTACCATAATGATGGGAAGCCAACCAACTGGAGATGTAGAAAGTATATCTGATATTAAATCAATGCCATTCCCATCCGGTAGTTCCCAATCGAGTAAGACTACATCGATTGGTTCATTGAGAATTTTTTCCCGTGCAACGGAAATGGATTCAGCTTCAATCGCGGTGTAACCGTTTTTGGCAATCCACCGACTGAGAACTTTCCGTTGCAGTTCAGAATCTTCAATGATTAGGATTTTTCTGAGTCCTTTCGGCATTCAACTATCGTTTACTTTTTCTTTTTTTTACCTAGTATTTTTTCTACTTCACCAGGTTCCATTGGAACTTTTACAATCGTCCCACCTTCTTTTCTCACTTGGTCTAAATCAACAACTGCACCTGACAACAGTCTTGCTGCTTTTTTAGAATTATCCTTCACACCATACACAACCCATTTACCACCTTCAAGGGATAACACTAAATATGTACAATCAGCTGCTGCTAAAATGGAATGTGCTGAGATCTGTGCCATGAACTCATAACTGAGTACGATACCTGTTCCAACGACGACACCAGATGGTACACCAATCGCTTTGCCTACTTGGTAGACTCCATACGCCGTACCCACTCCAAAGGAAGCAGCAGAGCCCACTACACCCACTGTAGCGGACGTAGCCTTGGTGGAAGCATAGGTGACAACCTCAGTGGTGCCAGAGGCCCCTGCAACAGCTCCTCCTGCGACTGTACCCGTCACAGCAAGCCCTCCTCCTAAGACAGTTTGGCCTGCTGTCACACCCACATAACTCATAGGAGCAAGGATGTACTTTCCAGACGACTCAGTGACAAAGGCAGCAGACTTCACGGAGTATGCAGATGATTTTCTAGACATAGCAGATGTGACTTTCGCGCCCTTATCGAGCGACTGGACAGACTCATGGACCACAACTTCTGTACTATTGATGATGGAACCGAGAACGAGTTCAATGCTAGGTGCTGTCAAATACACAACACCTTTCCCTGTTAATGTAATTGTCTCCACTAACCCATACATGGTGGTTCCCGCAGCATTCGTGCCCAAGGCAACAGGATAGATGAGTCCATTCCAAGTCACATACCCAACTGATAATAAGGCAAACTTACTAATGGGTTTGATGATACTGTCATACAAAATTGCTTTGGTTGCTCTGGAAAAAGATTTGAGTAATGCAGTCGGTATCCCTTCATCTTTGTCTGCAATGGCTTCAATTTCTCCCTTGGCTTTCCCTAACTCTTCTTTTGTATCCTTTCCATATTGAAAAATGGTTTCTTTCCAACTTCCAAATATACTTTCAGAAACTACAGACCGAATCTCATTGATTTCAGAATTTCGACTAAAGAATCCACCTTTGCGAAAGTCTTCGTAGGATTCATTCCAAGAATTTTTTAATGCTTCATCTAAATCAATGTAACCATAGACAGTGGATTCAAAATCTTTTTGGAAATTCTCTTGGTACTTTTGGAATCTTTTTTTGGCAGAGGGAGATGTATCCTTTGGCATCTCTCGGTTGAGTTGCATCTCCGCCCATTCATCCCACTCTTTAC
This sequence comes from Leptospira paudalimensis, assembly GCF_026151345.1. Lineage (NCBI taxonomy): Bacteria > Pseudomonadati > Spirochaetota > Leptospiria > Leptospirales > Leptospiraceae > Leptospira > Leptospira paudalimensis. Next base: position 39,808 of record NZ_JAMQPR010000004.1, read on the forward strand.
GAATCTCCGCTGATTTTGCAATCACTGCTTCATGGCTTTGTTTCCCTCGATCAAACGATGATCCAATGATGCCATAAGATTCCGCAACAGAAGCATACATGATAAAGAGTCCAGGTTTGGTTGCGTTTTCACTTAAGTATTTCCGAACCTCTTCTCCCTTGTCATTGATATTGCCAGCTGCTTTCCAACTCATCTTTGTTCCGTTTTTGACAACCACAACCGATTCAGATGCTTTAATCATTGATTTCGAAAATTGTTCGGCAGCAAAATCATAACGTCTTCCAAGAACCGTAATCGATGCTTCTTCCATAGGAGGGATAAACTTAATGCTTGTACCTTTCACAGGCAATGCACCTTGGTAGTACAAAGAGCTATGGCCTTCGATCACAAGTTTTTTAGTATTCTTTAATGGATCTTCTGCTTTCTTATCAGAGCTTGCACAATACGAAATGGAAAGACCTAAAATGAGTCCAAGGATTAGTTTTTTGATTTGATTGAATTTCATTTCGCTTGCGCCTCTAATTTTTTAGAACGTTTCAATTGTTCTGACATCTCAGCATCTAATACTTTTTTGATGAGCTTAGGATCATCTGATAGGATTTTCACTTTCCCTTTCTTTTTGGCTTCTTCTAAGTTGATCACAGTACCAGTCGGGATATCCTCTTCGTCCAAATAATTTCCTTTCACATAGGCTATCACAACCCTTGGCCCATCATACATGATGAGGATTGGTCCATCCACTGCTGTGAGTAAAATTTGCGGAGGTAAGACCGTGAGTGCGGTATAACCTAACACGATCCCGGAACTCATTGTATACATCCCTGCTTCTGCCACACCTGTTGTGAGGTCGTATGTGAGCCCTGTGGCATAAGCAGTAGATTCATAACCCACTCCACCTGTCGCACCAATCGCTCCACCAGCCGTAGTTGCCGCAACAGACGTTACTTGGTTAAAGAGTGCAATCGATGTTCCTGAAGTGTAAGTAGGGACAGTTGCCGAGGCAGATAGTATGCCTATCGAACTAAACATCCCTGCTTCGAGTGTGGGAGAGAATACACGGTAACCAGCTTTTGTTCCATAATAAAAAACAAGTCCCGTGGAAACGAGAGCATTCGAAGAAAAATTCATCCCTTGTGAAAGGGGAACATAGACTCCATTGACGAGGAGGAGCTCACCTGTATTCACAGTTGTTTTGGCGATCGGTGAAACAACCACTTCCTTCAATGCAACGGTATAACCTTGGAAGATATCAATGAGTGCAAGGAGTGCATTGTCTCTCTCACCTGATTCTTCATAATTGCGAGTGAATTCGTCTGAAGCTTTTTTAAAGGAATCACCCCATGAGTTCATTACATTCTTCGAATTGTTTTTCAGTGTGGATGTAAATAGTTGATTGAGTTGGCCTGATTTTTGATTGCGAGCATCCGCATACCGACTCAGTTCTTTATCTAAAATATCGATGTCCGATTTAACTCTTGGAACTAAATACACATAACCTAATACAAATCGACTCCCTGCTTCGCTAAAACTGGATTTAGAAAGTTTCCACTCTTCTTTCGAAAGTTGGACTCCTGCATCATAAATATCTTCTGTCCTGCTTGTTCCTTCCGAATAACCGTCTTTTGTCCAATTTTTGACGGCATTCATCGTGTTCCCAAGTTTGCCCGGGAAATCTTCACTTCGTTTTTTTAATTTCACAAGCACCATCGCCTTAGCAACGTTTGCACTCATTAGATTTTCTTTTGAAAGATCGATTGCCTTTTTCCCAGAAGGGATCACAGCCCAACCTTGCTCATACAGATTTTTTCTGGATCCAATGGAATTGGCAGTTAATGGAGCAATTTTTTTAAACGTTTGGGGTTTGTTGGAAGTGAGGACAGATGTACCGAATACTTTCTCTGATTTTTCTTCACTCAAACAACTCACAAAATTTACGACAAACAGCAAAAGAACGAAACAATACAATTTCAAATGGGACTTCATAAGTTGGGAGAACGTTATAGAAGGAATTGAATCATGCAACTGAAAAATATATCCCTTTTGCTTAATCCATGTTTAGTGAAAGTATTTTACTACATACAAGAATTTGAATGACCTTTCGTGATCATTTCAAAGACTTCCTTATATGAAGAAATTAAACATATACTTTGCCATCATTGCCATTTTGTTATGTGTTGTCGTTATCTTCAAAAAAAATGATCTTACCTTTCATGCACTCATCTCTCTCTTAGCTATCACCCCCAATTCGGAAGTTTTTGACTTCAACGCTGCCGACCAAATTGCAAAGGAGAAATTGAAATCAAAATATGTTCCAACCCCTGTGTACAAAATTCCAGGACTCGATGGAATCAGTTTTGAAGATTACAGACAAATCGAATACAAACCTGATGTTGCGATTTGGAAAAATTTAGCACTGCCCTACCAATTGCATTTTTTCCACCCAGGCCATATCTATAGCAATGGAATCAAAATTTATGAAGTGATCGAAGGAAAACCAGTGGAGATTCCTTATGATTCGTCTCGCTTTAACTTTGGGAACCTTCCCCTCACCGAAGATTTTTTTGAGTTAAGTAAAAAACTCCAATACACTGGCTTTCGAGTTCATTATCCCATTAACCAAAAGGAAACCTTAGAAGAATTTTTAGTTTTCCAAGGTTCTTCCTATTTCCGTGCCTTATCCAAAAACCAAGTGTATGGTTTATCGGGAAGAGGACTTGCGATTAACACTGGCCCTGAAGGGAAAGAAGAGTTCCCTATCTTTGAAAGTTTTTATATCAAACGCCCTGAGAAAAAAGATTCCTCCATTTTGATTTATGCCATTATGAATAGTGAATCCGTCGTGGGTGCCTATGAATTTTTTGTCACACCAGGTGAAATCACAACCATTGATGTGCGTGCTAAAATTTACCTACGTAAAAAAATCAAAAGGCTTGGACTTGCTCCCATCACATCCATGTTTCTCTATGGAGAATCCAATATCCCCATCCTTGGAAACATCCACCCAGAGATCCATGACTCGGATGGACTTCTCACGTATCTTGGAGAAGACAACTGGGAATGGAGACCACTCATCAATCCTAAAAAAACCAAACTAACAAATATAGAGCTCAACCACCCGAAAGGGTTTGGACTCATCCAACGAGATCGAAAATTCAAAAGTTACCAAGATGAAAAATTGCAGTACCACCGAAGACCAAGCCTTTGGGTAGAACCAAAAGGTGATTGGGGCAAAGGGGACTTATACCTATTGGAATTTACAACCAATCTGGATTCGGATGACAACGTAACTATTTTTTGGGAACCAAACATCCCTCCCAATTTGAATGAAGGATACGAATACCAGTATAAATTGAGTTATACGGAAAAATCTCCAGACTCACACCGTCTGGGAAAGTCATCATCCTATTACAAAGGGACTGACCCTCTCTTTCCAAAAGAAAAGATGTTAACACTTTATTTTACTGGTGATAATCTAAAAGCACTAGATCCAAAAACAGAGCTCAAAGCCATCATCAAAAATGACATGATCCCAAAAGATCAAATTCGTTATAAGATCGAAAAGATCCGTGAACTTGACCAGTGGAGATTACAAATTTGGCATACATCGCCAATTGAAGTTTCCACTTGGAATGTCTATTTGGAGAAAGAAAATCAAAAAATCACAGAAACATGGATCTACAGAGATGGCATCTCCAAATAAAACTTTGTACGAAGCTGAGTTCAGTGAACGTTTGCGAACGTTTCTTTTGTTATCGGGCGTTCAAAATGAATATAAGATTTCGAATACTCTTTCTCAATTTTTCCAAAACACAAACCTATCTTATGAGTGGGACAGGGATTGGTCTCTTTGGATGGGTTATATAAACATAAACAAAATTAATACGGAATCTCCACTTCCATTCCCCGACAGAGCTTGGCAATTTGGTTCGATGGTTCCGAAAGATTCCGAATGGAAAACAGGTCCTATAAAATCCAAAGAATCCATTATCAGTTCCTTCAAACCCATCTTCGTTTTAGTTTCCATTTTCCTTTGGAGTGCTCTCTATTACCTCATCATCTTTAGGTTATTATGATCCAATTACATCGAATTTTATTTTTTATAGTCTTCATGATTCCCATCATCATTGGGCTCACTACCTTTGCCCAAATCATCTCCTTTGGTGGAGTTGAGTTAACCGAGTACTACCAATTTATCACCTTACTTTTTCTTTTGCCTATGTTATCTTATGGGGCAACCACTTCTCTTTTTGGATTTTTGATCTCTCTTTTGAAAGAGGGTGACCCATTACTGAAAGCAAAAAAAATCCCAGAGAAGGAATTGGATTTTGCAGGTATCGATCGTGTCCCGGTTGCCCTTGTCATGCCTGTCTATGAAGAAAACGAAGTTTCGATCTTTGCAAGGATCAAAGTGATTTATGAATCACTCGAGAAGTACCATTCCCTTCCCAAATTAGATTTTTTTATCTTAAGTGATACCAGAACTCCTGAAAAATGGATCAAAGAAGAAGCAGCGTATCTTGAGTTATGTGAATCCACTGGGAATTATCAAAAATTCCATTACCGCAGGAGAAAGAGTAACCTTAACGGAAAGAGTGGGAACATCGCTGATTTTTGCCGTCGTTGGGGCAATCGGTATGAGCACATGATCATATTAGATGCTGATAGTTTGATGAGTGGAGAGATCATTGTCCAACTCATCGCAATGATGGAACAAAACCCGAAGGCAGGCATTATCCAAACCAATTCCAAGTTATTCCGTGCCACCACTCTCTTCCAAAAATTAACTGAATTTTCTTCTTATCTCTTCAGTTCTTATTTCTTAAAAGGTGCTAGTTTTTGGCAGATCAATGCCAACAGTTATTGGGGCCACAATGCGATCTTACGCATCAAACCCTTTATGGAATACTGCGCTCTCCCCCACCTACCCGAATATGGTGGGCTTGGTGGAAAAATTTTAAGCCATGATACTGTCGAAGCAAGCCTTATGCGAAAGGCTGGATACGAAGTCTTGTGTGCATACGAACTCGAAGGAAGTTACGAAGAGAACCCGCCGAATATCATCGATGTTTTGAAACGAGACCAAAGATGGTGCCAAGGGAATTTACAACATTTTTGGTTTTTATTTGGAAAGAAGATTCCCTTTATCAATCGTATTCACATCTTAAATGGAATTTTGTCTTACCTCAATTCACCCATTTGGTTCTGTTATATCCTACTAAGTTTGTGGAATTATATCGAAGAAAGTAAGTTCCTAAACTACTCCATGCTTCCGGAAGAGTTTGAATACTTCAAAGCTCAGATTTATGATCCCTTGTATTTAAAACTTTTGTATCTTTCCTTACTCCTACTCTTTTTACCAAGGGTTCTCAGTTACTTAAGTTTACCGTTCAAACAAATTTTCTTAAAGTTTCCGGCCTTCCTTTTAGAGACTTTATTTTCCATTCTCATCGCACCCATCTACATGATCTATCATAGCATTTTTGTGGTGTCCATCTTCCTAAACAAAAAGATTTCCTGGGGTCCCCAGAATCGGGATGCAGAATCAAGTTACCCTTTCTCCTATGTGGTATCTTCCTTTTTTGGAATCACCATCCTTGGGCTCGTTTCTGCCTATATCAGTTACTCTTATTCTTTGATGTTATTTTTCTTAACGATGCCCATTTGGATTGGTTGGACTCTTTCCATCCCTCTAGTGATGTTCACAAGTCGCGAACAAAAATCCTTACAGTCGTTTTTTGATCTCTCGTATTGGAAACCCAATCGTGGGCTCACAAACAATTTAAGAGAAGAGCTCACCCGGAGTGACGAAAAACGAATGGAAGGAAAAGAAATTTTTTATGCACTTGTGCATCCCATTTTCCACAAGAGGCACAAACAATTACAAGGGAACAAATCCTATCGGTCGAAAGTTTCGGACTCCATTGCAAATGATTTCGATACTTTACTGGGACAAGGGCCAGAACAATTGGATCGAAAAAAATTACTCAACATCCTTTCCAATCGTGAATTATTAGATTTATTTTTTCAAAAATTTTGGACCTCTGAAAAATCCAAATGGGGACAGTATTGGAAAGCGATTTGGGAAGAGATCAACCCATCTTCTTTTCCATAATCCTCCAATAGTACGAAGATCGTTTCCAGTCTTCGATAAAACCGCAGTGACCACCTTTTGCTTCAATGACCACATCAATGTAAGCTGATGATGGAATTTCAGTGAACTCTTTCCAAGGGATGACTGGATCATCCATGGATGTCAAAATGGTTGTTGGGACTTTGATGGTTTTAAAGAAAAGATCATTCAAAGTATAAGACAAAAAATATTCATCTACCGAACGAAACTTAGAAAACTCCTTCACCATTTTTTCTGTTAAGTCCATGACTGATTGGTATTTGTCCAAATCATCAAAGGAATACAGATGAGGGAAGAGTTGGCCTTTTTTCACAAGGGATGATTTCCATGAATTTAAAAAATATTTCCGTAAGAATGGATGGTCATCCATTTTGATTGTGGCACGTTTTGGATCAAGTGCTGGGCTAAAGGCAAAACAATGTTTGAGCCCTGGGATTTTCTCATCCGCTTTTGCAGTGCTATGCCTACCTGCCATTCGAAGTACAAAATTTCCACCCAGTGAAAACCCAGCCAAATAGACTGGAAGTTTGGACTTCACTGACTTTGCAAGTGTGAGTACCGCATCATATGTTTCTTCGAGTAAACTTCCATTGAAGATCCCTTCGTTTAAATGGTGGGTGTCTCCATGGTCTCTCAGATTCAACCGATAGACTGAATAATCTTTTGCTAAAAAATGTTTGGTGGTCCGAATGATGTAGCTGGAATGGATACTCCCTTCCCAACCATGCACCAAAATCACAATGCCTTTGGGACTTGGAACTTCATGAATCCTTGCAAGGAGTGTGACTCCTTTTTTAGTTCTGACCGATCTCCACTCGCCTTCGAGATTTTTCCCATACGATTTGTCTGCCTTTGACTTAAAGGAAGCCATAAAGGACTGTACCATGGGACCTGAAAAAAGAGGGATTGGTTTGAATAAACTCATCTTGTATGCTTCCTAATCTGAAACGAAACTGTTATTTTTCAATAAATTAACAAAACCCTATCCTCATGGATGACTCTTTCCATTGACAAAGACTCCTCAATGGTTACAATTCCCACATGAGATACTTACCCATTCCCCTTCTCGTTTTTCTCTTCACTTGCCATACCTATACCCCTTGGAAATCCGGATGGAAACAAAAAGACGGATCCGAAGTATTCTATGCCGCAGTCTCTGCAAAAGCAAGTGAACAAGCGATCGAATCTGGTAGTTTGGCAATGCGAAGAACCACTTGCGTAAACGCAACGAACCTACTCTCTACTTCGTCTAAACTAACAAGTATTTTGTTGGAGAATGAATCTGTAGAGCTCTCAGAAACAGAAATCAAAGACTTGGGGCGCCTGATTGCCTCACACAAAATCAAACCCAAACAGGATTCTTGCCAATCGGAAGAAGGTGGTTTTTTCCTTCCGAGCCCTGCATGGGAAAATTGCCAATGTTTATACCTCATTGAATACCCAGGTGGTAGATCCCAATTCCGCCAAGACATCACCCAAGTCAAATAACCACTACGATTTCGGGGTGGCAAGCCAACGTTCCCAATAACGTTGTTGTAACCCCGTTAGTTCTTCCGGCCCTTTCAGTTTGGCAAGGGACAACCTCGTTGACTCAGACATCGTCTCACCCATCCACCTAAGGAACTGTTTCCATTTTTCTTCACACGAAGGTTCTGATCTCTTATGTATTTGATTTTGTTTTTGTACTGTATGATAAGAGCTCGCACTTCCAGCCAAATCTGCCTTGGATGCACTTCCTACACTCTCCCCTACTCGCCTCACACTCTGATTCGATGGACCAAGCTTTGGAACATCCTCCGAACCTTTCTTTTCTTGGAGCACAGGTTTCAAAAATCGTTTTCTACCATCAAAGTGAGTTTGCACAAGGAGACCTTTCGCTTTTAACTGCGAGACCAAACGTGAAATTGTATCTTGTTTCAGATGTAAAATTTTTGCAAAATACTCATTGGATGCATAACACCCATCCTTTGCATCCAAAGATACAATCTCTGCATACAAACGAATCTGATTCGGATTTAGATCCAAATCATACATCCATTGTGCAACCCAAACTCCCGTCCTTTCTTTCCCTTTCATCCTTCCTCTCTTTTCCAACAGAGACCTTCGGTGCCCAAAAAACAAAATGTTCTTTGGATCTTTTCCGTTACGAAGAAGACAAAGCTATCGCAACGGTAAATTCATTCGGAAGTTTTTTACAAACGTCCATGTTTGGAATTCATAGGAATCCCAGGTGATGTATGTTGCGGTATATTGTGGAAGACCGCATAAGAGTATGAGGACACCTCCCCTACTCTTATGCTTCTAATCACCAGAATGGATTTTTTTGTCAAGCCTAATGTGACATAATATCTATATGCCAAATCTCTCAAATTACAGACTCTTTGACAACGAACTTGATTTTGGATAGGGGAGGGAAGAGAGTCTTTCTGGACTGCTTCCACACAATCCAGAAAGTTTACATCACCCAGTGAAAGGGTTGAGATAATCTTAAAAAAGATCCAAAATAGTACAAGAATTTTTCTATCCCTAACTTTGTTTTTTCTCTTCCTTTGGGCGCATCGAATCCTCCCATTCCAAAACTTAAATGCATTAAACGACCAGGCTCTTCGCTCCAATCTTTCGCATTTGCGAAAGGATTTCCGCTTCGATCCTTTGCGCAAGGCTTCCCTTCTATATCCTACATTCTAAATTGATAATCAAATCCCAAGGTACGCCGGCGTACTTTTCAAAATTTAGATCTAAAAATTTA
>NZ_JAMQPR010000005.1 GCF_026151345.1 Leptospira paudalimensis
CGCTGATGTCTTCGCTAGCCGCCGGCCTGGCCGGGTTTACTTTTCGGGCGGGGTGAGGAACTGAAGGTCGTCGATGACGCCGTAGCGGTGGAAATTGGCGTCCTTGACCACCTGCACCTGCACGGCCTTCTTCACTTCGCCGAGGCTGTTGAACGACAGCTTGCCAATCGCGGTTTCGAAGCTGTTGCCGCGGATGGCGTCACGCACCGCCTTGCCGTCGGTCGAGCCGGCCTTCTTCAGGCCCTCGATCGCCACCGTCATCGCCGAGTAGCCGGAGGCGGCGACCATG